>NZ_JAMYNB010000004.1:0-485754 GCF_040318795.1 Mesorhizobium sp. M1004
AATCCACCAACATGCTGGAGCGGCTCAACGAGGAAATCCGCCGGCGCACCTATGTCGTGCGCATCTTCCCCAATACCGAAAGCTGCCTGCGCCTGGTCAGGGCGTTGGCCGTCGAGACCAATGAAAACTGGATGGAGGCCAACCGATAGATCAACATGGACGACCTGCGCGAGCACAAGAAGCTCGCTCTGCGCCAAGCCGCATAACCAGCATCATGACCATGGCTGCCCCATTTTGCAGAACTTGACGCACACAACCTGGCCCTGCCGCCAGCGATGGGTAAGAGCGATACCCTCATCCAGGCTATGACCCGGGCGCCAACCCAGCTCGCGATTGATCTTGCCGATATCGAGCACATTGCGGCGTACGTCGACACCCCGGGCTGGGGCATAGACGACCTTCGATGGCGTATCGAGGGTGGTCGATATTTTCGCCACCAGCTCGATCACGCTGGTTCCCACGCCTGAGCCGACATTGTAGACCTCTCCCGGTCTCCCGCGCTCCCCAAGCAAGGTCAGAGCATCGGTAACGTCGTCGATGTAAACGAAGTCGCGAACATTTTTGCCGTCGCCCCAGATTTCGACCGGCGCCCCGTCGCCAATTCTCTCGAACAATGCTGCGATCAGCCCCTGCCCTTTCGCCGCAGATTGAAAGGGGCCAAACGGGTTCGATATCCGCGCTACCACAAAGTCGGTACCGTGCAAGGTCCGGTAGAGACTGAAGTACCGCTCGATTGCAAGCTTGACCGTTCCGTAGGACGAGATCGGAAGATTCGTATGCTCCTCGGAAATCAGCGCGGCATCCGTCTGGCCGTAGACGGTCCCGCCTGACGATGAAAAGACCCAGCGGCAGTCTGCGTCCTGCGTGGTCTCCAGCAAGCCTACCGTCGCCATCAGGTTGGTAGCGATCTCGGCTACAGCCACTTCGGTTTTTGCCGTCGGCCGTGTCGAACTGACCAGGTGAAAGACAATGGCTCCCTCCATCGCCTCCAGAAGCTGGCGCGGCGGGGCAACCAAATCGCCAAGGATGACCCGCACCGACGTCGGCCAGTGCTCGGATGCCTTGTGCGCGAAGCAGGTCAGCTCGAAACCCTCTTCGACGAGCTTGCGTGCGAGATTAATCCCGATAAAGCCCGAGGCACCCAGGATGACCGCTTTTTTCCGCAGATTGGGCTGCGAGCCTTGACCGTATGTCATGCAGCATCCGCACCTTGAACGCCGAGATGAACGCGCACGTGCTCCAGCCAGGCATCGGCCTTATCTCGTGTTTCGGCAGAGATGCCTACGAAAGAGCGCGCGAGTTCTTGCATACGCCGCACCTCATCGAGGTGCCCCTCCGCCATTTCTGCCCTCGTCGCGCTGCTTGCATGACGCCGGTGAGAATTGAGCCGCTTTGCACTGAACCAGATTTTGCCTTGCAACAGCACCCGCAGGTAAACCAGCCAGTCTCCCGCGACGCGATAGCTGAACAACTCTTCACCCAGGTCGGCGACCACGTTATTCAGAGCCGTGCGGCGAAAGAGGGCGGCGCTGACATTCGGGATCGTGTTCTTGACCGCCATCGCCTCGCTGATTTCGTCAGAACCGTTGCGCACATAATCGGCGGACCACTTGTTCGAGATATCGCTTGTGTAGGCGGTGTAGTCCTCTGCAAGGGCAAACCCAGCGCCGTCCACCTGGCGAGACTGACTGTAGGCAATCACTACGGAAGGATCAGCGAAGGCCGGTACGAGTTCCTTCAGAAAATCAGGCGCCGCAAAATCATCCGCCTCAGCAAGCCAGACAACATCGCCGCGGCATCGCGCGATCCCCTTTGCCCATTGCCGAAACACGGAGCCGGAGTTTTGCTCGTTGACGATCAACTCACCATCAAGTTCGGGCCGCTCGGCCAGGAAGGCGTCTACAATGCCGGCGCTTCCGTCGGTGGAGGCATCGTCAAGCACGACAAGCTCATAGATTGGCCAGGTCTGGTCCGCGATGCTGTTCAGCCGCTGCATCAGGTGATGCGCGTAGTTGTAGTTTGGAACGACCACCGACACCCGCTGAAGCCCGGTCGCGTGGTGAAGTAGATCCAGCAGATATTGTCGCATGGATCCTACGCCAGCGACGCTCGGTTGCGCCGGACGGTTCAGGACATCACGCACCTTCGCCGCAAAATCCTTGCTGTTCAGGTTCTCAGCAAGCAGCCCGCCATGTTCGAGTACGAAATCCGCCGCGCCAGTCGCCCCTTGAAAGGCTACAACCGGCACCCCGACTTCCGCAGATTCCAGAACGACATTCGGAAACGGATCTTCGCGCGAGGTCAGTGCGTAAGCGGACGCCCCTGCGTAATATGCCATTGGCTCCTGGACGAAACCGACGAACTTCACCCGCTCCGTCAACTTCCGCTTGTCCAGCGTGGACGCAATCTGTTCTTCCATGCCGGCGTCGAAGTGACCAACCCAGATGAAGGCCGTATCGGGATGTGTGCGGAGTACTCCTTGCGCCATATCGATGAAAATGTCCGGCCCCTTGCGGTGGTCGACAAAGGCTACAGCGAGAACATAGCGAGTGTCTGGAGCGAGCCCGTGCTGTTCGCAGACCAAGCGGCGGGCTTCTTCGGCCCGATGCTTGAACGGGTTTTTCCGCACGAGGCCTTGCGGGCGGATGACCGCCTTGCCGAGTGGCTCACCCAAGAATTGCTCAAACCCCGACTGCACCATCGGAGCCGCAACGACGACGGTATCGGCGTACCGGTTAATGGCCGCGGCGTGTTTCTCGAGATGGTACTGCTGCAAAACCCCTGGCAGTTCGTGGACCAGCGCCACCGTACGGAAGCCTGCCTCCTTCAACATTGGAACAATGAGACCAGATACCGCCGTGTTTGCGATGGCGACCTCGGCGCCTGCACTGCGCATTGCCTGGAGTTTGGCAAGCACCCGGTCCGACGGTTCGGTGTCGAGGGCTATTCGGTGAACGGTTGCAACTTCGGCGAAGCGGGGCAGTATGGGACCGTCGCCCAGGACGATTACCTCGACGTCGAATCCCAGCGCCACGAACTCGCGAACCATCGCCAGGGCCAGATATTGCGCACCGTGCGGATGAGCATCATGGGAAACGACGATAATACGGGGCTTGGCCTTCCTGTTCACAGCCTCCAAAGCATCGCGGGTCGCCTGCAAATAAGCGAAACCGTTTGCGGCATCCGGCTCTAGATGGGCACCTTCCGCCCACTCGTTCCATGCATTGACGAAGACCAGCCGCTCGCTCGGCACGCTGACATGGCTGAGCGTATCCTCAATGGCGTTCTCCAGCCACGTTCGGTAAAGGTCCGGAGTGTTATTGATAAATACGCCCGCGCCCTGCCTGCGACGTGCCGTATTGTCCCAGCCGGGGCAAACCGAACGAAAGAGTTTGTAGTGGCGGGGCTGATAGTTTTCGCTGCGCTGGGGAAAGACCGACCAGTCATAGACGTTTGCAGAAAAATCGTCTCGCAACGGAACCACAGCATGCGTGACGTTCGGCGGTGATGATCTGTTGGGCGGAAACTCAACAGCCGCATCGAATCCATACTGACCCGGGTCTCCAGCTTCAAAGGATTGGGTGTAGGCGAGATATATCTCGCCTATGCCGTTTTCGCGGCACCAGGTCCGCCACCGCCGCGCTGTCTGATCCGATGCCGGGAGCAAGCTCGGTCGATAGACGAGCAGCAACGGCTTGCCATCGATACGAATGTAGCGCGGATCACGAAGATAGGGGGCGACTTCGGCAATGAAAGCGAGGTCGTCTTCCGCGGAATGGTTCTGCGCGATGAGGATTTCCTGATCCAGGCCATCCCATCGGCGCGACCAGTTCTCGTTTGCCCAACACAGGCAGAACGGCAGGTCCAGACTCCGGTCGGCCAGCCAGTTTTCAAGCGGCTTTTCGAGCAACCTCTTGCCACCGAACCAATAGAAGTAGAAGCAGAAACCTTCGATGCCATAGAGCTTGGCGAGTTCGATCTGCCGGCGCTGAACAACCACGTCGCGCAAATCGTAATAGCCAAGCTCATCGGGTACGTGCGGCTGGTGGTGACCAACGAATTGTGGCTGAGCCGGGCCGACATTCGTCCACTCGGTAAAACCCTCTCCCCACCATTCATCATTCTCCGGGATCGGATGAAATTGCGGCAGGTAGAAAGCGACCATCCGAACGGGTTTTCGCAGCAGCGGCGAAGCCTCGAGACGCGGAACATAGGTTGCCGGCGGCGCCACGTGATAGCCTGAGCCGGACAGAGGAGGTTGCCACGACGGAGGAGCGCTTGCCGGGTCGCCGTGCGCTTGGAGATTCTTCCAGGCGCGGTAGGCATTTGTCGCGTTGAACAACGACGGGAACGCCGAAAAACCGGCGCTCTTCACTCTCTGCTTGACACCAGTCGGGAGCGGAAGCCAGTGCCAGCCTTTATGGGCTCCACGCGCGGCAGATCTGCGGACCTTCCCCGTCGTGTCACCAATTGACCCGACACCGCGCCTAACCCCGCGCAAGGGACGGGTCACACGCCAGGACGTGCTGCCGTAGACGGCATCAAGCACATCGTGCAGGCGCTTCTCTTCCGAACGGGCATGATCGCGGTCGGAGAGCAACAAGCTGTAGTTTGCATATGCAGCCGAGAGCTGCGTCTTAAGGGCTTGAAGTTCCTCGGCCACGCCTGCGGCGTCGGCTTTGGCGCGGGCTGTCTCGCCCGCAAGGACTTGAAGCTGCCCAGCAATGCCAGCAGCCTCGGACTTTGCACGGACCGTTTCAGCCTCGCTGTTCGCCAGCAATTCTCTTGCTTCGACAAGCTCGTCGGCGAGCGCCCGTAGATGTGCCGCATGTCGGCTGACTGCTTTCCGATTTTCCGCAATCTCCTGCTCGATTGTCACCAATTGAAGGGACCATGGATTTCTGGCCTCGTCGGCGACAATGGCGGCTGCGCCATCCACGGTCATGATGTCTGGCGCAACGACAGCACTCCGACCGGCCACAAAACGGGGGCCGAGCACGTTTTCCAAGGGCGGCCGTTTGGTTATGACGCAGAGCGAGTTCAGGAATTCGATGGAATGGATGGACGCCAGCGTAGTCTCGTCGAATGCAATCCCGTAGTGGCCGGCGAAGGCCGCGAGGGCATCGGTTCGACTGTGCTCCAGTCCCCAATGCTGGTGGTTGATCAGGTCAAGCAGCCGCTTGAAGAACGACATCGAGGAAAGCGGATCATAGAGACCCCCTTCGAAATCCTGCCAGTAGCTCGTATGCAAATCTTCAACGACAAATACTCCACCCTCGGCAAGATGGGGAAAATACCGCGAGAAGGTTTGCACGACATCCGAAGATTTGTGTGAGCCATCATCGATGACGATCTCGAATGCCCCGGATTTCTCAAGGATATGGCGGTGCGTTTCATCGGCATTGGCATCGCCGACGACAACACTGATCCTCTTGTCATCAAAATTCAGCAGACCGCAGGCTGGGTTGATGTCGCAGCCGATGATAAGCGCGGCGCGCGGAAAATATTTGCTCCATATCTCGAGCGAACCGCCGTTCTGGATTCCGATTTCGAGCATGCGGACCGGTTGATTTCGATATTTCGAAAAAATCCGGTCATACTCGTCGAGATAAATCGACCATTTGTCCGAGACTTTGCCGTCATGGGCACCGTAGAGTTGGCGAAGCAACCGCCCACCGGCATCTGTCGATTCGACATTCTTTTGCGGACCGCTGCTCTTCGGCGAGCGTGTTGGCTTTTTCATTGTTGCAGACTGTCCTTGACCGGCGTCAAACCACTTGGAGCGGGCTCTGGAAACAAATCGGTGGCGCCATCTCGCAATCGAAGCCCCAAATTCCGTTCCGCCAAGCAGGAGATCACAATTTGGGCAGAAACTTGCCACTCCGGCACGGCCCACTCGAACACGGCTGCGAATCTCGCCGTCGACAGCCGTGAATTGGCGGGCCGCTTTGCCTTGGTCGGATAGTCCACTGTCGCGATGTCACGCACCCGCGCTGTGGGCCCGCCGTATTGCGCGCTTGTGTCGAGTATATGACGGGAAAAGCCGCTCCAGCTGGTCTCGCCGGTGCCGGCAAGATGATAAATGCCGTAGCCGTCAAAGTCGCCGCGCAACACCGCCGCCGCATGCAGGATCGCGTCGGCAATATCAAGTGCGGATGTCGGATTTCCCCATTGGTCGGCGACCACGGCGATCTCGTCGCGGTCGCCGGCCAGCCGCAGCATGGTTTTCACGAAATTCTTGCCGAACGGGCTGTAGACCCAGGCGGTGCGCAGGATCAGATGGCGCGGATTGACGGCGGCCACGGCCAGCTCGCCGGCAAGCTTGGAGGCGCCGTAGACGCCGAGCGGTGCGGTGGCGTCGGTCTCGACATAGGCGCCGTCCTTGGTGCCATCGAAGACGTAGTCGGTCGACAGATGGATTACGGGCACGCCGAGCTTCGCGGCCGCCTCGGCGACCTTGCCGGCGCCGACGGCGTTCACAGCGAAGGCAAGATCGGGCTCGTCCTCGGCCTGGTCGACGGCGGTGTAGGCGGCAGCCGACACCACGATATCCGGCCGCGCTGCCGCGAGTGCGTCGAACACCGTATCGGGGCGCGCCAGATCGAGCACTGGGCGGCCGAGGGTGACGACCTCGATGCCATCGCGCCTCTGCCCGGCCTCCAGCAGGCTGGCAGCGACCTGACCGTCGCGTCCGGTGACAACCAGCCTCACGCCGCGCCCTTCCTGCCTTCAACCTGGCCGCGCGACCGGACTTGCCCCAGCCGCTCGCCGGCGTAGCGCTGCTCGCGGATCGGTCCCCACCACCATTTGTTGTCGAGGAACCAGTCGACGGTCCTTGCAAGGCCGCTGTCGAAACTCTCCGCCGGCGCCCAACCGAGATCCCGGCCGATCTTGGAGGCATCGATTGCATAGCGGCGGTCGTGGCCGGGCCGATCGGTGACGAAGCTGATCAAATCGCGGTAGCTCCTGCCGCCGCTGCGCGGACGCCTGATGTCGAGCAGGCCGCAGATCGTCTCGACGACGCCAAGGTTGGTACGCTCGGAATTGCCGCCGACATTGTAACTTTCGCCGGGCTGGCCCTTTGTGGCGACCAGTTCCAGAGCACGGGCGTGATCCTCTACGAACAGCCAGTCGCGCACATTGGCGCCAGCGCCGTAGACCGGCAGCGGCTTTTCGTCGAGCGCGTTGAGGATGACCAGCGGGATCAGCTTTTCGGGGAAGTGATAAGGCCCGTAATTGTTCGAACAGTTGGAGAGCACGACCGGCAGGCCGTACGTCTCGTGCCAGGCCCGCACCAGATGGTCGGATGCGGCCTTGGAGGCGGAATAGGGCGAGGATGGCGCGTAAGGCGTCTCCTCCACGAACATGCCGCCATCGAAGGGCAGATCGCCGAACACCTCGTCGGTCGAGACATGGTGGAAGCGGAAGCGCGCCTTCCTGTCCTCGTCAAGGCCGCGCCAATATTCGAGCGCCGAATTCAGCACCCGGTAGGTGCCGACGATGTTGGTCTCGATGAAGGCGCCGGGTCCGTCGATCGAGCGGTCGACATGGCTTTCGGCGGCGAGGTTCATGACGACGTCGATCTCGTCGCGGTGGAGGATGTCGAGAACCGCCCGCTCGTCACAGATGTCGGCCTGCGCAAATTTGTAGTTGTGTGCATTCTCGATGGTGCGCAGCGAGGCCAGATTGCCGGCATAGGTGAGCTTGTCGAGATTGGTCACATGGTAGGCGGGATTGGCGCACAAATGCCGGCACACGGCCGAGCCGATGAAGCCGGCACCGCCTGTCACCAGAAAATTCATGGCGCTCTCCTCACATCGTCGCGCGTCATGCGAACACCTCGGCCTCAGCAAGCGCCGACGCCTTGAGGTCCTTGGCCGAGAGCTCGAAGGCGCCGGCCGGCGACGGCCAATCGATGCCGATATCAGGATCGTCGAAACGGATCGATCGATCATGCGCCGGCGAATAGGTGTCGGTGACCTTATACAGAACCTCGGTGTCCGGCACGAGCGTGACGAAACCGTGCGCGAAACCCTTCGGCACGAGGATCTGGTTGCCTCTCTCGGCCGATATTTCGAGCGCGACCCATTTGCCGAAGGTTTTCGAGCTGCGGCGGATGTCGACCGCCACGTCGAGAATCTTGCCTCGGATCACACGCAGCAACTTGTCCTGCGCGCGTGGAGGCAGTTGATAGTGAAGCCCCCGCACGACACCTGCGGCAGCCGAATAGGAATGATTGTCCTGGACGAAACGCAGATCGATGCCGGCCTCGGCAAAGGCCTCGGCATTCCAGGTTTCGATGAAATAACCGCGCGCATCGCCGTGCCGCTTCGGCACGATTTCCAGCACGCCGTCCAAACCGAGCTGCCTGACTTCCAGCACCCTATGTCTCCGTCAGCTCGGTGACACGCCGGCGCAGATAGGCGGCGTATTCGTTCTTGCCCAGGCGCGTGGCGCGCTCAAGCACCTTGTCGGCGGTCAGCCAGCCCTGCTCGAAAGCGATTTCTTCAGGACAGGCGACTTTGATCCCCTGGCGGTGCTCGATCGTGCGCACGAAGGAAGAGGCTTCATGCAGGCTGTCATGCGTGCCGGTGTCGAGCCAGGCATAGCCGCGGCCGAGCTGATGCACATGCAATTTCCCGCGCTCGAGATAGACGTTGTTGACCGCCGTGATCTCGAGTTCGCCGCGCGCCGAGGGCTTGATCGTCGACGCGATGTCGACGACCTCATTGTCGTAGAAATAGAGGCCGGTGACCGCCCAGTTGGACTTCGGCTCCCGCGGCTTCTCCTCGATCGTCAAAGCCGTGCCGCTGAGCTTGTCGAACGACACCACGCCGTAGCGCTGCGGGTCCTCGACATGGTAGGCGAACACCGACGCGCCGCTTTGGCGCTGCGCAGCAGTGCGGCAGAGCTGCGACAGGCCCTCGCCGAAATAGATGTTGTCGCCGAGAATCATTGACACATTATCCTTGCCGATGAAGTCGCGGCCGATGATGAAGGCCTCGGCAAGCCCGTTGGGCTGCGCCTGCTCGGCATAGGAGAATTCGACCCCGAATTCCGAACCGTCGCCCAGCAACTCCCGAAACACCGGCAAGTCGCGAGGTGTCGAAATGATCAAAATCTGGCGGATACCGGCGAGCATCAAGACGCTCAGCGGATAAAAAATCATCGGCTTGTCGTATATCGGCAGAATCTGCTTAGAGATCGCTAATGTAAGGGGATACAGACGCGTCCCGCTGCCTCCTGCAAGGATTATTCCCTTCAACAAGCTCTCCTTGAATTACCGGCCCCCGCCTCGAAATCAAGTTGCCCGTGCTTAGGTTTCGCGCAATGGCTTGTCAATTCAATCTCGGCCGTGGATCGGCGCCAGAATTACTCTGCATCTGCCGCCTCGCGGCAATTTGACCGACCAGGCACAAGCTGACGGTGCAAATGGGCGTGGCGATTTGGCAACCGGCTTGCACCATCGGCTGGCGGACGCGTGACAACAAAAAGCCGGCGGGCCTTGGACCCGCCGGCTCATTCATTTGTCCGGTTTCAGGGCTGCTTGGGCAGCAGCGACCATACCGCCGGCACCAGGCTGGCGGCGAGCGCAACCTTGATCAGGTCGCCGAGGACGAACGGCAAAACGCCGAACTGCCACGCCTTTTCCGCGCCGATGAGGGTGGCCAGCCAGGCAAAGCCCATGGCCATCATGACGATTTCGGCGACCAGCATGGCGTTGAACAACTTGATCGGGTGGCGGTCCCAGCCGCGGTCGGCGGCCCAGCCGACAATGGCCGCCATGACGACGAAGCCGGCGAGATAACCGCCGGTGCCGCCGATCATGTAGGCGATGCCGATGCCCTTTTCAGGCGTGCTTTGGAAGACCGGGAAGCCCATGGCGCCTTCGGCCATGTAGAGAAGCAGGGTAGCGACGCCAAGCCGCAGGCCAAATGCAGTGGCGATCAGCAGGACGGCCAGCGTCTGCAGCGAGATGTCGACCGGCCCGAGCACGACTTTCGTCTTGGCCGACAGGGTCAAAAGCAGCGTTCCGGCGATCGCCAGCAAAAGCTGGGTTGCCAGGCGCTGCGCGCCCTCCTGGGGCAAAGCGAGAGAAACAAGCGGGCGCATCGTCGTTGCAAGTGCCATGGTCTTCCCCAATCCGGATTGCCGCAGATCGCGGCCTTGCGTTTTTCTATATTGGCTTCCGTGTTATGCGGCAATCAGTTTTGCCGTCTTCCTGAACAGAGATTCAACGACACCGCCATGGCGCTCAAATTCGACACCAGCTTCGATCCGGCATATGGCGAGGGCGTCACCGTTGCGCCGGACGTCTTGCGCGTCACCGCCAAAAACCCCAGCCCGTTCACCTTTCACGGCACCAACAGCTACATCGTCGGGCGCGATACGCTGGCGGTGATCGATCCCGGCCCCGATGACGAGGCGCATTTCCAGACGCTGCTCAAGGTGATCGCAAACCGGCCGGTCAGCCATATCTTCGTCAGCCACACGCATCGCGACCATTCTCCGCTGGCCGCCCGGCTGAAAGCGCACACCGGCGCTATTGTACTGGCCGAAGGCCCGCACCGCCCGGCAAGGCCGCTGCGGATCGGCGAGATCAACCCGCTCGACGCCAGCGCCGACACGGTTTTCGTCCCGGAGATCGCGTTGCCCGACAATGCGCTGGTCGAGGGCGATGACTGGACGATCCGGACGGTGCTGACGCCGGGCCACACCGCCAATCACGCGGCATTTGCGCTCGAAGGCACCGGCATCCTGTTTTCAGCCGACCATGTGATGGCGTGGGCGACATCGATCGTGGCGCCGCCGGACGGAGCGATGGCCGACTACATGGCCTCGCTCGACAGGCTGATCGCGCGCGGCGATCGCCTGCTGCTGCCCGGCCATGGCGGCCCGGTGACCGCGCCGCGCAGCTTCATGCGCGGCCTCAAGACCCATCGCAAGATGCGCGAACGGGCGATCCTCGAACGGATCCGCGACAGCGACCGGACGATCCCGGACATGGTCAAGGCTATCTACCGGGACACCGACCCGCGCCTGCATGGCGCCGCCGGCCTGTCGGTGCTTGCCCATCTCGAGGACCTGGTGGCGCGCGGCCTGGTTGCTACCCAGGGTGACCCGGCCATCGACGGCGTTTTTGTGCCGGTGGGGTAGAACTACTCAGCCGGCGCGGCACCCACCTGCCCTGCAACCTCCTGGTCGAGTTCGGCGAGGAACCCGACGATGCGCGCCGCATTGTCGCCGAGGTCGTAGCGGCCGTAGCGGGAGGCTGAGCGCATGTCGACGACGATGGTGTCGCCATCATTGCTGACCCGGATGGCGACGTCGGCGGGCAGGCCTACGACGAAGCTCCGGGCAACGGCCGATATCGTCACCTCGTCTTGACCGTCCGTCACCGGATATGGCGCAGTAAGTTGCCAATCGCGGCGGTCGAGCACGGTTTCAACGGCGTCGACGACGGTTTCGAACGGCAGATTGTAGCTGTGCCCGGTGACCAGCGGATAGGCGTCGGCCTGCAGGCGCACTTCGCCAGGCGTTGGCGGCGCGAGCACGTTCATGTCCTTGGTGCGGTCGCTGGTCTCGAGCACCGGCGGATTGTCGAGGTCCGTCGAAATGTCCCTCAGGGGCGGCGTGGTCGCCGCCAAATAGGTGGCAAAGCCGTAGGGCGTCAGCACCAGCAGCGCCAGCAGGGCGCCGACCGAGAGGTCGCGGCCGCCACGGTCACCGAAATGCCACAGCCGGGACAAAGCGAGGCCGGCAAACAGCAAAGCGAACGCGGCAAGCAAGGCGACGATCGCCAGCACCCACAGGAAGGCCGGCGTTTCGACCAGTTCGAAATGATGGCCGGCCAGCACGGTGAGCAGCAGGACCAGGGCAAAAGCGCCCGTGCGCCGCGACCAGCCGGCCGCCTTCGATGTCTGCCGCTCGTCAATTTCCATTGTCTTCAGCACCGCCCCAACCCGCACAGACGCTTAGAGCAAAGGATGCTCAAATTGAACATCCCCTGCCCTAACGTTTTTGCGGCCGGTAGCTTGAAGGTCAAGGAAACGCACGGTCCCGGTCAATCCGTCGGCAGGCGGTAGTCGCTGAACTGCTTGCGCAAGGTGATCTTCTGGATCTTGCCGGTGGCGGTGTGCGGGATTTCACTGACGAAAGCGACGTCGTCGGGTATCCACCATTTCGGCACCTTGCCGTCCATGAACGCCAGTATATCGGCCTTGCTCGGCTCCTTGCCGGGCTTGGCGACCACGACCAGCAAGGGCCGCTCGCCCCATTTCGAATGATGGACGCCGATCGCCGCGGCCTCGGCGACATCGGGATGGCCGACGGCGAGGTTCTCCAGGTCGATGGTCGATATCCACTCGCCGCCCGACTTGATGACGTCCTTGGCGCGATCGGTGATCTGCATGTAGCCGCCGGAATCGATATGGGCGACATCGCCAGTGTCGAACCAGCCGTCCTTGTCGAACTGCTCGGCTCCGACGCCGCCATAATAGGCGCTGGCGACGGCTGGACCGCGCACCTTCAGCCGGCCGAAGGTCTTGCCGTCCCAAGGCAGTTCCTTGTCGTCGTCATCCGTCACCTTCATCTCGACCCCGAAGGGCGGGTAGCCCTGCTTGCCCTGGATATCGAGCCGGTCCTCGCCCTCGAGCGCTTGATACTGCGGCTTCATGGTGCACAGCGTGCCGAGCGGTGACATTTCGGTCATGCCCCAGGCATGGATGACTTCGACACCGTAATTGTCCTGGAATTTCCTGATGATGGCGCGCGGGCAGGACGAGCCGCCGATGACGACTTTGCTGAGATAGGGAAGCTTCTTGCCGGTGTCTTCCAGATGCTGCAGCAGCATCATCCAGACGGTCGGCACGGCGGCGCTGAAGGTCACCTTCTCGGTGTCGAGCAGCTCGTAGATCGAGGCGCCGTCCATCTTGCAACCGGGCATGACCAGCTTGGCGCCGATCATCGGCGCGCTCTGGCCAAGGCCCCAGGCATTGGCATGAAACATCGGCACGACGGGGAGGATCGTGTCCCGCGCGGAGAGGCCCATGGCGTCGGGCATGGCAGCAATCATGGCATGCAGCACATTCGAGCGGTGGCTGTAGAGCACACCTTTGGGATCGCCCGTCGTGCCGGAGGTGTAGCACATGCCGGCTGCGGTGTTTTCGCCGAAAACCTTCCAGGCGAAGTCGCCATCGGCCTCGTTCAACCAGTCCTCATAGGCAACCACATTCGACAGCGTCGTTTCAGGCAGATGCGCCTTGTCGGTCAGGACGATCACCTTTTTCAGCGATTTGACCGCGCCGGCGATCTTTTCCAGCAGCGGCATGAAGGTCAGGTCGACGAAGATCCCTCTATCCTGCGCATTGTTCATGATCCAGACGATCTGCTCGGGGAACAAACGCGGGTTGAGCGTATGGTAGATGGCGCCGATGCCCATGATGCCGTACCAGGCCTCTATGTGGCGCGCCGTGTTCCAGGCCAGGGTCGCGATGCGGTCGCCGAGCACAAAGCCATCGCGCTCCAACCGTTGAGCGACCTTGAGCGCGCGGCGATGAACTTCAGCATAGGTGGTGCGAACGACAGGACCTTCGATCGAGCGCGAGACGATCTCGCGCGTCCCGTGCTGCCGCTCGGCATTGTCGATCAGCTTGTGGCAGAGCAGCGGCCATTCCTGCATCAGTCCGAGCATCTGGTTCCTCCCATTGCTTCCTCGTTTTTCCCGTCTTTTGTTCCATTGTGGGACGAACGGACGGATTGTCCAGCCATGACGTCTCCAACCGTTAACGGCTGAAGCAAGCAGTGATCGAAAGGCGGGGAAAACCGCCACAATCCGGCCATCGTCGACGTTAAGGTTCGTTAACGGGGTAGGGGTGCGGATTGGCGACTGAAAGAGGTTCGCATGGACACGCAGCTCGACGGCAAGCAGATCGACGGCAAGCAGATCGATTACAGGCAGATCGACGACAGGCAGCTGGATGACAGCGAGGCCCAAGACGTGCAGTTGGACGATATTCAACTCGACGACAAAGAGCTTGAAGACACGCTTGCCGCAAGTCTGGCCGATCTCGTGCCGGAGGCCAAAAAGGTCTCCGAAGACGAATTTGTCGAGGTGGTCGGCGGCGCCCTTGAAGCGGTCGGCGGCACGCTGCTGTTCAAAATGTGCGTCCAGAACGAAGGCGAAGGCCAGCATGTCGCCGCCGCATCGATCGGCGATGGCGGCAATCGCCAGTTCCTGCTGCTCACCTTGCCGACAGGCGGCGGCCCACTGAAGGTCGAGACGACGTCAAGAAGCACCAACCCGGTAGCCGGTATTGCCGCGGCCTATGCCGGCCTCATGGACGTGTTCAAGACCGCAGCCTGAGCATTCCACGCGGGATCGTTTTTAGTGATCGGAAGGCCAGCTCTGGGCTACTGGCGAAGGCTTGCGCAACGGGTTCTCCAGACACATTTTAGAGACATGGGAAGCATCCCGCACGCTCTCAATCGGACTGTGCTCCCAATCGAACAAGGAGAACCCCGCATGGACCAGATCGCCAACCCCGCCCCCGGCTTTCAGAGCAATCCCGGCAAGGTCATCACCGTCGAACCCTATCGCGGTACCGTGGTCGTGCGTGCCGGCGATACGGTGATCGCCTCATCGACGCGGGCGAAGCTTCTGTCCGAACCGCCCTACCGCCAGGCATTCTACATCCCCTTCGAAGACATCGACTTCACCCAGCTCGGCAAAACCACCCTGTCGACCCACTGCCCCTACAAGGGCGACGCCAGCTACTGGAGCGTGCTGCCGGCCAGCGAGACCGGCAAGGACGCAATGTGGGGCTATGAGCAGCCGTTCGACGAAATGGCTGAGATTCGCGACCACGGCGCCTTCTATCCCGACAGGGTGACGATCGAAGCAGCACCGGCCTGAGCAAGCGACTCAAGCCGCCGTTGCTCGCTTCGTCATCCCAGGGTCTTCGCGACGGAGCTTCGCTCCTGTTTCATCCTGGGATGACGAAGCTCAGAGGCCTCGGCTAATCTCAAACGTCGGCGACGTCAGTCCAAAGGCGGTGAAACTGCCTGCCGCCGCCTGATCCTAATCAGTCGTCCCGTCGTTGCCGACACCGTCGGCGTCATCCAGCCGCACGAACATCAGCCCCTTGGCCTTCAGCGCGAGCAGACCTTGCACGACGCCCTCGCCGGCGGCGTGGGTCGGCTGGTTGATGTGGGCGATGATGACATCGCCATCCTTGGCGGCGGCGATGCGCCGGGCGGTTTCTTTTGCGCCGAGCAACGAGCCGCCATCGCCGTTGATCGAAAAGCCGGCGACCTTGAAGCCAAGCTTGCGGATCATGGCGATAGCCGACGGGCTGTATTCGGCGGTCGCGCCGCGAAACCATTTCGGCGCCGGCTCGCCGGTGCCAGCGAGAGCGGCAGCGCCCGATTCGACTTCGGCCTGCACCGCTTCCGGGCTGCCGGCGCTGCGGATGCCATAGATCTTGCGCGGCGTGTCGACGGCCGGGATGTGATGGCCGCCATGGTTTTCCAGTTCGAACAGGTCCGGATGCGCGCGCATGATCTCGACGGCGGCGGCGTTGCGCTTCAGCCAGATACCGGTGACGAAGATCGTCGCCGGAATCCGGTTCTCCACCAGCGCCGACAGGATCCTCGTATCGGTCTGGCCGCCGCAGGCGTCGAGCGTAAGCGCGACGCGGCCGACACTGCTACCGTCCTCAGCCTTCAGATGCAGCGCCGGCTCGACAAGCGGCGCGGCCTGGGCCGAGGACACGGCCACGATAGATAGCGCCAAGGCGCAAAACAGCTTTTGCAAGGGATGCCTGTCTTGTCTGAGAATCGGCGCTGTCATAGCCGCATCCCAGGACCCGCAACAAGGCGGAAATCGGGATAGTGGCCGTGAGAAAGCTGATATCCCGACAATGTGACCGCCGCGCACCGTCAGACGGCGTGTTCCAGTTCCACATGCGTGCGTGACAGGACTTCGCGCACGGCCGCGACGACCGGTTCGACCTCGAGGCGCCAGACGCAGCAGGCCTTGCTGGGATCGAGCGGATTGCACAGGCTGCCCGCCACGCAATTGCACGGCATGGATGGCTGCAAGGCGAGGCTGGGCACGCCGACCGGTCCCCAGACGGCCGGGCTGGTCAGGCCGAAAAGGCCGACAACCGGCGTTCCGGCCGCTGCTGCCATGTGCATGGGGCCGCTCTCATTGCCGACAAACAGCCGCGCCTGCTGCAACACCGCCAGCAGCGTTTCCAGCGACAGCGCGCCGACGAGGTTGACGATCGACGCGGCACTGGCGAGGATCTGCTCGGCCGGCTTGCGCTCGTCAGGGCCGCCGACGAGTACGAAATCCAGTCCGGTTTCGCGCGAAATCGTGTCGATCACGGCGGCAAAGCGTTCATGCTGCCAGCGCCGGCCGTGAAAACTTGCGCCGGCATGCACCGCGATAAAGCCGTTTGGCCGCAAATGGTGTTTGTCCAGCAATGCCTGGGCCCTCGCCGTCTCCATCGGCAATGGCCGAATCGACGGCACCCGCACGCGCAGGCCGACGCCGAGCGGCTCGAGCGGCGAAAGGTAGCGGTAGAGATAGTGACGTTCGCCAAAACCGAACGGCTCGGCAAAGACATTGGCGGGCTGGCGCTCATGCCAGCGCAGCGGCCTTTCCGGAGGATTGTAGCCGATGCGGGTGCTGGCGTTGAGGAACCTGACGATGAGCCGCGATGTCTTTGAATCGGTGAGGTCGATGGTCAGGTCGAAACGGAATTGGCGCAGCTTGCTGATCATAGAATAGAGCTCGCGCCCACGCTCCAGCGGGGTGCCGCGCATGGCGGCGCGGCGGAAGCTGACGACCTCGGCGGCGATGCCGTGCGCGGTGACGAAACTGGCGAGGCGCGCCTCGCAGAGAAAGACGATCCTGACACCGGGATATTCGAGCTGCAGGTTCTTGGCGAGCGTGGAGGACAGAACAATATCGCCGATGAACTTGGTCTGGATAATCAGGATCGAGCGGAAGGGTCTGGGCGAAATCTGTAACATCTTTTTCTCGGCACCGGGCGGGTTGGGGGGCCGTGAAATTGGGAAGAAACGATGTCGGGATTGCGTGTTGGGGCGCGCACATCAGCGTGAATTTGCTTACAAAATCGTAAGCTTAGCGCCAAACGGCCACCCACGGGTGGCCGTTTCATCGATACCGAAAGGACTGTGTCGAAATCAGGATGCCGCGGCGCTCTTTTTGGGGCGCGGCACTGCTGTTTTGGCAATCTGCACCGCGGCTTGGGCTGCGGCCAATCTCGCGATCGGCACGCGGTAGGGAGAGCACGAGACATAGTCGAGGCCGACCTCTTCGCAGAAGCGGATCGAGGCCGGATCGCCGCCATGTTCACCGCATATGCCGAGCTTGATGTCGGGCCGTGTCGCCCTGCCCTTTTGCGCAGCCATGCGCACCAGTTCGCCGACGCCCTCGATGTCGAGCGAGACGAACGGGTCCTGCTCGATGATGCCTTTCTGCCGATAGGTCTCGAGGAAGGACGCCGCATCGTCGCGCGAGATGCCGAAAGTGGTCTGGGTGAGGTCGTTGGTGCCGAAGGAGAAGAACTCGGCCGTAGCAGCGATGACGTGGGCGCGGATCGCCGCGCGCGGAAGCTCGATCATCGTGCCGGTGAGATAGTCGATCTTGACGCCGGTCTCGTCCATGACAGCCTTGGCGACCGCATCGATGCGCGCCTTGACGTAGTCGAGCTCCTTCACCAGGCCGACCAGCGGCACCATGATCTCGGGAACGACCAGCGCGCCGGCTTTCTTGCCGGCCTCGACGGCTGCCTCGAAAATGGCGCGCGCCTGCATCTCGGCAATCTCGGGATAGGAGACGGCGAGGCGGCAGCCGCGATGGCCGAGCATCGGGTTGAACTCGTGCAGGGCTTCGGTGCGCTGCCTGAGCTTGTCGAGCGAGACGTTCATGGCGGCGGCGACCTCCGCCACCTCCGCTTCCGTCTTGGGCAGGAATTCGTGCAGCGGCGGATCGAGCAGCCGGATCGTCACCGGCAGGCCGGCCATGATCTCGAACAGTTCGAGGAAATCCGAGCGCTGCATCGGCAACAGCTTGGCAAGCGCGGTGCGGCGGTCCTTCTCGGTATCGGCCAGGATCATCTCGCGCATGGCGACGATACGCTCGCCGTCGAAGAACATGTGCTCGGTGCGGCAGAGGCCGATGCCTTCGGCGCCGAAGGAGCGCGCCATGCGCGCATCGAGCGGCGTCTCGGCATTGGTGCGCACCTTCATGCGGCGCACCGCATCGGCCCATTCCATGATGGCGGCGAAATCGCCCGACAGTTCCGGCTGCAGCATCGACACGGCGCCCTTCAGCACCTGGCCGTTGCTACCATCGATGGTGATGATGTCGCCCTTGCGGAAGGTCTGGCCCATCGACATCAGCGTGCCGGCCTTGTAGTCGACACGCAGCGAGCCGGCGCCCGAAACGCAAGGCTTGCCCATGCCGCGCGCGACCACGGCGGCGTGGCTGGTCATGCCGCCGCGCGTGGTCAGGATGCCTTCTGAAGCATGCATGCCGTGAATGTCTTCGGGGCTGGTTTCGATGCGCACCAGGATTGCCTTGCGACCTTGCGTCTTCAGATCCTCGGCATCGGCGGACGAGAAGACGATCTCGCCGGTCGCGGCGCCCGGAGAAGCCGGCAGGCCGACGCCGATGACATCGCGCGCGGCCTTGGGGTCGATGGTAGGATGCAACAGCTGATCGAGCGAGGCGGGATCGATGCGGGCGACCGCCTCCTCCGTCGTGATCAGCTTGTCGCGCGCCATTTCGACGGCAATCTTCAGCGCCGCCTTGGCGGTGCGCTTGCCGGAACGCGTCTGCAGCATCCACAATTTGCCGCGCTCGATGGTGAATTCGAGATCCTGCATGTCGCGGTAGTGCTGTTCCAGGCGGTCGGAGATGTCGACGAAGGACCGGAACGCGTCCGGCATCAGTTTCTGCAGCGACGGCTTGTCGGAGCCGGCGGCGATGCGCGCCGCCTCGGTGATGTTTTGCGGCGTGCGGATGCCGGCTACGACATCCTCGCCCTGCGCGTTCACCAGGAATTCGCCATAGAGCATCTTTTCGCCGGTCGAGGGGTTGCGCGTGAAGGCGACGCCGGTGGCCGACGTCTCGCCCATGTTGCCGAATACCATGGCCTGGACATTGACCGCCGTGCCCCAGCTTTCCGGGATGTCGTGTAGGCGCCGGTAGGTGATGGCGCGGTTGTTCATCCAGCTGGAAAACACCGCGCCGATCGCCCCCCACAGCTGCTCGTGCGGGTCCTGCGGAAACGGCTTGTCGAGTTCCTCCTCGACCTTGGCCTTGTAAAGGGCGATGACGCTCTGCCATTCCTGCGCTGTCAGTTCGGTGTCGAGCTCGTGGCCGAGGCTCGCCTTCTGGTCCTCCAGGATTTCCTCGAACACTTCGTGGTCGAGACCCATGACGACATCGGAATACATCTGAATGAAGCGGCGGTAGCTGTCATAGGCAAAGCGGGCATCGCCGGAATCGGCTGCCAACGCCTCGACCGTCTCGTCATTGAGGCCGAGATTGAGCACGGTGTCCATCATGCCCGGCATCGAGGCCCTGGCCCCGGAGCGGACCGAGACCAGAAGCAGCTTCGACGGATCGCCGAAACGGCGCCCCGTCAGCTGCCCGATATGGTCCAGCGCCTTGACGACATCGGCCTGCAACGCGGCCGGATAGCTGTTGCCGTTGGCGTAATAGGCGTTGCAGACTTCGGTGGTGAGGGTGAAGCCCGGCGGCACGGGCAGGCCAAGACTGCACATCTCGGCCAGATTGGCGCCTTTGCCGCCGAGAAGGTTGCGGTCGCCCGCACGTCCCTCCGCGGCGCCATCGCCGAAGGTGTAGACCCATTTGGTCATGCTCGCCCTCCAAGTCCTCGGAAGATAGAACACCGGGGCCAAGACCCGGTTCCCCCGCGTTCCGACCCGAGCGTTATTATGCTGCAGTGCGAAAGGCAAGGTGTGGCAGCGAAGCCCGGCGACTACAATCGATTAAGCAAAAGCTGCGTCGAAAAGACTTGCCGGATCGCTGCCCAGGATATAGAACATATAGGGAACAAGTTGGGAGCAGCGTGATGAAACTCAACGGAAAACTCGACTATCTCGAACTGCCCGCGACCGGCGCGACGCTGGACAGCGTCAAGGCTTTCTACAGCGCCGCCTTCTCGTGGTCGTTCACCGATTACGGGCCGACCTATTCGGCCTTCGGCGAAGGGCTCGATGGCGGCTTCCAGGCCGATGCAGCGGAGGCGCCGGCGAAACCATTGCCGGTGCTCTATTCGCAGGATCTGGAAGCAACGCTCGACGTTGTCGAAAGCGCCGGCGGCACGATCGTCAAGCCGATATTCTCGTTCCCGGGCGGCAGGCGGTTCCATTTCACCGATCCCGCTGGCAACGAGTTGGCGGTCTGGGGCGAATAGCGCGTCCCCGCGCCAAGCGGTGGATCAGTTTTGCACAGTGGCCAACTCGGCATTGAGCTTTCGTGCCGCTCGTCCTATAAGGCCGCGCGCAACGGGCAAAGCTCGCTTGCTGGGGCGTCGCCAAGTGGTAAGGCATCGGTTTTTGGTACCGACATTCCCAGGTTCGAATCCTGGCGCCCCAGCCAAATCACATGCCTTTGGAATCAATGATTTACCGACCTTATCGATGGCTGCCGTCAGGAGCTATCTGACTCCCACGCGACCCCGACTCCGTTGACAGAGCCGGGGCCGTGCGGAGAGGATCAGTAATCGTTGTCGTCCTGGATGACGACGGGATGATGCCGATGATGTCGATAATAGCGATGATGGCTGCGCTCGATCGAGCCGGTCACGATGACCGTATCCCGGCGATGATGTCTGCGGCCGTGGTCGTAGAAGGCAACCGTGCCGTGTCTGCGGTGATGAAGGCGTTGACCCTGGTCATTGATGACCTTTACGCTCCTGTGATGATGTCGATGGTGGGTCGTGATGACCACGTCAGCTTCGGCTGCCGGAGCTATCGTCGGCATGGCAATGAACAGCGCCAAGGCGCTCACGATCATTGTTTTCATTGTAATATCTCCACCTGCTAATTATCCCTTCGCGGGGATAACCGCGTCCCATCCCTTTGGTTCCGAGTAGCGTCGTCGGTCCACGGGCGCGATCAGTGACGGCTGCTCCCGTGCAACACGGCGTATCGAAAGAAGAAGTTGCGACAGCAGCTCCTGTTGGCAACTTCTGGTAAAGGCGCTCTTTCAAGCCGACCACCAGGGTTACGCCACTCGACAAAGGAGCGCTGCACAGGACCCTTCTATGTCGTCGCGTTCGATCTCCTGATCTGTGACGGGAAACACCCGTCTTGCGAGGAAGACCGTCGGCACAATTTGTGAGATTTACGAGACCAATCAGGCCATCTTAGATCGCCTAAGTCGGGCCGTCTCAGATCCCGTAAGAAAGTGCAAGGTAAACCACCGGCGCCAAGATCAGCAGAACCGCGATTCCGATAACCACTGCGATTGCCAGGCGCTCTGTTCGCCTGACAAGCTCAGCGACCTTGTCGTCGTCAGCCGATGGTATGAGGTCAAGAACGGAAGAAACCTCCGCAGGACTGTCGTTGTCGTTTGCGGGTCGGGTTGCGCCGTCACGCACAGATCTCTGGACAAAGGTCACTGTTAGCCTCGCTATTGAAACGCACGCCGTTGGCGGTGTCACGACAATCGGGTGCCCGCTAACCTCTCAGGAATGGCGGGCACCCGATTGACCACCGATGAAGGGACTCATGCTCGGCAGCCCGGTTCCAATGTATCGGGAGGGCATAGGTTGCCCGCCTTCAGGCCTATGGCTCCGACGTCAGGACTTCAGTCATACCCTGTTCGGACCTTGGTCTGGCAATCGACGAAGCGATGGCCGCCATTTTGTTTCGACGCAGAAAATGCGGGAACATTAGTAGGCTCTTACGAGTTCACTCCCAGCAACTAGTTCGGGAGAGATACGGTGAACAACATAATCTGGCTCATCGGAGCAGTCGTTATCGTGATTGCGATACTGAGCTTCCTGGGCTTCCGATAAACGTGGCAGCTGAATTGCGGTCGGAGCCTATTGCCATCTGCGCCTTGTAGGCCTCGCTTTCGCGTTGGCCGGGCGCTTTGCATGTGGGCTTTGGCGTTCGCTCTCAGGTGGCGCTTAAATTCCTTCTCTTCGAACCTTACAGAATGCGCGTCGCAAGCAGGTCGCAAGGGCGACGGTCCTATTGCAACAGTCGGATCGACGCCATCGCCGACGAAATCAACAAAGCATGCTGCGTCAGCTCGCCTCGCGCATCGCCTCGGCGGCCTGCAGATCGACCGAGACCAGTTGGCTGACGCCCTGCTCGGCCATGGTCACGCCGAACAGGCGGTTCATGCGCGCCATCGTGATCGGGTTGTGGGTGATGATGACGAAGCGCGTCTCGGTGGTCGCGGCCATTTCGTCCATCAAATTGCAGAAGCGCTCGACATTGTGATCGTCGAGCGGCGCGTCGACTTCGTCGAGCACGCAGATCGGCGCCGGATTGGTCAGGAACACCGCAAAGATAAGCGACATCGCCGTCAGCGCCTGCTCGCCGCCGGACAGCAGCGTCATGGTCTGCGGCTTCTTGCCGGGCGGACGGGCCAGGATTTCGAGCCCGGCTTCGAGCGGGTCGTCGGATTCGATCAGCTGCAATTCGGCCGTGCCGCCACCGAACAGATGCGAGAACAGCCGCTGGAAATGGCCGTTGACCACCTCGAAAGCGGCAAGCAGCCGTTCGCGGCCTTCGCGGTTCAGGCTCTGGATCGCTTGCCTGAGCTTGCGGATCGCCTCGATGATGTCCTCGCGCTCGGAAACGATGGCCTCCAGCCGGTCCGACAATTCCTTCTGCTCTTCCTCGGCGCGCAGATTGACGGCGCCGAGCCGCTCGCGCTCAACCTTCAGCCGGTCGAGCTGGCGCTCGATCTCGGCCATTTCCGGCATCGGGCTGTCGGCTTCCAGGCCAGTATGGCGAATGACCAGATGCGGCGGCGTGTTCAGCGTTTCCTGGATGCGCGCCTCGACCTCGAGCCGGCGCTCATCGGCGGCGGTCAATCGCTCTTCGGCGCGGACGCGGGTTTCGCGGGAATCGGCCAGCGACTGGATGGCCGCGGTGGCGGCCTTGTCCAGCTCGGCCTGCTTGTTCTCGGCCTCCTGCAAACGGTCGGCGGCCGCCTTGCGCAAGGTCTCGGCCTCGGTCAGCTGCGACAGCAGCGCGCGCCGCCTGGCGTCGATCTCGTCGGGGGCGTCGGCCAGCGTTTCGCGCTCGGCCTCGGCCTCGGCCCTGCGCTCGCCCAGCGAGGCAATCTGCGTCGAGGCGTTTTCGGCCCGCTGCAACCAGTTGCTGCGCTCGGCGCCGATGGCGTCGAGCCGGCGCGTGCGCGCCTCGGCTTCGCGGCGCAGGCCTTCATGGACGGCGCGCGCGTCGGCCAAGGTTGCGCGATCGCGGCTGACATTGGCGGCGGATTGTTCAAGCTGCAATTGCAGGTCGCCGAGATCGGGGGCGTCCTGCAGCAGCATTTCGGCCTCGGCGAAGGCGGCGGCCGTTTCTTCATGGCTGTCGACGATTCGCGCGCGCGCCTCGTCCAGGGCGGCGCGGCGGCTTGCCAGCTCGCCACCGGCCTTTTCGGCCTCGGCCAGCGCGCTGCGGGCGGCGTCCAGGCCGTGCTGGGCATCGCGCCCGGCCTGGCGGGCGTTGCGTTCGGCCTCGCTCGCCTCACGCAGCGCCTGTTCGGCCTGGGCAAGGGCAGCCTCTGCCTCACGCATCATCTGCGTCGCCTGCACCGCCTCGGCATCGAGCTCGGCCAGCCGGTTCTTCTGCGCCAGCCTCTGCGCGGCCGCGGTCGGTGCATCGGCGCTGGCGGTCAAGCCATCCCAACGCCACAGCGCGCCGTCACGGCTGACCAGCCGCTGGCCGGGGGCAAGCAGCGTCTGCAGGCGTTTGCCGTCCGCCGCATCGACGATGCCGATCTGCGCCAACCGGCGGGCAAGCTGCGAAGGCGCGCGCACCACGCTGGCGAGGCTCTTGAGGCCTTCCGGCAAAGCCGCATCGCCTGGTTCAACCTGGCTTTCGCCCCAATGCACCGGCGCGCTGCGGTCGAGCGGCACGTCGAGATCCTCGCCAAGCGCAGCACCGAGGGCCGTCTCATAGCCGCGTTCGACGCTGAGTTGCTCCAGTACCGACGGGAAAAGATCGCCGCTGGCGGCATTGAGGATCTTGGCCAGCGTGCGGGCTTCGGTCTCGATGCCGGCGAGTTCGGCCCTGGCATCCTGCAGCGGCGGACGGGCGGCACTCTCGGTGGCGCGCGCCTCGGCGACGGCCTGTTCGGCAGCAATGGCGCCGGCCTCGGCTTCCTCCAACCGGGCGAGCGCGTCCTCGACCAAAGCGCGCTTCTCGGCGGGATCGGGCAGGCCGGCGACTTTCGAGACGATCTCCGATAGCTCGCGGTCGACATCGGCCAGCTGGCGGGCAAAGCGATCGCGGCGTTCGGCGGTGTCGCGCAGCGTGCGCTCGATCTGGTTGCGCGAGGCGGCGGCCTCTGCGCGTTCGGCGGTTAGCGTGGCGAGCTTTGCTTCGCTTGTGACAAGCGTTGCGCCGGCCTGCTCGAAAGCGGCGCGCGTGGTGGCTTCGCGGTCGGCGGCACCGGCATTTTCGGAGTTGAGTGTCGCTTCTTCCTCGCGCAGGCGCTCGAGGATGTCGGCATTGTCGCGCACCATGCGCTCTTCGCGGGCGATGTCGCCGTCGAGCTGCTGCAGCCGGCGCTCGAGTTCGGCCTGGCGGGCGCGGATGCGGCCTGCCTCCTCCTCGATCTGCGCCTTGGCGATCGACAGCCGCTGGAAGGCGGCGGCAGCCGCGGCCTCGGCGTCACGCAGATCCGGCAGCCGGTGGGCGGCGATGCCTTGCTCCCGGGCGGCAGCCATCTGGGCGGCGGCGCGGTCGCCGACCAGAGCTGTGGCAACCGCCAGCGCCGACCGCGCATCGCCCTCCTGGGTCTTGGCCAGCGTCCAGCGCAGATGCAAGAGCGTGGCTTCCGCCTTGCGGATATCGGCCGACAGGTTCTTGAAGCGCGATGCCTGGCGCGCCTGGCGCTTAAGGCTTTCGATCTGGCTCTCCAGTTCGCCGACGACATCGTCCAGCCGTTCCAGATTTTGTTCGGCCGCCTTAAGCCGAAGCTCGGCCTCGTGACGGCGCGTGTGCAGGCCGGAAATGCCGGCGGCTTCTTCGAGCAGCGCGCGGCGCGCCTGCGGCTTGGCCTGGATCAGTTCGCCGATACGGCCCTGTCCGACCATGGATGGCGAGCGCGCGCCGGTCGACTGGTCGGCGAACAGAAGCTGCACGTCCTTGGCGCGGGCTTCCTTGCCGTTGATGCGGTAGAGCGAGCCGGCTTCGCGCTCGATGCGGCGCGACACCTGCAATTCATCGGCGTCGTTGAAGGCGGCGGGCGCGGTCCGGTCGCTATTGTCGAGGAACAGCGTGACTTCGGCGGTGTTGCGGGCCGGGCGCGTTCCCGAGCCGGAAAAGATCACGTCGTCCATGCCGGACGCGCGCATGTTCTTGTATGAGCTTTCGCCCATCACCCAGCGCATCGCCTCGACAAGGTTCGACTTGCCGCAGCCATTCGGCCCGACAATGCCGGTCAGGCCACGTTCGATGACGAACTCGCCGGGTTCGACGAAGGACTTGAAGCCGAGGAGGCGAAGGCGCGAAAACTTCATTCGCGCCTGCCTGGAAGGCACAAAGGTGCGCTGACGCCGAAGCGCAGTCGCTCCGGCGCCGCCTGGACGTCAGAGCAGAGGGTCGATGATGGCCGATATTTCCTCAATCGACATCGCACCTTTGTAGGTTTTCCCGTTGATGAAGAAGGTCGGCGTCGAGTCGACCTTGAATTCATCGGCGCCGCGCTTCTGGACCGATCTCACATCGTCCAGAAGTTTCTGGTCCGTCAAGCAGGCCTCGAAGGACTCCTGTGTAAAACCGGCGAGCTTGGAGATCTGCAGCAGCGCATCCTTGGTATTGTTGACGCCGACCCAGTTGACCTGCTGCTTGAACAGCACGTCGACCATCGGGAAATAATTGTCCTTCGAACAGCGCGCCAGCATGAAACCGGCCTCGGCGCTCGGATCGAACGGGAATTCGCGCAGGATGTAACGCGCCTTGCCGGTGTCGATGTACTTGGTCTTCAACTCAGGGAAGGTGGTCGCGGCGAAATGCGCACAATGCGGGCAGGTCATCGAGGCATATTCGACGATGGTGACCTTGGCGTCATCCTTGCCGAGCTGCTTGTCGGGCAAAGCGCCGGGCTTCAGCAGTTCGGCCATGTCGACATTGCCGGAAGACTCCGGGACCTTGACGGCGGCCGGAGTGGCAGGCGTCGAAGCAGGCGCGGGAGCCGCAGGCTTCACATCCGCTGCTTTGGCATCCTCGCCTGAATCGCTGCATGCGGCGAGCATAGCCACTGCCGGAATGACGGCCAGCGAAGACAGGAGGTTTCTGCGGGACAAGCTACGGTTCATGCGAATCACCTGACTGTGGTTTGATTTTGCAACGCAAAGGCTAGAAAAGGCGAGAGTTGGCGGGAATTAAGGCATCGCCGTCCCCATTCCAATCGCCAAACTCTACATGCAGGATCACGAATGCGCGAGATAGATGACGCGTTCATGACCGACTGATTACCGGTTGATTACCTTGGCCGCTTCCTTTGGCCAAGAATTGTGGCGCCAAGACGCTCCAGCGAGGCGCGCAAGCCTTCATCCTCGATCTTGCCGACGGTATCGGACAATTTGGCCTTTTCGACAGAAGTCAGTGCTCTCGGCGTCGGTTTCGGCCGGGCTTTGTCCCTCAGCACCGGCTTTTGCACGATCCGGATCCTGCCGATCGCGTTGAAGCCGAGAAAGGCATTGACGCGGTTGATGATCTCGCCGGTCTCGTGCTGTAGGTGCAGCGCGGCCATGCCCTCGCAGGCGATGACCAGCACCGCCGGCTCGAACGGATCGTCCTCATGCATGCGGCGCGGCCACTGGATTTTTTCGGGGCGCGAATGGCCGGCGAGCCTGGGGCCGGCGATCTCTTCCCATGACTGCACCAGCCCGATCGAAATGCCGGCCCGCTTGCGCAGCACGGGGTCGAGGATCGCGGTCGCGAGATCGCTCACCGGAACGGGATTGCCGTAAGGCGTTCTCCCTGCCATGTACGTTCTCCAGCCACGCTCCTCACCAGCCTAGAGCCAGCCCGCGATCAATGGCACTGCACGAACAGACCCGCAAGGCCGCATCCGGACCACCTCTATCGGGAGAGATCGCCGCGCGTCTGCTTGCCTGGTACGACGCGCACCATCGCGAACTGCCGTGGCGGATCACGCCGCACGCCGCGGCCGGCGGTGCACGGCCGGACCCCTATCGCATCTGGCTTTCGGAAGTGATGCTGCAGCAGACCACGGTCGAAGCGGTAAAATCCTATTTTCGCGCCTTTGTCGAGAAATGGCCTGATGTGAAGGCGCTGGCGGCTGCGCCGGCCGAGGATGTGATGAAGGCCTGGGCCGGGCTCGGCTATTATTCACGGGCGCGCAACCTCAAGGCCTGCGCCGATCTGGTTGCGAGCCAGGGCGGCCGTTTTCCCGACAACGAAACGGGATTGAGGGAATTGCCGGGGATCGGCGCCTATACGGCGGCGGCGATCGCGGCGATCGCCTTCGACCGTCCGGCGGCGGTCGTCGACGGCAATGTCGAACGTGTCATCTCGCGGCTCTATTCGATCGCAACGCCGCTCAGCGAGGCAAAGCCTGAGATCCGCGCGCTCGTCGAAAGACTGGTTCCGCAGGCAAGGCCGGGCGACTTCGCCCAGGCAATGATGGACCTTGGCGCCACGATCTGCACGCCAAGACGGCCGCGCTGCATGCTGTGCCCGGTGCGCGAGGATTGCAGCGCCATCCTGTCCGGCGACCCCGAGCGCTTTCCGGTCCGCCTGCCCAAGGTCGACAAACCACTCAGGCGGGGTGCCGCCTTCGTCGCCGAGCGCGGCGACGGCGCCATCCTGTTGCGCAAGCGGCCTGACAAGGGCCTGCTCGGCGGCATGACCGAGGTGCCGACCACAGGTTGGACAGCCCGGATAGACGGCGCGACGACTGCCCAAGCAGCGCCCTTCCCTGCGGACTGGCGGCGCACCGGAGAGATCGCGCATGTCTTCACCCATTTCGCGCTCGAACTCGAAGTTTTTCACGCTCAAGTGAAAAGTGATGCGCCGGAAGGGCATTTCTGGTCGCTGGCCCATGACATTTCCGGAGAAGCGCTGCCGACGGTCATGAAAAAGGTCATCGAAGCAGCGATACCGGGCGCAACCAAAAAGCACCGCCCCATTGACTAGCATTCGCTTTGAAAGGCCCGAAATGACTGAAATCCGCCATATCGTGTTCGACATCGGTCGCGTCTTGCTCCACTACGATCCGAACATTCCGTTCAGCCGCCTCATTCCCGATGCCGAAGAGCGCAAGTGGTTCTTCGACAATGTCTGCACGCATGACTGGAACATCGAGCAGGACCGTGGCCGGACGTGGGAAGAGGCGGAAGCGCTGCTGATCGCGGATTACCCGGATCATGCTGAAAACATTCGCAATTTCCGACGCTATTGGAACGACATGGTGCCGCATGCCTATGAGGACAGCGTCGCCATCATGCTCGGCCTGATCGAGAGCGGCCACGATGTGACCATGCTGACGAACTTCGCCGCCGACACACTTGCCGAGGCAAGACTGCGCTTCGATTTCCTTAGCCGCCCGCGCGGCGTGACCGTGTCGGCCGATATCCGTGAGATCAAGCCCGACCGTGCCATCTACGACCATCACGTCGCCGCGTTCGGTCTCGAACCGTCAGCCACGCTGTTCATCGACGACAGCCCCAGAAATGTCGATGGCGCCAGGGCCGCCGGCTGGCAGTCGGTGCTGTTCACGGATGCAAAAACGCTGCGGGCAGATCTTGCGGGGTATGGGATCGCGGTGTGAATGCGCGGAGGGCCGAAGTAACGCTCTACGGCGCCCCCCTCTGGCCTGCCGGCCATCTCCCCTCAAGGGGGGAGATCAGCGGCCGCTGCGGCCGTTCTCACCTTGCAAGATCAAAAATTGGCGAAAGCGTTGATGACAGCAATCTCCCCCCTTGAGGGGGAGATGCCCGGCAGGGCAGAGGGGGGCCGTCGTAGAGCGCCGAATTTAAACCTTGAATCTCAAGCCCCTGCCCGTTCCATGCCGAGCCTGGCGATGCGGCGCAGTTCGTCGATCGGGGTCAGGCCGCCCGAGCGCTCATAGTGCCAGAAGGTCCAGCCATTGCAGGCGTCAAGGCCCTGCACTTCGGCGCCGATCTTGTGGATCGAGCCGGCGCTGTCGCCGATCGCCACCGTGCCGTCGGCGCGTACCTTGGCCGACCAGCGCTTCTTGGCATCGTAAAGCGTGGCGCCGGGCTGCATAAGCCCGGTATCGATGAGGCTGACAAAGGCGACGCGCGGCTCGGCGCGCTTGCCGGTGAGCACGGTGAGATCGGCGCTTTCCAGCGGCCGCACGGCATCGATGCGCTCGTTGGCGGCGTCGATATAGACCTGTTCGCGCTCGATGCCGACGAAGTGACGGCCGAGCCGCTTGGCCACGGCGCCGGTGGTGCCGGAGCCGAAGAATGGGTCGAGCACGATGTCGCCCGGCTTGGTCGAAGCCATCATGATGCGGGCGAGCAGCGCTTCCGGCTTCTGCGTCGGATGCAGCTTGTCGCCATTGTCGTTCTTCAGCCGCTCGCCGCCAGTGCAGATCGGGAACAGCCAGTCGGAGCGCATCTGGATGTCGTCGTTCGACGCCTTCATGGCTTCGTAATTGAAGGTATAGCCCTTGCCCTTCTGGTCGCGCGAGGCCCAGATCATGGTCTCATGCGCGTTCTGGAAGCGGCGGCCGCGGAAGTTCGGCATTGGGTTGGTCTTGCGCCAGACGACATCGTTGAGGATCCAGAAGCCGAGATCCTGCATCTTGGCGCCGACGCGGAAGATGTTGTGGTAGGAGCCGATGACCCAGATGGTGCCATTGGGCTTCAGCACGCGGCGTGCCGCCAGGAGCCAGGCGCGGGTGAAGGCGTCATAGGCCTCGAAACTCTCGAACTGGTCCCAGTCGTCGTCGACGGCGTCGACCTTGGACTGGTCGGGCCGGTGCAAATCGCCGTCGAGCTGCAGATTGTAAGGCGGATCGGCGAAGATGACGTCGATGGATTTTTCCGGCAGCCGGTCGAGCGCGGCGACGCAATCGCCCTTGAGGATCGTGTCCAGCCACTCGGATTGCTGGGGGGCGTGGGAGAGGTCGGCGACAAGACGCACGGCAGACATTTTTACACCCAAGGCACGCGTTACTGTTTACTCCCCGTTATGGTTACCGATCAGCGTAAATATTCGGTGAAGGACGCAACGGTCCAGGCAGCCCTGTCGTCGTTAATTTGCGCAGTCCGGCCCGTTGGTGTATGTCGCGCCGCTTGAGCCCCGCCGGGCTTCCCCCCTCGTTTCGGATTGCCATGCCCCAGCCAGATCTTGTCATCTTCGATTGCGACGGCGTGCTCGTCGATTCCGAAATCATCGCAGCCCGCGTCGAGGCCGAATTGCTGACCTTGGCCGGATATGAAATCTCGGCTGAGGAATACGCCGAAGCCTATGCCGGACTGACCTTCAAGGACATCATGATGCGGGTCGAGCAAAAATCCGCCATCCCGTTCCAGGCCTCGATGATCGACCGGGCCGAAGAGCTGGTCGACCGCAAACTGCGCAGCGACGTGCGCGCCATCGACGGCGTGCGCGAGGCGGCTGCCGCGGTGACCGCGCCGCGCTGCGTCTGCTCGAACTCACGCTCCGAGCGGATCGAGTTCATGCTGGAGAAGGTGGGCCTGCTGCCGTTCTTCGCCGGTCGGATTTTTTCAGCGCTGGAGACACCAAGCAAGAAGACCAAGCCCGCGCCGGATGTGTTCCTGCTCGCGGCGGAGCAACTCAACGCCGATCCGGCAAACACCTTCGTCATCGAAGATTCGGTGCATGGCGTCGCGGGCGCCAGGGCTGCCGGCATGCGCGTCATCGGCTTCACCGGCGCCGCGCACAGCTATCCCGGCCATGCCGATGTGCTGACCGAGGCCGGCGCCGAAACCGTCATCCGCCGCTGGGCGGAGCTAGGCGGCACGATTGCGGCGCTGTCGGAGTGGTCGGACGCCTGAACCGGATCAGTCCTTGGCTTTGGCCGACCTGGCCGGTTTCTTCTTCGCCCTGTTGTAGGCAATCGCGGCGCGGACGAGCGCTTTCAGCGCATCCGCATCGATCTCGTCGCCCTCCGACACATCGATGGCGCGCCACACCTTGCCGTTGAGCCCGTTGTTGAACAGCCTGTCGGGATCCGGCAGGCTGGCGCCGTGAGAAAAGGTCAGCTTCACCTTGTCCTTGTGAGCGTTGCCGACGGCGATCATGCCGTCGCGTGACCATACCGGGCTGCCCATCCACTTCCACTCCTCGATGATTTCCGGGTCGGCGTCGAGGATGGTCTTGCGCAGGCTGGCCAACGTCTTGCCCCGCCAATCGTCCAGCTCCCGGATTCGGGCATCTATCCGCTCGGAGGCAGAGGCGCCTCCCTCGTCCTTGCTCGACATGCTGACCTTCATGGTCTGCCTCCGTTCACATCTTCTCGCCGGGCAATCGGCTGGCCTGGCTCACCCAGGAGGCGAAGCGGGCTTCGTCGATCTCTTCGCCTTCATGGATGTCGAGATAGCGCACTTCCTTTTGCCTGGAACCGCCGGGAGGCACAGGATCGAGCGACGTGCCGCGAAAGAAGGCGACTTTGACGTATCTGGTGAAGCAATGCAGGCTGAGGAACCAACCCTCGCCCTCGATGCCATAGAACGGTGAGTTCCACTTCACCGCCTTGCAGACGCTGGGGACGGCGCTGACGATAAGTGCGTCGATCCAGCGCCCGACATCGCTTTTCTAGCCCGGCATGGCAGCAATATAGGCCTGCACCGGAGCGTCCCCATAGGCCTTCGGGATCTGCGGGTTGCCGCCCGAAAGCAGGACCGGCTTTTCCGGCTTGTCTGGGGCCGGTTTTGCGACGTTCGATTTTCCCGGCGCCTTGGCCATGTCCTACCCTTGCGCGCCCTGCTCGCCACGCGATCTCGCGACGTAAGGCAGCACGAACATGTAGAGGCCGCTGAACAGCAGCAGGAATAGCGGCAGCAGCGGCGAATAGACCACCCAGGCCGGAGGTTGCCCGAACGCCATGGTGATGAAATTGGCTGCCACGGTCAGCGTGAAGATGATCGACAGCCAACGATGGGTTTGACGTATCCATTTGCTCAAGTTCATTGCAACTTCCTCTTGAAACCAGCGCCTACCAACGCGCCAGTTGGGTGATCTGGATGAGATTGCCGCAGCTGTCGTTGAGCTGGGCGATGGTCGAGCCGGTCACTTCTGTCGGCGCCATGGCGAACGCACCGCCGCGTCCCTTGATGCGCTCGTAATCACCCTTGACGTCGTCGGTGAACAGCATGAGCGCGGGCTGCCCCTGCTTGAAGATGGCCTGCTGGTAGGCCTTGGCGGCCGGGTTGTCGTTGAGCGCCAGCTGTAGCTCGGCTCCCTCGGGCTCATCGGGTGAGATGACGGTCAGCCAACGAAAAGGCCCATTGCTGAAGTCGGCCTTCACGGCAAAGCCCAGCACGTCGGTGTAGAAGCGCAGTGCGTTGTCCTGGTTGTCCACATAGACGCTGGTCAGCTTGATCTTCATCGATTTCCTCCTTTTTGCATTCGGTGCCCCGCGATCAGGGCATGGTACCGGCAGGCTTCAATCCGGCTTCGCCAGGACCTGCTCCAGCTTGGTGAGGAATTGCTGCCACCCGGCCCTGGCGCCGCCATAGGCCTGCTTCTGGCTCGGATGGAAGCCCGACTGCTCGACGCGCAGATGGGTTCCCGAGCTCGTGGGTGTGAGCGTGAACGTCACCACGCTCTTCAGATTGTAGGCGGCATCCTCATGCGCAAAATCCCAGCTGTAGGACAGCGTCCTGTTTTGCTCGATGGCCAGCACCTCGCAATCGAGCACGCCGCCCCACTCGCCGCGAAGATTGAAGCTGTGGCCGACGACAGGCTTGAAATCGTTCTTCATGAGCCATTCCTCAATCAGATGCGGCTGCGTCAACGCGCGCCAGATCTTCTCCGCCGGCCAGGATATTTCACGTTCGACGACGACGGTGCGCAGCTCGGGATTGCTCACTGGTCCATCCTTTTCAGCAGGTTCTCGAGGTCATCGAAGCGGCCCTCCCAGAATCCTGTCATTTGAACTGTCCAGTCGGTCAGCGGACCAAGTGCCGCGGGCTGGGCGCTGTAGTGGGTCTGGCGTCCGGCGTGGCGATCACGCACCAGCCCGGCCAGCTTCAGGACGCCGAGATGCTTCGACACCGCCGGTTGCGAAACCCCGGACTCCGCCGTCAGGGCCCCCACGGTCTGCTCACCTTGGCGGCAAAGGCGCTCGAAGATGGACCGCCGGGTCGGGTCGGCAAGCGTTCTGAACAAAGTATCGTGGGCGTCTGGCATAGGATCGATAACCTGCGAGCTATTGATCGACGTATAACTGCCGAGATATGAATGAGTCAAGTGCGCTGGTGGAATGGATCGAGATTAAAGCGCAGACGCGACCTGCCCGCAGGCGCACACCTGCAGGATTACGATCGGATCGTTTGGATCTTTCAAAGAGTTAACCGGCACCGTCGCAGCAGCGACGGCGCCCAGGCGCTTAGTTGGTCGCGGGAGCGCGCTTCTTTTTCTTGCCGGACTTCTTGTCCGCCGCCGCCGGCGCGGTGTCGTCATAGCCGGCATAGACAGTGTAATCCCGGGCGGAGGGTTCGGGCACGACGACGTTGGAATCGGTGAACACGAACTGGGTGGCGGTCGAGGGATCGCTGACCTGGATCTGATAGGGGTGAATTTGCGAATAAAGCACGTCGGGGCCGTGCATGACGGCAATGCGGATCGGCATGGTGATGGTGCCGGGGGCGAACAGCGGTCCCGGCACGATCTTGCCGGCAACTCCAACCTTCATCGTCAACTGGCCGTTGGCACGGCTGCAATCGCGGCTCACATCGCTGATCGAGGCCTGGTAGATGATCTTGGCCGGATCCTTGTTCGGATCGACGATGGAGCCGTCAGGCGCCGTCTGCGCGGCGGCAGCGGCCTCGGCATCCTGTGTTGCATCAGCCTTTTTCTTTTTCGGCTGCGGCGCGCCCTTGGCGTAGGTATTGAAGTATGCGGTGCCGTCACGCACCGTCACTTTCGGGCAGTAGGCCTGCAACTGGCTGGCGAGAACCTTGGGATCCTGAGGCGGTATTGGCGCATTCGGGTCGGTCTTCTTGCCGAAACCGAGATTGAGGATGCCATTGTCGCTCGATTGGCAACCGGCGGCGGCAAGCATAAAGCCGGTTAGCGCCAGACCCGCGACAAAGCGACGGTTGAACTTATGAAACGCCATGAAACTGCACTTCCCTCTCGCAAAGTTGGTGACGTATAGCAACGCCACGGCAAAAATGCGACTGAGGCGGCTCGGAAAATTAACCAATTGCCGTGGATGAAACCGGCGGCAGCAATGGACCTTTGACGATGCGCTATGTGAGTACCCGCGGGGATGCGCCCGTGCTTGGATTTGCCGATGCGGTGCTGGCGGGGCTGGCCCGCGACGGCGGGCTTTATGTGCCGCAGACATGGCCGCAGTTTTCGGCAGCCGAGATCCGCGCCATGCGCGGCCTGCCCTATGCGGACCTCGCCATCCGCGTGCTGACGCCCTTCCTCGGCGGCGAGATCGCCGCACCCGTCTTCGAGCGCCTGGTGCGAGAAGCCTATGCCACCTTCCGCCACCGGGCCGTCTGCCCGCTGGTGCAGACCGGCGCCAACACGTTCATCCTCGAGCTCTTCCACGGTCCGACGCTGGCCTTCAAGGACGTTGCCATGCAGCTGCTTGCCCGGCTGATGGACCATGTACTGACTGAGCGTGGCCAGCGCGCCACCATCGTCGGCGCGACCTCGGGTGACACTGGCGGCGCCGCCATCGATGCCTTCGCCGGCCGCGACCGAACTGACATTTTCGTGATGTTCCCGCATGGCCGCGTCTCGCCGGTGCAGCAGCGGCAGATGACGACATCGACTGCCGCCAACGTCCAGGCGCTGGCGATCGAAGGCAATTTCGACGATTGCCAGGGCCTGCTGAAGGATATGTTCAACGATCATCGTTTTCGTGATCGCGTGTCGCTGTCGGGCGTCAATTCGATCAACTGGGCCCGCATCATGGCCCAGATCGTCTATTATTTTTCCTCGGCGCTTTCGCTCGGCGCGCCGGACAGGCCGGTCTCCTTTACCGTGCCGACCGGCAATTTCGGCGATATTTTCGCCGGTTACGCCGCCAAGAAGATGGGCCTGCCGATCGAGCGGCTGATCGTCGCCACCAACGACAACGACATATTGGCGCGCACTTTCGCGACCGGTGAATACCGCACCAAGGGTGTGTTTGCGACGACGTCGCCATCGATGGACATCCAGGTATCGTCGAACTTCGAGCGACTGCTGTTCGAGGCCTGCGACCGTAACGCAGAGACGGTGCGGCGTTACATGGCCGGCCTCAAGCAATCCGGCGCCTTCACCATCGAAACCGCAGAAATCGACCGGATGCGGTCCGAATTCGACGCCGGACGCGCTGATATGGACGAGGTTGCCGCCACCATCCGTTCAACGCTCGAATCCAGCAATTATCTGCTCGATCCGCACACGGCCGCGGCCGTGCATGTCGCCACCGGCAAGGCTGACGGTGCAGTGCCGATGGTGGTGCTGGGCACGGCGCACCCGGCCAAGTTCCCGGCCGCGGTCGAAGCCGCCTGCGGCGTGTCGCCGGCCCTGCCCGCATGGCTGGGGTCCTTGATGTCAGCCGACGAAAAGTACACGGTACTTCCATCCGACCTGAAAATGGTGGAAGATTACGTGAGCCGCCACTCAAGGGCAGCGCGTTAGGGAGTACTTGCTATATGGGTGTTGAGGTAAGCCGTCTGTCGAACGGCCTGACAGTCGCCACCGAAACCCTTCCAAGCCTCGAATCCGTTGCCCTTGGCGCCTGGGTCAAGTCCGGCGCCCGCAATGAGCGTGACGACGAGCACGGAATGGCCCATCTGCTCGAGCATATGGCCTTCAAGGGTACGAAAAGGCGGACGGCCTTCGAGATCGCCTCGGAAATCGAGGATGTCGGCGGCGAGATCAATGCCGCCACATCAGTCGAGACGACGTCCTATTACGCCAGGGTGCTGTCCGACGATGTGCCGCTGGCGGTGGATATCCTTGCCGATATCCTGCAGGAGTCCGAATTCGACCCAGAGGAACTGGAGCGCGAGCAGCATGTGATCCTGCAGGAGATCGGCGCCGCGCACGACACGCCCGACGACATCGTCTTCGACCGTTTCACCGAGACCGCCTTCCGCCACCAGACGATCGGCCGCTCGATCCTCGGCACGCCGGAAACCGTCAAATCCTTCACCTCCAAACAGCTGCATGATTTCATAGAGCGCCAGTATGGCGCCGAGAAGATGGTGATCGTGGCGGCAGGCGACATTAAGCACGACAATTTCGTGCGCGAGGTCGAAAAGCAGCTCGGCGGTTTCCGCAGCAAGTCCGACAGCACGATGCCGCAATATGCGCAGTATGTCGGCGGCGATTTCCGCGAGGATCGCGACCTGATGGACGCGCAGATCGTGCTCGGCTTCGAAGGCCGAGCCTATCATGTGCGCGATTTCTACGCTTCGCAGGTGCTGTCGATGATCCTCGGCGGCGGCATGTCGTCCCGGCTGTTCCAGGAGGTCCGCGAAAAGCGTGGCCTGTGCTATTCGGTCTATGCCTTCCACTGGGGTTTTTCCGATACCGGCATCTTCGGCGTTCATGCCGCGACCGGGCAGAGCGACATTGCCGAACTGGTGCCGGTCATTATCGACGAGCTGCAGAAGGCCGGCGAGAATATCCTTCAGGAAGAGCTCGACCGCGCCCGCGCGCAATATCGCGCCGGCCTGATCATGTCGGCTGAAAGCCCGGCCAGCCGCGCCTCGCAGATCGCCAGGCAGCTGCTTCTGTTCGGTCGGCCGATCGCCAAGGAGGAGTTGATGGAACGGCTGTCGGCGCTGACCGTCGAGCGGCTGACCGACCTTTCGTCCCGGCTGTTTTCGACCAAGCCGACGCTGACCGCGGTTGGACCGGTGGGTACGCTCGCGCCCTATGAGGCGATTCTCGATTCGCTTGCGGGCACGCACACCACGGCCCGCAAGCTCGCCGTCTAAGCCTTCAAGCGCCGGTGTTCGCGCTCCCTTTCTTTCGCCGTGACCTGCCGGCACTGAAAGGCGACCGGGTCATGCTGCGCGTGCCCTACACCAACGACTATCGCGAATGGTCAGCGGTGCGCGGCGAAAGCCGTGCCTTCCTCGAACCGTGGGAGCCGCGCTGGACGCCCGATGAACTCGACCGCACCGCCTGGCGGCTGCGCATCGGCCGCTACCGCGAAGACTATGCGCAGGGGACAGCCATCGCCTTCTTCATCTTCGAGAAGGCGAGCGGCAAGCTTGCCGGCGGCATTACGCTCGGCAATATCCGCCACGGCGTCTCGCAAAGCGGCCATGTCGGGTACTGGATCGGGGAGCGGTTTGGCGGCCGCGGCCTGATGACCGACGCGGTCAAGGTGGTCTGCCGCTTCGCCTTCGATACGCTGAGGTTGCACCGGATCGAAGCTGCCTGTATTCCCGACAATGTCCGGTCGATCCGCGTGCTTGAAAAAGCCGGATTCCGGCGCGAAGGACTTCTGCGATCCTACCTCAGGATCAACGGCATCTGGCAGGACCACTACCTCTACGCCCGGATCGCGGACGATCCGCCGGGCGCTGGAACGAAGGACTGATTTTTGACGAATTTCCTGCGAAACGGGTCGCTGTTGGCCTTTGTTCTGGCGGTTGTCGTCACGCTTTGCGCGGCGCTCCCGGCCTTCGCCGTCGAACCGATCAAGATTGCCCGCGACGATGTCGCGCTCGACCTGTCGCGCGCCGTCCAGATCTACGTCAATCAGGGCGAAAACTTCCAGGTGTCGACCGCGCCCGGTCCCGACGGCATCGTGCGGCGCATCGAGGTCGAGGCCAATGACGCGCGCTCGAGCGGCGACTGGGCGGTGTTCGCGCTCGCCAACACCACCGACCAGCAGCTCGACCGGCTGATCGTGGCGCCGCATTTCCGGCTGGTGAATTCCGGCATCTTCTGGCCCGATCTCGGCGCCACCCGCATCGCCGCGATCACCCCCAGCGAGGGCTTCGCGCTCGACCGCCAGTCAAGCTCCGACGCCGACGTGTTCCGGGTGACGCTGAACCCGGGAACGGTGATCACCTTCATCGCCGAACTCGCCTCGCCGAAGCTGCCGCAGGTCTATCTATGGGAGCCGGAAGCCTACAAGGACTCGGTCAATTCCTATACGCTGTTCCGCGGCATCGTTATCGGCATCGCCGGGCTGCTGGCGCTCTTCCTGACCATCCTTTTCGTCGTCAAGGGAACCTCGATGTTTCCGGCGACAGCCGCACTTGCGTGGGCGGTACTTGCCTATATCTGCGTCGATTTCGGCTTTCTAAACAAGATCATAGAGATATCGCCCGGGAACGAGCAGATGTGGCGGGCGGGAACGGAGGTGGCGCTTGCGGCGACCTTCGTGGTGTTCCTGTTCGCCTATCTCAACCTCAACCGGTGGCACGGCCATTTCAGCTATGGCGCGCTGGTCTGGATCCTCGGTCTGGTGCTGATTGCGGGTGTGGCCATCATCGATCCGGCCGTCGCCGCCGGTATTGCCCGGCTGTCCTTTGCCGCCACCGCGCTGACCGGGCTCGGCCTCATCATCCTGCTCGGTCTTCGTGGTTACGACCGTGCGATCATGCTGGTGCCCAGTTGGGTGATGGTGCTGCTATGGCTGTGCGGGTCGTGGATGGCAATCACCGGCATGCTCGACAACGACATCGCCCAGCCGGCATTGGGCGGCGGGCTGATCCTGATCATCCTTTTGATCGGCTTCACCGTCATGCAGCATGCCTTTGCCGGCGGCGCGCTGCATCAGGGCCTGTTCTCCGATCTTGAGCGCCAGGCGCTGGCCGTCGCCGGCTCCGGCGACACGGTGTGGGACTGGGACGTGCTGCGCGACCGCGTCGTCACCAAGCCCGACGTCAGCATCCAGCTTGGCCTGGCGCCCAACAGCCTGGGGGGTGCGGCCCGCAACTGGCTGCCGGTGCTGCATGCCGACGACCGCGACACGTTCCGCACCACCCTCGACGTGGTGCTCGAACATCGGCGCGGCCGGGTCTCGCAGAATTTCCGCCTGCGCGGCGCCGACGGGCACTACCACTGGTTCTTGCTTCGGGCGCGGCCGGTGATCGGCTCGGACGGCGAAGTGATTCGCTGCGTCGGCACCATGGTCGACGTCACCGAGCAGAAAAAGTCCGAGGAAAGGCTGCTGCACGATGCCGTTCACGACAATCTGACCGGCCTGCCCAACCGCGAACTTCTGATGAACCGGCTGGAAGCCATCATCTCGATCGCGCGCACCGAAGAGAAGGTGCGCCCCACCGTCTTCGTCATCGACATCGACCGCTTCAAGCAGGTCAATGACGGGCTTGGCATCTCGGCCGGCGACACCATCCTGCTCACCATTGCGCGCCGCTTGCACCGGCTGTTGAAACCGAAGGATTCGCTGTCGCGCTTTGCCGGTGACCAGTTCGCCCTGATGCTGCTCTCGGAACAGGAACCCTCCCGCATCGCGGCGGTGGCAGACGCCATCAAGCACGCCATCAACAACCCGATCACCTTCGCCAAGCGCGAGATCGTGCTGACTGCCTCGATCGGCCTGATCACCTGGACCTCGGCGCAGACTTCGGCAGAAGACATGGTCAAGGACGCCGAGCTTGCCATGCACCAGGCCAAGCGCTTCGGCGGCGACAGGATCGAGCCGTTCCGGCCGGCCTTCCGCACCGTCGGCACCGACCGGCTGCAATTCGAATCCGATCTGCGCCGCGCCATCGAGCGGCGCGAATTCACCCTTGCCTACCAGCCGATCGTGCGGCTGGAGGACGGCAGCATTGCCGGCTTCGAAGCGCTGCTGCGTTGGGACCATCCGCGCCGCGGCATGATCCCGCCCGGCGATTTCATTCCGGTCGCCGAAAGCTGTGGCCTGATCGTGCAGCTTGGGCTGTTTGCCATGCAGCAGGCGGCCGAAGACCTCGCCGGCTGGCAAAAGCAGATCGGCGACACCCCGCTGTCGGTGTCGGTCAATCTGTCCAGTCGCCAGCTGATCCGCCGCGACCTGGTTAGCGATGTCCGCTCGGTCATCGCCCGCGCCAATCTGAAGCCGCGCTGCTTCCGGCTCGAACTTACCGAATCGCTGGTCATGGACAATCCAGAGCAGACCTCGCATGTGCTGACCAAGCTCAAGCAGCTCGGCATCGGCCTGTCGCTGGACGATTTCGGCACCGGCTATTCCTCGCTCGCCTATCTGACCCGCTTCCCCTTCGACACCATCAAGATCGACAAGAGCTTCGTCGACGACGCGACGCCGAAGCGGGCGGTGCTGCTCAAATCCATGGTCAACATGGCGCATGAACTCGGCCTGTCGGTGGTGGCCGAGGGCATTTCCGACGAAAGCGATGCGCTGGAACTGCGCCAGATGGGCTGCGAGTATGTGCAAAGCTTCATGTTCGGCGCGCCGATGCCAGGCGACCAGGTGCTGAAGGCGTTGAAAGAGCAGTACCCGATGACGCAGGCGTGATGGGTGAGGCATGCGTCGTGCAGGCGCGTGGTTACATTGGAATGAACCCCGAAAATTAGCTGAAGCGACCGCGCCTTCGTCATCCTAGGGCGAAGCAAGGAGCGCAGCGACGCGGCGCAGACCCTAGGATGACGAAAGTGGCGGGCGGCTTCGGCTAGTCGCGAAGGTTCGGCGGAACGTCGGCGAATGCGAGGCCTCAGGCGTGCCCCGCGGCCAGGCTCAGATGCGCCAGATCAATCCCGATCGATGCCAGGATGCGGTCGTACTTCCGCTCGATGTCGGCGTCGAACAGCAGCTCCGGCGTGGCCGGACAGGTCAGCCAGCCATTCTCGGCGATCTCGGTTTCCAGCTGGCCGGCGCCCCAGCCGGAATAGCCGAGCGCCATTAATGCGCGCCGCGGGCCGCGGCCGGACGAGATGGCGCGCAATATGTCGACCGTCGCGGTCAGGCAGATATCGTCGGAGACGGTGAGCGAGGATTCCACCCGGTAGTCGCCCGAGTGCAGGACGAAGCCGCGGCTACGGTCGACGGGGCCGCCATTGCGCACGACGAAGTCGCGAGCCTGCGCCGGCAGCCTGATCGCCTCCTGCTCGTTCATGATGCCGAGCTGCACCAGAAGATCGGGAAACAGCATCTGTTGCGTCTGGTTGATGATCAGGCCCATGGCGCCTTCATCGCTGTGCGCGCAGATGTAGATGACCGAGCGCGTGAAGCGATCGTCCTTCATGCCGGGCATGGCAATCAGGAACTGGTCGTCAAGAAAGCCGCGTCCACCGGCTGTCTTTTTGTGGCGCAACAAGTCCATGGACTGGAGCGTAACGCGTTTCCGGGACGCCGAAAAGATGCGCCGCGTGCGATTCGGCCAAAGCCCAACGGTTGGAACAACGGAATCTTGACTGCGAACTTCACTCGGCCGATTGCTTGAAGCCAACTGTTCCTTGCCCGAAGGTCACGCAAATATGATACGCAGAGCGCCATGAAAACATTGCGCGGCCATGAACTGACGATCAAATCAACGCCATGCAAAGATTGAAAATCCTGCTGCTCGGCGCCGCCATTGGATGCGGAGCAGCTATTCCCGCCGCCGCGTCCTCTTCCGACTGGTACAACAGCGAAGGCGGTAAGGTGCGGCTGGTGACATCAGGCAAGGCCGACGAGGCCGGTCGCATACAGGGCGTGCTCGACATCGCGCTCAAGCCCGGCTGGAAAACTTATTGGCGCGATCCGGGCGACGCCGGCGTGCCGCCGCAGATCGACGTTTCGGCCAGCACCAACATCACCGATGCGGCGTTTTCCTTCCCGCCGCCGCAGCGCCATGACGACGGCTACGGCAAATGGGCCGGCTACAACCATCCGGTCTCGCTGCCGGTGACATTCACTTTGTCGTCGCCTGGGGATGCGGCCGTCATCGATGCCGACATCTTTCTTGGCATCTGCGAGACGATCTGTATTCCGGTGCAGACGCGGCTGAGCGTCGATCCCGCCGCCGATCCCGACAATGCCGAAGATGCGGCGCTGGTGAAGGCTGCACTCGCCACCTTGCCCGCGCCTGCCAAGCCCGATTTCGGGATCAGGGTGCTGCCGGGCGACCATGAGACGCTGATCGTCGAGGCGACTTTTCCCGGCGATCCGGAGGCGGCGGATTTATTCGTCGCCGGGGGACGCGACTATATGTTCGGGGCGCCTGCGCGCAACGAGAACGACGGCCGGCTTGTGTTTACCATTCCGATCCTCGACCGGCCGTCGACGACACCGACCGATGGCGGGTTGTATTACACCCTGACAAGTGCCAAAGGCGCGGTCGAGGGCGTTCTGCCGTTCCCCTGATACCGAACCCGATCCGGGCTTTCCCTTGATCCAGGCCTTGTCGGCGGTTGCGGGAGATGCCCGATTTCGCTATCGCAAGAAACCTTCCCTGCTTTTCACACGAGGACCATCATGACGATTGCCGTTGGCGACAAACTGCCCGATGCGACCTTCAAGGAAATGACCGCCGACGGCGCCAAGGTGATCACCTCGGCCGAGATTTTCGCGGGCAAGAAGGTCGTGCTGTTCGGCGTTCCAGGCGCCTTCACGCCGACCTGCAGCAACAATCATCTGCCGGGCTATCTCGAGAACCACGATGCCATCCTGGCCCGCGGCGTCGACACCATCGCCGTCGTGTCCGTCAACGATGTCCATGTCATGGGCGCCTGGGCCAATTTCACCGGCGGTCAAGGCAAGATCCTCTATCTCGCCGACGGCAATGGCGACTTCGCCAGGTCGATCGGCCTCGACTCCGACTATTCCAGCGGCGGCATGGGATTGCGCTCGAAGCGCTTCTCGATGATCGTCGACAACGGCAAGGTCACGGCGCTCAATGTCGAGACCAAGCCAGGAGTCGACACATCGGGTGCCGCTCACATTCTGAGCCAGCTCTAAACCGCGGCGGCCGCGTCGGCTCATGAGCGCCATGGCCTGACGACGACGCGCTTCCAGCCGGATTGCCTGCTTTGGGGGACATCGACGATGTTTGACATCATCTGGCGCAGCGTTGCGATCGGCATCGGCGCCACGGTGCTGATGGATCTTTGGGCGCTGTTCCTGCATCTGGCGCTCAGCCAGCCGCGGCCGAACTGGGGGCCGCCCGGCCGCTGGGTCTGGCACCTTAGGGAAGGCAAGGTTTTCCACGACGATATCGCCCAAGCCGCATCCTATGCGCATGAGCAGGCGCTGGGCTGGGCTTTCCACTATGTCACCGGCATCGTCTACGGCTTCATCCTGGTGGCGCTGGTGGGCACGGCATGGCTGGACGCGCCGACCTTCCTGCCGGCCTTCATCCTCGGCATGGTCACCATCGGCGCCGGCTGGTTCCTGCTGGCGCCCGGCATGGGCGGCGGCTGGGCTGCCTCAAAGCGCCCCAACGCGATGCAGATCCGCGCCTTCAACGTGATCTCGCACACGGTGTTCGCGCTCGGCCTCTACGGCACGGCCCTGCTGATCCGCTGAGGACGGGTTCTATCTGTTGGTCGCGCGCGGCTTCATCGCGGCTACGGTATCGATGATCTCCTGACATCCGCTTTAGCGCGGCGCCAGACTGTCTATCGGCCGCCATCCGTGGACGACGCGGCGCGTGCCGACATCATAGGCGAAGTAATTACCACCGCCGGCCGGCTGGTCCGCCGCGCGGCTGATTGCGCGGCCGCTGAGCGAGAGCAGCAGCAATGTTCCGACGCCGCCATGGCCGACGAAGGCAATGTCGCCGCCGTCGGCAGCACCCAGCACCGTTTCGACCTCGCTGACAATGCGTTGCTGGGCGTCGATGGCCCGTTCCCAGCCGCGAATGCTTTTGTGCGGATTGGCGAAGAACTGGTCGGCGACCGCCTCGAACTCCGGCGGCGGCAGGAAGCCGGTTGCCGACCGATCGTTCTCATGCATGCGCTCCTTCACCTCGACCGCGAGGCCGAGGTGTTTGCCAAGGATCTCGGCGGTTTCGATCGCCTTGCGCTCGGCCGACGAGACGACACGGCGGATCGATCCGACCCATGGCTGATCGAGCATGGCTGATGCTCGCGCTCGTCCGATCTCGGACAGCCCCCAGTGCGGCACGGGAACGTTGGCATCGATCTGAACCTGGGGATGGGTGATGTAGTATACGATCGGCATGAGTGAGATCCCCTTGCCGATAGCTTGAGCTCAATAGCTTTGGGTCGAGCGCCGTGCCCGTGGCGCCGGCTGCTTCTCGGATGCCGCCGGCTTCAGCGCCACTTTCGGCGCCGCAGGTTTGGCTGAGCCCCTCTTGAACGGCGCCATACCTTCCCTTGCGAGTTCGTCGGCGCGTTCGTTCTCGGTGTGGCCGGCATGGCCCTTGACCCAGTTCCAGGTCACCTTGTGGCGCCCATTGGCCTCATCCAGCGCCTGCCACAGTTCACCGTTCTTGACCGGCTTCTTGTCGGCGGTCTTCCAGCCGTTTTTCTTCCAGCCGTGGATCCATTTGGAGATACCGTCCATGACATATTTGCTGTCGGTGTGAAGCTCGACGGCGCACGGCTCCTTCAGCGCATTCAGCGCCGAGATGGCGGCCAGCAGCTCCATACGGTTATTGGTCGTCTCGGCCTCGCCGCCCGACAATTCCCTGGTCTTGCCGTTGAAGCGCAGGATGGCGCCCCAGCCGCCGGGACCGGGATTGCCCGAGCAGGCGCCGTCGGTGAAGATTTCAACCTGCTTGGTCATGTCAGTCCGTATTCAGAAGGCGACTTGATCGCGCGGTGGAAGCGCATGCGGCGGATATATTCGGTCGGATCGCGCTTCATGACCAGCCCGCCGTCGGGAACGGTCAGCCAGTCATAGAGCCGGGTCAGCATAAAGCGCAGCGCCGAGCCGCGAGAAAGCATCGGCAGCGCTGCTTTCTCGCCATCGCTCAAAGGCCGCACGCTCTGATAGCCGGCCAGCAGCGCCGTGCCTTTGGTCAGGTTGAAGGAGAAATCCTTCTCGAAACACCAGGCGTTGAGACAGGTGGCGACGTCATAGGCGTAGAGGTCGTGGCAGGCGAAATAGAAGTCGATGAGGCCGGACAGTTTCTCGCCGAGGAAGAAGACATTGTCGGGAAACAGATCGGCATGGATGATGCCTGCCGGCAGGCCCTGCGGCCAATGGCGTTCGAAATCCGCGAAATCCGCGTCGACCTCGGCCGCCAGTCCCGGCTCGACCTCGTCGGCTCGGTCGCGCGAGGCATTCCAGAGTTTGCGCCAGCCCTCGATGGCGAGCGCGTTGTCACGCGTCATCGCAAAATCCTGGCCGGCGAGATGCAGGGCGGCGAGCGCCTTGCCGACCTCCGCGCAATGCGCCGCTGTCGGCCGCCGCAGCGACAGGCCTTCGAGGAAGGTGATGATGACCGCGGGACGGCCGGCCAGCGTGCCGATGACGGTGCCGTCATGCGCGGTCACCGGCAGCGGACAGGAAATGCCTTTGCGGGCGAGATGGCCCATCAGGCCGAGGAAGAACGGCAGGTCGGCCTTGTCGACGCGCTTCTCGTAGAGCGTCAGTATGTAAGAGCCGCTTGAGGTGTGCAGCAGGAAATTCGAATTCTCCGTGCCTTCGGCGATACCCTTGTAGGACAAGAGTTCGCCGACTGGATATGCCCTCAGGAACGCGCCGAGTTCGCCCTCATTGACGTCGGTGTAGACCGCCATGGGCTGTTCACGCGGCTCCGTTGACGAAGGCCATGTCGGCCCGCGTCAGTTCGACATCGCGCAGAACCCGCATGACTGGAAAATCCTCCGTTTCGGTGGCCGTGATCGCCAGGTCGATGTTCACCTCGAAGCGCTGGCGGAAGGCGTCGATGATCTCGTCGACGATGATCTCCGGCGCCGACGCGCCGGCAGACAGGCCGAGCGTCGATATATTTGTGATGTCATTCCACGGAATTTCGGCGGCGCGCTGTACGAGAAGCGACATGGTGGCGCCGGCGCGCTCCGCCACTTCGACAAGACGGCGCGAATTGGAGGAATTGGGCGCACCGACGATCAGATAGAGATCGGCGCCGGCGGCGGTTTCCTTGACCGCTTCCTGGCGGTTGGTGGTGGCGTAGCAGATCGATTCGGCGGCCGGTGCATGCAGTTGCGGGAAGCGCTCCTGCAGCACCCGCAATATGCCGGCAGTGTCTTCGACCGACAACGTTGTCTGGCTTACGAAGCCGAGCGCTTCCGGGTCGGCGGGGGCAAAGGTCCCAGCGTCGGCTTCGGTCTCGATCAGCGTGACGGCGCCTTCAGCCAGTTGGCCCATGGTGCCGATCACTTCGGGATGGCCGGCATGGCCGATCAGAAGCACATGGCGGCCGAGCCGCTGATGGCGCATCGCCTGCTTGTGCACCTTGGACACCAGCGGGCAGGTGGCGTCGAGATAGAAGAGCTCGCGTGCCTTGGCGTCGGCCGGCACCGATTTCGGCACGCCGTGGGCCGAGAAGACAACCGGCGACTTGCGGTGCTCGGCCGGGATTTCCGAGAGTTCCTCGATGAAAACCGCGCCAAGGCTTTGCAGGCCTTCGACGACATAGCGGTTGTGCACGATCTCGTGGCGGACATAGACCGGCGCGCCGTATTTCTTCAACGCCAGCACGACGATCTGGATCGCGCGGTCGACACCGGCGCAAAAGCCGCGCGGCTGGCAGAGCCGGATCGTCAGCGGTGGTTTTGTGGCGGTCTGCAGCATGATTCCAGATCGGTTGATCGTATCGTGACGCGAAATGAGGTGTGCACCCCTGCCCTGTCAAGGGCAGTTGAGATCAGGTTGAATGGTCAACCTGATCTAACTCTTTGTTGGAGCATGATCTTGTCCGAAACCGGTTCCCACTTTTCGGGATGATGCTCTGGATCATTCAGTCTTTGCCGGGCGGCGCAGCCTGATGATCAGAACCGCGGCAAGAGCCGCCGCCAGGCCATACCAGGTGAAGGCATATTGCAGATGAGAGTTCGGCAGGTCGATGATGGTGACGCCGCCGACCGGCAGCCCGCCCGGGTTCGGCGTCTTGTCGGCGTCGATGAAGATCGGCACCAGCACGGCGCCGGCCGGCAGGCCGGCACTCGCCGCCATGACATCACGATCCTTCCAGTAGAAGATGTTCTTGGCCACGTCATTGTCGGGCAGCATCATCGACGGCTTGCCCGGCAGCGGGTTGCGCGCCAGGCCGGTGACCGTGACCTTGCCGGTCACCTGCCCTTGCGGCCGCTTGGCGGCATCCTTGAGATCATAGGGAACGAAGCCGCGGTTGATCAGGATATAGCGGCCATCGTCGAGGGCCAGCGGGGTGTAGACGTTGAAGCCGGCGTCGCCGTCCCAGGTGGCGTAGAAATGCCGCTCGCCGGAGTGCAGGAACGTCCCGCTGACGGTGACCGGCGTGTAGTCGACATCACCGGTTGCGGCGAATTCCTTCTCGACGTCCGCCAGCGGCTGCGGCGCTGAATGGGTGCGCTGGTCGATGGTCTGCAGAAGGGCTTCCTTCCAGTACAGGCGCTGCACCTGCCATGTGCCAAGCCCGAGCAGGATGACGAACACCACCAGGCCGAGGCCGAGCAGCAATGCCGTCTTCGGCCGCGAGCGGCCGGCGGGCTTGGTCAGCGCCTCGCTCATTGCCCCTGGTCCAGGCGGCCTTCGGCCGCCTTGTTGGCGTATTGAAGCGTCAGCAGCACCCCCTTGATCAACCTCAGCGCCGTCAGGCACAGTCCCACGGCCAGCGGTATCCAGATGATGAAATGCAGCCAGAGCGGCGGGCTCAGCGTCACCTCCACCCACAGCGCCAGCCCCACGACGATGAAGCCGATGATCAGGATAACGAACACCGCCGGGCCGTCGCCGGCATCGGCGTAGGAATAGTCGAGGCCGCAATTGTTGCAGCGCTTGCCGACGGTGAGGAAGCCGGAAAACAGCCGTCCTTCGCCGCAGCGCGGGCAGCATCCGTGCAGGCCGGCCGAGATCGGCTCAATGGGTGGCCAGATCGCCCTATCTTCACTCATGGATAGTCATGCTTTACGGCTCGATTTCGATCAGCGTTCCATCCGGCACCATAGTCCAGATTTCGTCCATGTCGCAGTCGGTAACCCCAATGCAGCCATCGGTCCAGTCGACCAATTGAAGCAGCCAGCCCGACCAGCCGAATCCGTTGGCCATTGATGGGGCGCCGAAAAGAAGAAAGGCGACCGCGTTGCCGCGACCGCCCTTCTGATTTGTCGGTTCGGTGAAAGCCGTCAGTGGCCTTCGATCACCGCGCCGACCGATCCCCAGACGTAGATCGATGCGAACAGGAACAGCCAGACCACGTCGACGAAGTGCCAGTACCAGGCAGCCGCCTCGAAGCCGAAATGCTGCTTGGGCGTGAAGTCGCCTTTCCAGGCGCGGATCAGGCAGACCAGCAGGAAGATGGTGCCGATGATGACGTGGAAGCCATGGAAGCCGGTCGCCATGAAGAAGGTGGCGCCGTAGATGGAATCCTTGAAGCCGAACGGAGCGTGCATGTACTCGTAGGCCTGCACCATGGTGAACAGCATGCCGAGGCCGACGGTCAGCACCAGGCCGTTGATCAGGCCCTTGCGGTCGCCATGGATGAGCGAATGGTGCGCCCATGTCACCGTGGTGCCCGACAGAAGCAGGATGATGGTGTTGTAGAGCGGCAGATGGAACGGATCGAGGACTTCGAGACCCTTCGGCGGCCAGACGCCGCCAGTGAAAGCGGTGCGGGCGTAATTCTGCACTTCGCTCGGAAACAGGCTGGCATCGAAATAGGCCCAGAACCAGGCAACGAAGAACATCACTTCCGAAGCGATGAACATGATCATGCCGTAGCGCAGATGCAGCGACACGACGCGCGTATGGTGGCCCTCATGCGCTTCCTTGATGGTGTCCGACCACCAGGCAAACATCGTGTAGAGGACGATGACGAGGCCGATGAAGAACAGCCATGGATTGGCGATGTTGTGGCCGAAAATTGGAAAATCGCCGTTCTTGAGATACTGCATCAGGGCGACGCCGCCGACTGCAGTCACCAGCGCGCCGATCGACCCCAGGAAGGGCCACGGGCTCGGGTTGACGAGATGGTAGTCGTGTTGTGGTTTTGCGTGCGCGTCTGCCATATCAACCCCCGAGATTTGCTTCGGTATCTGAAACTTTGCTGCTGCTGTCCGGCGTCGATGACGCCACCGGCTTGTTCTTTTGGACCGGGAACATGGTGTAGGACAGGGTGATCGTCTTCAAGTCCTTCAGTTCCGGCACGTTGACGATATCGGGATCCACATAGAACACGACCGGCATGTCCAGCGTCTCGCCGGGCTTCAGCGTCGTGTCGGTGAAGCAGAAACACTCGACCTTGTTGAAGTAGGGGCCCGCCAGTTCCGGCTGCACGTTGAAGGTGGCGCGGCCGGTAACGGCGCGGTCGAACTTGTTGGTGGCGCTGTAATGCGCCTGCGTGGTCTCGCCGATCTTGATGGTGACCGAGCGGGCGACCGGCTGGAACTGCCAGGGAATGCCGTTGGTGTTGGCGTCGAAGCGCACGGTGATGTCGCGGTCGAGGATGCGGCCGGCATATTGCTTTTCGGCGCGCTGCGTCGTGCCGCCATAGCCGGTGGCCTGGCAGAACATCTTGTAGAGCGGCACCGCGGCGTAGGCCATCCCGATCATGCCGCCGAAAAAGGCGACGCAGACGGCGGCGACGACGCGGTTGGTGTTCTTCTTCCTGGGATCGGTCACGGTCTGGCGGGTCATCATCGGCCTCATCCGGTATGGCCGAATTTCACGATGGTCGCGACGTAGAAGATGACGACCAGAATCGCCAGCGCGACGCCGATCGCCGCCGAACGGTTGCGCCGCGCCTTCTTCTGGCTTTCGGTCAGCGTGACCAGTTCAAGCTTCTTGTCGATCATGGTCATGCTCCACCGATGGCCAAAGCGCGACCGACGACACAGTCGGCAAGATAGATGGCGAAGATGGCGAAGAGGTAGAGCAGCGAATAGGCGAACAGAGCCTTGGCCGGCTTCATGACGCGGTCGCTATCGGTCATGCACAGCACTTTCCAGGCATACCAGACGAAGCCGGCGCCGAGAGCCACTGATGCGACGCCATAGAAGGCGGTAGTGAAACCGAGCACCCAGGGCAGCACGCCGATCGGCGCCAGGATCAGGGCGTAGGCAAAGATCTGGCGGCGGGTCGAGGCCTGGCCGGCAACGTTCGGCATCATCGGGATGCCGGCCTTGGCGTAGTCGTCGGACTTGAACAGCGCCAGCGCCCAGAAGTGCGGCGGCGTCCACAGGAAGATGATCAGGAACAGGACGAGGCTTTCCAGGCTCACCGTTCCGGTCACCGCGGCCCAGCCGATGACCGGCGGGATGGCGCCGGCGGCGCCGCCGATGACGATGTTCTGCGGCGTCGAGCGCTTCAGCCACATCGTGTAGACGACGGCGTAGAAGAAGATGGTGAAGGCAAGCAGCGCCGCCGACAGCCAGTTGACCAGCACGCCCAGCGTCATCACCGACAGCACCGAAAGCACAAGGCCGAAGCTCAGGGCTTCGCCGGGCAGGATGCGGCCGGACGGTACCGGGCGGCCGGCGGTCCGGCTCATCACCGCATCGATGTCGGCGTCGTACCACATGTTGAGCGCACCCGAGGCGCCGGCGCCGATGGCAATGGCCAGGATGGCGATCACCGCCAGCAGCGGGTTGATGGTCACGGGCGCAGCGACCATGCCGACAAAGGCCGTGAACACCACCAGCGACATGACGCGCGGCTTCAGCAGGGCGAAGAAATCGCCCGACGTGGCTTCCGACATGCGAAAGCCCGCTTCGTCAATCATTGGGTCGTCGACAAGGGCCATGCGTACATAAGTCCAATCATTCCGTTGGCCGAAAACCGCCGGCGGGCCGGCGGTTTCGTATTCGGGCTGCCTTACTTGATCTTCGGCAGCTGTTCCCACTGGTGGAAAGGCGGCGGCGAAGGCAGCTGCCATTCGAGCGTCGTTGCACCCTCGCCCCACGGGTTGGCGCCGGCGACGCGCTTCTTCTGGAAGGCCTCGAACACGCCATAGAGGAAGATCACCACGCCGACGGCCGATATATAGGAGCCGTAGGACGACACCATGTTCCAGCCGGCGAACGCGTCGGGATAGTCGATGGTGCGGCGCGGCATGCCGGCCAGGCCGAGGAAATGCTGCGGGAAGAAGATCAAATTGACGCCGACGAAGGTGACCCAGAAGTGGGTGTTGGCGATCACCGGCGAGTACATGTAGCCGGTCATCTTGGGGAACCAGTAGTACCAGCCGGCGAAGATGGCGAAGACCGCACCCAGCGACAGCACATAGTGGAAGTGGGCAATGACGAAATAGGTGTCATGCAGCGAGCGGTCGAGGCCGGCGTTGGCGAGTTGGACGCCGGTGACGCCGCCGACCGTGAACAGGAAGATGAAGCCCAGCGCCCACAGCATCGGCGTCTTGAACGAGATCGAGCCGCCCCACATCGTCGCGATCCAGGAGAAGATCTTCACGCCTGTCGGTACGGCGATGACCATGGTGGCGAAGACGAAGTAGCGCTGCGTGTCGAGCGACAGGCCGGTCGTGTACATGTGGTGCGCCCAGACGATGAAGCCGACGGCGCCGATCGCGACCATGGCGTAGGCCATGCCGAGATAGCCGAACACCGGCTTCTTCGAGAAGGTCGAGACGATGTGGCTGATGATGCCGAAGCCCGGCAGGATCAGGATGTACACTTCGGGGTGACCAAAGAACCAGAACAGATGCTGGAACAGGATCGGATCGCCGCCGCCATCCGGGGCGAAGAAGGTGGTGCCGAAATTGCGGTCGGTAAGCAGCATGGTGATGCCACCGGCCAGAACCGGAAGCGACAAGAGCAGCAGGAAGGCGGTGATCAGAACCGACCAGGCAAATAGCGGCATTTTGTGCAGCGTCATGCCCGGCGCGCGCATGTTGAAAATGGTGGTGATGAAGTTGATGGCGCCGAGGATCGAGGACGCGCCGGCAATGTGGATCGACAGGATCGCCAGATCCATGGCCGGCCCGGGCTGGCCGGAGGTCGACAGCGGCGGATAGAGCGTCCAGCCGCCGCCAACGCCATAGGCGCCGGGCGCGCTCGGCATGAAAGCCGAAGCGATGAGCAGCAGGAAGGCCGGCGGCAGCAGCCAGAACGAGATGTTGTTCATGCGCGGGAAGGCCATGTCAGGCGCGCCGATCATGATCGGCACCATCCAGTTGGCGAAGCCGCCGATCAGCGCCGGCATGACCATGAAGAAGATCATGATCAGCGCGTGCGCGGTGCCGAAGGCGTTGTACATGCTCTTGCCGCCGTCGATGGCGGCATCGCCGTTCATGCCATAGACCATCTGCGCCAGACCGGTGAAGATCTGGATGCCCGGCTCCTGCAGCTCCATGCGGATGACGACCGAAAGCGCGCCGCCGACGATGCCCGCGAAGATCGCGAAGATCAGGTAGAGCGTGCCGATGTCCTTGTGGTTGGTGGAGTACACCCACCGGACCCAGCCATGATAGGGCTTGTGGTCGTGGTCGTCGTGAGCTGCAGCTTCTGCCATGGTCGGCTCCGTTCCCTAATTCTTGCTAACCCGCGGCATCAATTGCCGGCGGCCGCTACCTTGTTGGTACCGTCGACCTCGGCCATCAGCGCCTTGTTGGCGCCGGGGAGGTCGGTCTTGGCTGCTGCCAGCCAGGTCTTGTACTGCGCATCGGATACGACGCGGACGGCGATCGGCATGAAGGCATGGTCCTTGCCGCAGAGCTGCGAGCACTGGCCGTAATAGATGCCTTCCTTTTCCGCCTTGAACCACGTCTCGTTGGTGCGGCCGGGAACCGCGTCCATCTTGATGCCGAAGGCCGGAACGGCAAAGGAATGGATCACGTCGGCTGCGGTAACCAGGACGCGCGTCATGGTGTTGACCGGCACGACCAGCTCGTTGTCGACCGCCAGCAGGCGCGGATAGACCTTGCGGTCTTCCTTGCCGATCGCGGCGCGGTCGGCGTCCTGCAGGATGGCCGAGTTGAAGGAGAGCGTGTTCTCGGTCTGGTACTCATAGTCCCAGTTCCACTGATTGCCCGTTACCTTGACGGTCAGCTTGGCCTCTTCCGGCGGCGTGTACTGCGCCGTCAGCAACTGGAACGAGGGAATGGCGATGAACAGCAGGACGACGACCGGCCCGACTGTCCAGATGATCTCGATCAGCGTGTTGTGGCTGGTCTTGGACGGAACCGGGTTTTTGCTGGCGCGGAACCTGAAGATGCACCAGGCGAGAAGCGCCAGAACCAAAGCAGTGATCGGGACGACGAACCACATCGTGTAGTTCCCGAACCACTCGATCTGCCGCATCATGTCTGTCGCCGGCGGCTGAAAAGTCATCTCCCACGGCTGCGGCTGGGCCGCATGGGCGGAGGCACCGGCGAAAAATGCGGCGGCGGCGCCTGCCGTTGCCATCAATTTGGCGCTTGCTGGGAATTTTCTCATCGCCCTCTTCATCTCCCGGTTCCTCGCGATCGCGACGCAAGAATATCGAACAATGCCGGGATGGGAATCCCGGACAGTCCCAAGGGTGGTTCAAACCATACTCTATTTCCCTCCGCAAGAAAGGAGCGGGCGAAACCGTGCGGCATTTTTGCGCGCAAGTGCTGCCGCGCTGTTTCGACGGCCTCGTGGCCCGCGCGGGTCGTCGACAGACAGGCTATGCGGGCTTGTGTCCGGAATGCGCCCGACGGTCGCAATTCGGGCGAATTTGCTAGGGAAAAGCGCATTATTGCGCCTGCCGGGGCTGACCGGCGGTCGCCCTATCCTTTACTTGGCCTTGGCGCGGCTTAAAGTGCCGTGATTCGCAATGGAGCCGTCATGACCTCTTGGCTTTCGAGAAACGCCTGGCATTCGAAGAGCGCCTGGCATTCGAAAAGCGCTTGGCTTTCGAGAAGCGGGGCGAAGGTCGTTTTTCTCGCCGCCCTGATCGGTATCGGCTCGTCCGCAACCGGCGTCGCCAATGCAGCGCAGCCCAGCGGCACGGTCAAGTCAACGCATGGCGCGTGGTCGATCATCTGCGACACGCCGGCCGGCGCCACCTCGGAACAATGCGTGATGATGCAGAACGTCGTTGCCGAGGATCGCCCGGAAATGGGACTGTCCGTCGTCGTCCTGCGCACCGCCGACAACAAGGCCGAGATCCTGCGCGTGCTGGCCCCGCTCGGCGTTCTGCTGCCCAATGGCCTGGGCCTCAATGTCGACGGCAAGGATATTGGCCGCGCCTATTTCGTGCGCTGCTTCCAGGACGGCTGCTATGCCGAGGTCATTCTCGAAAAGCCGCTGCTCGATACGCTGAAGACCGGGACGTCGGCCACCTTCATCGTCTTCCAGACGCCGGAAGAAGGCATCGGCATCCCCGTCGACCTCAAGGGCTTCGCCGACGGTTTTGCCGCCCTGCCCTGAGCTTGATGCTTGCGAAACCGTCTTTCCTCACAATTCCCACGGGTTTGATCTTTGGCTGTGGGGGTCATCATGCGTGCTTGTTCTTTGCTTTTGTCGACCGGTCTAATCCTGACCGGCGCCGTTTCCGTCGCCTTTGCCGAGGATTCCGAAATCATCACGGCGCCCGATCCGGCCGTCATTTTCGAGCTTGCGAAAGGCTATGGCTCGGCCAAGATGGACAAGGCCGACGGGGCGATCCGATGGTCTCGGGCCGGCTTCAGGGCATGAAATATGTCATCTACTTCTATGGCTGCGAAAACCATGAGAAGTGCAAGTCGATCCAGTTCTCCTCGGGCTATACCGACCCCTTCACGGCCGACCAGGCCGATGAATGGAACAAGAAATATCGCTGGGTGAAGGCCTTTTCGGGTGACGGGTCGAACTTCAAGATGGATGTCATGTTCAGGGGCGGGGTTACCCGCTCCTACCTGCTGCGGATCGTCATTGCGGATTGTGCAGGCGCGTCTTCGCGCCTACATCGTGGCAACACCATTCCTCTTGTGAGCGGACCTGCCATGAACAGCCTGACCGGCCAATTCGACATTTCAGACGATCGCATCAAGCGGATCGTCGCCGACACACTGAACGGCGCCGACGACGGCGAACTGTTCCTCGAATACAGCGAGAGCGAAGCGCTGATGTTCGACAATGGCAGGCTGAAGACCGCCAATTTCAACACTGACCAGGGTTTTGGCCTTCGCGCCGTGGCCGGCGAGGCCAGCGGCTACGCCCATTCCAGCGATCTTTCCGAGGCGTCGCTGCTGCGCGCCGCCGACGTCGTCTCGACCGTCAAGGGCGGCTATTCCGGCACGCTTGCCGGGGCGCCCGCGCGCACCAACCGCCATCTCTATGGCGAGGAGAACCCGATCCCCTCGCCTTCCTTCGAGGTCAAGGCCAAGCTGTTGCAGGAGATCGACGCATGGCTGCGTGCCGAGGACCCGCGCGTGCGCCAGGTGACGGCCTCGCTCGCGGCGTCCTGGCAGCATGTCGAGATCGTGCGCGCCGACGGCCAGATCGTGCGCGACATCCGCCCGCTGGTCCGCATCAACGTTTCCGTCGTCGTCGGCGACGGCGACCGCCAGGAAAGCGGTTCCTATGGCATGGGCGGGCGCAAGGCGTTCGGCGAGTTCCTGGTCGAGGACGCCTGGAAGCATGCGGCCAGGGAGGCGCTCAGGCAGGCGCTGGTCAATCTCGAAGCCATTCCCGCGCCGGCCGGAACGTTCGACATCGTTTTGTCCAGCGGCTGGCCGGGCGTCATGCTGCATGAGGCTGTCGGCCACGGGCTGGAAGGCGACTTCAACCGCAAGAAGACGTCCGCCTTCGCCGGCCTGCTGGGCCAGCAGGTGGCGGCCAAGGGCGTTACCGTGGTCGATGACGGCACCATGCCGGAGCGGCGGGGTTCGCTGACCGTCGACGATGAAGGCACGCCTTCGGCCCGCAATGTGCTGATCGAGGACGGCAAGCTTGTCGGCTACATGCAGGACCGCCAGAACGCCCGGCTGATGGGCATGAAAGCCACGGGAAACGGCCGGCGCGAAGGCTATGCGCACCAGCCGATGCCGCGCATGACCAACACCTATATGACGGCGGGCGACATGGAGCCGGACGAGATCATCGCCTCGGTCAAGACCGGCATCTATGCCGTATCCTTCGGCGGCGGCCAGGTCGACATCACGTCAGGCAAGTTCGTGTTCGGCTGCACCGAGGCCTACATGATCGAGAACGGCAAGGTGACGCAGCCGATAAAGGGCGCCATGCTGATCGGCAACGGACCGGACGCCATGCACCGCGTTTCGATGATCGGCAACGACATGAAACTCGACACCGGCATCGGCATGTGCGGCAAGGCCGGACAAGGCGTGCCGGTCGGCGTCGGCCAGCCGCATCTCAGGATGAACCAGATGACCCTCGGCGGCACCAGGGTTTGAGCGAGGAGACGTCGGCGGGCTTGAATAGTTCCCCTCACAGGGATATCTTACCTTTGTCTTACACAAGGGTAATACCGCAATGGGTGCAATAGAAAAGCTTATAACGACCGTCTCGACCAAGGGACAAGTCATCCTGCCCAGCGCTATCCGCAAACGGAGGGACTGGGGCGCGGGCACGCGCCTGCAGGTCGAAGACACACCGGACGGTGTACTTTTGAGACCGGCGCCTGCCTTTGTCCCGACACGACCAGAAGATGTCTTTGGTGTCCTGCCGCACAGTGGCAGACCGAAGACCTTGGAGGAGATGGACGCAGCCGTCCTTGCTGAAGCACGGCGGCGCCATGCTCGCGATTGATACCAACGTTGTCGTCAGGTATCTGACGAACGACGATCCCGAGCAGTCCCCGCGAGCCCGGCGGCTGATCGACGGTCAGCCCGTTTTCGTCGCCGTCACGGTGATCCTGGAGGCTGAGTGGGTGCTGCGCAGCGGCTATGGTTATGATCAGGCCTCGATCGTCAATGCACTGCGGGTGTTCGGCGGGCTTCCCACTATCGAGATAGAGGATGCTGCGATGGTCTCTTCCGCGGTCGATCTAGCCGAGACGGGAATGGATTTCGCCGATGCGCTCCATCTGGGCAAGTCCTCGCACTGCTCAGCATTTGTGTCCTTCGACCGTAAGTTCATCAAGGCCGCACAAGCGGCCGGGTACGAAAGCGTTCGCGAAGGCTAGTTTGCCAGCCGGCTACGTCTTGCGGGGGGCGGCAAACTCAAGCACGGCCTTGTGAAAATCGGCGGATTAACGTCGCCGTTTCGGCTTCTCCAGCAGCGCCACGGCCTCGACATGCGGCGACCACAGGAACTGGTCGATGGGCGTGACGCTCTTCAAGATGTAGCCGCCGTCAATCAGGATGCGCAGGTCGCGTGCCAGCGTCACCGGATTGCAGGAGACGGCGGCGACGAACGGCACATCCGAGCGGGCGATTTGCTTCGACTGGTCCTCGGCGCCGGCGCGCGGCGGGTCGAAGACGACGCCATCGAAAGCATTCAGCTCCTTGAACGTCAGCGGCCGCCGGAACAGGTCGCGGCGTTCGCCGGTTACCCGCTTCAGGCCGGTGGCGAAGCGCGATCCGCGGTCGAGCGCCGAAAGGGCTGCCGCGTCGCCTTCGACCGCGTGGACTTCGGATTTGGCCGCCAGCCGAAGCGCAAAGCTGCCGCAGCCGGCGAAAAGATCCGCGACTTTCCTGGCCCGCTTCAGATGTCCGCCAACGAGATCGGCCATCGTCTGTTCGGCGGCTTGCGTTGCCTGCAGGAAGGCGCCAGGCGGTATGGCGACAGCGACGGTGCCGAACATGACCACCGGCTTTTTCGGCTCGATGACGATCTCGTCGTCGATCGAAAGCCGGGCAAAGCCATTGGCCATGATGAAGTTGGAGGCGACCCGGCGCTGGTTCTCGCCCAGCTTGCCCGACTCATAGACAGCGACGTCAAGCCCCGAGCCCGTCACAGTGACCGCCATCCGGAACGATTTGGTGGTGGCGCAAACCAGGTCGGCGACCGACCTCAAGCGATCGAGCGCGGCAACGATCTCCGGCAGCGAGATCGGACATTCCTCGATGGGGATGATTTCCGGCGAAAGATGGCGATGGAAGCCAAGCAGCATGCCTGTGTCGGCGCGCCTGGCGGCAAGCACGACGCGGCGGCGTGTGTGTGGCGCACACGGCACCAGGGCGCCGATGTCGCCGGCAATGCCTTTCAAAGCGTGCACGACCTTGTCGCGTTTCCATTGCTGGTAAGCGTCGGCTTGCAGATGCTGGACGGCGCAGCCGCCACATTCGGTGAAATGCCGGCAGGCCGGATCGATACGCAGCGGCGACGTCTCCAATACCGCCATCAGCATGGCGCGATCCCTCTCGCGCGCGGCGGTGACGGTCTCGCCGGGCAGGGTGAAGGGAATGAACAGCTCGCCGGTTTCCGTCTCGGCGACGCCGTCGCCCTGCGAACCCAGTCTCTTGATGGTGAAGCCCGTGCTCATCGGTCCTTGGTCCCGGCATCCTTGGTCCCGGCATCCTTGATCCCGGCATCCTTGATCCCGGCAAGCAGGAATTCGCGGTTGCCGTCCCCGCCTTCGATCGGCGACATGTGCAAGCCCAATGTACGCCAGCCAGGGACGCCTTCGAGCCATTCCTGCAGCAAGCCGGCCACACGGGCGGCGTCATAAGGGTCTTTCAAAAGACCGCCCTTGCCGATCGCCTCGCGGCCGGCCTCGAATTGCGGCTTGACCAGAAACACCGCACGAGCGCCGTCCCGTGCCAATGCCAACGCCGGTGGCATCGCCAGTTTCAACGAGATGAAGCTGACATCGGAGACGATGAAATCGGGGATACGGCCGCCGAGATCGGCAGCCGCGAGCTCGCGAGCGTTGAGGCCCTCGATCACGGTGACGCGCGGGTCGGACGAGACACCGGGATGCATCTGGCCGTGGCCGACATCGATGGCAGTGACATGGGCCGCGCCGCGTTCGAGCAGCACCTGGGTGAAGCCGCCTGTCGAGGCGCCGATATCGAGGGCTTCACTGCCCGCGGGATCGAGACTGAAATGGTCGAGCCCGGCGATCAGCTTCAGCGCCGCGCGTGAGACATAACCCTGCGCCGGGTCGTCGATGACGATGAGACAGTGCGGCAGAACCGTCTGGCCGGGCTTGCGGGCGACCACGCCGTCGACCGTCACGGTGCCGCGCTCGACCGCGTCGCGGGCGCGCGAGCGGCTCGCAAACAGGCCGCGCTGGACGAGCAATTCGTCGAGCCGCTGGCGTGTGCTGGCTGGCAGAGGGGAGTTCATCGGCCTTCATGGCGAAAGCCGGCCGCGAAGGCAAGGACATTGGCATAGGAGGACGTCGAGACCCGGGCCGCAAGCCAGTCCGCCCGGTTGAATAGCGCAGCCAGTCCGGCAAGATGTAGAGGCTCAGGCAATGCGGAGGAAGACGAATGCTGACGGGAACCTGCCATTGCGGCGCCGCCCACTGGACCCTGGAAGGCGATCCCGGCCCGATCACGGCCTGCAATTGCACGCTTTGCCGCCGCTATGGCACACTCTGGGCCTATGACTTTGTCGACGAGCGTATCCGGCTTGTGGGGCCTGTGCAGTCCTACACCCGCGCTGGCAAGGAGACGCCGTCGCTGGAAATACTGTTTTGCCCGACATGTGCCTGTGTGCTTGCCTGGCGCGGTTTGCGCCGCAGCGACAGCGGCCGCACGCGGATCGCCGTCAATGTCAGGCTGGCACCGCCGGAGGCGGTCGCCGACCTGCCGATCGACCATTTCGACGGGCTGGACAACTTATGACGACCTGCCGCGCGATGGGCGCTGCGTGCGCGATATGTGGTTTTAGAAGATCGTCCGTGAGACCTGCCGTTCAACGGCCGGCATCAGGCCGTCGCTTCCGTCATCTGAAGCCTGCTTGCGCGGGCGCTCGACAGCAACGACTGGTGCGTCCGGCACGACGACAAGCTGCGGCACCTGCTTGTAGGAAAAAGCGCCCCTGATATCGCCCATCTTGCGGGCGACGATGCCTGCCACCGCCTGTTCGAGCTTGCGGTCATAGCGCGTCTCGGCCATGGCCGGCGCGGCGATGACGGCCAAAAGGGCCGCGCCGCACAGAAGCGTTCGCATTGTTTTTAACTCCCTGCCTGGAGGCAGTTCTAGCAGGGCGGCGTTGAAAAACGGCCAAAAGAGACGGTAAGCGAAACGCCAAAGAGAAGCGTTAACAAAGTGTCAGGCTTGCACAGGCAACTGCTTCAGCTGCGTGAGGTTTGATTCAGGCGCGCTGCGCGCGCGCGGAATGGCCGAGCGCGACGAACACGGTGCGCACGATGCCGGCCGCGTCGAGCCCGGCATCGGCATACATTTTTTCCGGCTTGGCGTGGTCGGTGAACTCGTCCGGCAGCACCAGCGGCCGAACTTTCAGACCGCTTTCCAGCAAGCCTTCATGGGCGAGGAACTGCAGCACGTGGCTGGCGAAACCGCCGACAGCCCCCTCTTCCACCGTCACCAGCACTTCGTGCGAGCGGGCGAGACGGCGGATCAAATCCTCGTCCAGCGGCTTGGCGAAACGGGCGTCCGCAACCGTCGTCGAAAGCCCTGCCGCGCCGAGTTCCTCGGCCGCCAGCAGACAGTCCTGCAGTCTTGTGCCAAAGGACAGAAGCGCCACCTTGGTGCCTTCCCTGACGATGCGGCCCTTGCCAATTTCGAGCACCGAGCCGCGCTCCGGCATGTCGACGCCGACGCCATTGCCGCGCGGATAGCGGAAGGCGATCGGGCCTTCGTCATAATAGGCGGCGGTGCGCACCATGTGGCGAAGCTCCGCCTCGTCGGCGGCCGCCATCACCACGAAGCCCGGCAGCGTCGCCAGGAAGGTGGTGTCGAAGGCGCCGCAATGAGTGGCGCCGTCGGCGCCGACGAAACCGGCGCGGTCGATCGGGAAACGCACCGGCAGTTTCTGGATCGCCACATCATGGACGACCTGATCGTAGGCGCGCTGCAGGAAGGTCGAATAGATGGCGGCGAAGGGCTTGTAGCCCTCGCTGGCGAGGCCGGCGGCGAAGGTCACGGCATGTTGCTCGGCAATGCCGACATCGAAGGTCCGGGTCGGAAACGCTTCGCCGAACAAATCGAGGCCGGTGCCGTTCGGCATGGCGGCGGTGACGGCGACGATACGTTCGTCCAGGCGGGCTTCCTGGACCAGGCTTTCGGCAAACACCTTGGTGTAGGCCGGCGCATTGGCCGGGGCCTTGGTCTGCGCGCCGGTGATGACGTCGAACTTGTTCACGCCATGATATTTGTCGGCCGCAGCCTCGGCCGGCGCGTAGCCCTTGCCCTTCTGGGTCACGACATGGATCAGCACCGGACCGTCGGCATGGTCGCGGACGTTCTTCAGCACCGGGATCAGATGCTCGAGATTGTGGCCGTCGATCGGGCCGATATGGTAGAAGCCAAGCTCCTCGAACAGCGTGCCGCCGGTGACGTAGCCGCGCGCATGCTCGACCGCCCGCTTGATGGCGCGATCGGCACGCTTGCCGAGATAGGAGGTCAGTTTCTTGCCGAAGTCGCGCAGGCCAAGATAGGTCTTGCCAGAGGCAAGCCGCGCCAGATAGGCGCTCATGGCGCCGGTCGGCGGCGCGATCGACATGTCGTTGTCGTTGAGAATGACGATCAGGCGAGCATCGAGCGCGCCGGCATTGTTCATGGCTTCATAGGCCATGCCGGCAGACATGGCGCCGTCGCCGATGACGGCAATGACATTGTTGTGGCCGCCGGAGAGGTCGCGCGCCATGGCCATGCCGAGGCCGGCGGAAATGGAGGTCGAGGAGTGCGCGGCGCCGAACGGGTCGTATTCGCTCTCGGCGCGACGGGTGAAGCCGGACAGGCCGCCCTCCTGGCGCAGCGTGCGGATGCGGTCGCGGCGGCCGGTCAGGATCTTGTGCGGATAGGCCTGGTGGCCGACATCCCAGATCACGCGGTCTTCCGGCGTGTTGAAGACATAGTGCAGCGCCACCGTCAGTTCGACGACACCGAGGCCGGCGCCGAGATGCCCGCCCGTATGCGAGACGGCATCGATCAGCTCGGCGCGCAGCTCCGAGGCCAGCTGCGGCAGCTCGCTTTCGTCAAGCTTCTTCAGGTCGGCTGGAATGCGGACCTTGTCGAGAAGCGGCGTATGCAGCGTTGCGTTCACTGTTAAAGGGCCTGCTCAGCTATGATGCGCGTCGATCATGGCGAAATATGCCTGCGTCGCCGGAATGTAAATGCGTGTCAGTGACGCGGGTGATGCTGACGTTAATTGTCCGGTAACGGAATGAACTCTTCCTCGTCTCCGGGAACGATATCGAAGCGGCCCGTCTTCCATTCCTGCTTGGCCTGTTCGATGCGTTCCTTCGACGACGAGACGAAGTTCCACCAGATGTGGCGCGGGGAGCCGAGCGAAGCGCCGCCGAAGAGCATGAAATGGGCGCCGCGCTCGGACGACACGACGATCTCGTCGCCAGGCCGGAACACCAAAAGCCGTTCGGCCGGAAAGCGGTCGCCCGAGATCGAGACATCGCCGTCCAGCGTGTAGATGGCGCGTTCCTCGGCGTCGGCGGGAATTTTGACGCTGGCGCCGGGCGCCAGCCTCAGATCGGCGTAGAGCGTCTCGGTGTCGGCTCTTACCGGCGAGCGCAGTCCCTGGAAATCGCCGATCACCACGCGGCCGGAAACACCTTCGGCGTCGATCTCGGGCAGAAGGAGCGCGGCCGTGTTCTCGAACACCGGCGTCACTTCCTCCTTGCCGTCGGGCAAAGCCAGCCATGTCTGCAGGCCGGAGACCGACATCGGCGCGCCGCGCAGTTCTTCGGGCGTGCGCTCGGAATGGACAATGCCGCGGCCGGCGGTCATCAAATTCACGTCGCCGGGCTGGATGACCATCTCGGTGCCGAGCGAATCGCGGTGCCTGATATTGCCGTCGAACAGATAGGTGACGGTGGAAAGCCCGATATGCGGGTGCGGGCGCACATCCATCGCCTGGCCGGCGCGCAAGATCGCCGGCCCCATGCGGTCGAAGAAGATGAAGGGACCGACCAGCCGCCGCTTTGCCGTCGGCAGAGCGCGACGAACCTGGAAGCCGCCAATGTCCTTGGCGTTTGGAATGACCATGAGCTCGATCTGGTCGCTGGCGAAGGCATCGCCAGGCTCAGGGTCCTTGCCGGGGAAGAAACTCATCTGGATGTCCTCAGGCGAAGCGGAGCGCCGATTTGGCTTTTGCCTTGGCCGCCACCTCCTCACGATTGCGCGGATGATGCGTGGTTTCCAGCGAATGCAGCAATTCATGCGCCGATTCGGCGATCGCCTCGACGGCACGGTCGAAGGCTGCCTGGTTGCGCTGCGAGGGGCGCGTCGTTCCGCTCAGTTTGCGCACGAATTGAAGGGCGGCGTCGCGGATCTCGTCATGGGTCGCCGGCGGCTCGAAATTGAACAGGGTCTTGATGTTTCTGCACATGCTTGAACTCCTATCTGCTTTATGCCCGCCCCATTCCACTACTCCGCGTCGAGCGGCTCCGTTCCCACCGGTTTGCCATCACGCGACAGCCTGATCTTCTCGACCTTGTCTTCGGCCGCCTTCAGCAGCCGGTCGCAATGGGCCTTCAGCGCCTCGCCGCGCTCATAGATCTTGATCGATTGGTCGAGCGGCACGTCGCCGCGTTCCAGATCATCGACGATCTTTTCCAGCGCGTCGAGTGCCTGCTCGAAGCTCATCGCCTTCACGTCTTCATTTGCTTCGCCAGCCATACTTTACCCCTTCATCAGCCGCCCGACATGGGCGGCGACCGAAAATGCCAGTCCCTGCAGATCGTAGCCGCCCTCAAGCAGGCTGACGAGCCGGTTGCCGCTGTGGCGCCCGGCGCGTTCCAGCAACTGGCCTGTCGCCCAGTCGAAATCGTCCTCGCTGAGGTTGATCTCGGCCAGCGGGTCGCGATGGTGAGCGTCGAAGCCTGCGGAAATGATGATCAGATCGGGCGCGAAATTGTCGAGTGCCGGAAGGACGCGCGACAGCAAGGCATCGCGAAACATGTCCGAGCCGGTCTGCGGCGCCAGCGGCGCGTTGACGATGTTGCCGGCGCCGGTTTCGTTTTTAGCCCCGGTGCCGGGATAGAGCGGCATCTGGTGCGTCGAACAATAGAGCACCGAGGGATCGTCCCAGAAAATGTCCTGCGTGCCATTGCCGTGATGCACGTCCCAGTCGACGATGGCGACACGCTCGGCGCCGTGTTTCTTCTGCGCGTAGCGGGCCGCGATCGCCGCGGTGTTGAACAGGCAAAAGCCCATGGCCGTGGTCTTTTCGGCATGATGGCCGGGCGGACGCGCGGCGACGAAGGCATTGGCAACGCTGCCCTCGAAAACATCGTCGACGGCAGCGTTGGCCGCACCGATGGCAGTGACCACCGCCTGCCAGCTTTTCGGGCTGGCGCTCGTGTCGGCGTCGATCGAGGCAATGCCGCTTTCAGGGATCGCGGCGCGGACGCGGGCGACGAAATCCTCGGGGTGGGCGTAGAGGATTGTGGCCTCGTCGCCTTGCGGCGCCGTTACCCGATCGAGTGCGGTGAAGGCCTCGTCGTCGAGCACGCGCTCGATAGCGCGCAAGCGGTCCGGCCGCTCCGGATGACCGGGGGGCGTCAGATGTTCGAGGAAGATCGGATGGGTGTAGAGCCTGGTGACCATGACCCGATATAGGCGCGCCCGGCCGCTTTGACCATGGTTTGACGCCGCACCGCCCCGACGTTCAACAGGGATTACACCCCGGGCGCCGGCTGCGTCCAGCGCGAGCCGCCGAAGGAGGCCAGCGCCTTATCCCTGAGTTCCCTGAACTTGGACGACCCCTCGGCCAGCCGCTGGTCCCATTCGGCGTTCGGCACCTGGCCTTCGATGGTCTTGAAATAGACCTGCATCAGGCAGGCTATGGCGAAGGGTTCGATGAAGGCCGCCTTGAAGGCCCAGGCAAGGAGGATGGCGAGCACGAAGGCCCAGCCGCCGAGCTGCCCCGGAATGAACCACATGATGGCGGCGGCCGGCGCCAGCATCAAAAGGAAGATGACCAAGGACACACCCCACATGATGACCGCCAGCCAGATGGCGTTCTTGACCATGGTCTTGCCGTTCTGGGCGTAGAGCACGACGCCTTGCCGGGCTGTCTCGAAGGGCGATGATGAATTGATGCGGATGTTGTAGCCGAGGATGATCTCGTCGACATAGGTCAGCGACAGGCGGATGACCGTATTGATGAAAGCGATCAGGCCGCCGAGACCCGGAATGGGCAGGAAGGCGGCGATGCCGCCGATCAGGCCGGTGATGGCGCGGATGGCGCCCTTGACCAGCTGGTCGACCACGAAAAGGATGTTGGCCTCGGCGAAACGCTCCTTCACCACGTCCTTGGCGTAGGCGATCTGGTCCTGCCCATTGGGAACGTCCCGGCCATCGATCAAATGGACCATGACGGCGATATGGCCGGCCTTGACGACATAGAGGATGTATTCGCGGATCCAGTACAGCGCGATCGAAACGACGCCGATGCCGACGATGCCGCCCCAGAGCGCAAAAGACAGCGGCCCGTCGGGATCGGTGGAGATGTGGCCGACGCCATAGCCGACCGAGGCGCCGCTGCCGGTCGCCACGATGTAGGCGAGCGTAATGCCGAAATAGACGATCATGCGAAAGACGATGAATGGCCATGTCCTGATCATGATGGACACCGACCTGCCGATTTCGAAATCCCACATGCGCCCGAATCTCCCCTCAGAGATGGACGGCGAGGATGAACCCGGGCCGGGAATTGTCAATCTCGGCAATGCCGGGGATCGGCTGGCGAGATTTCAGACCGGCTGCGAGTCCTGCTTTTTAAGCAAGCCTTCAAGCAACTGCTGGAAGGCCGCCACCACGGTCTTCGACGTGGCTTCGGGGTCGTTCGAATTGGCGATGCGCTGTGCCGCCTGGCTGCTGGCGCCGTTGATCAGCCGGGCGGCGGTTTCGGGGTCGACGCCGGGGACGACCACCCCCTCCTGCTGCAGAGCCGTCAGATGATCGGTCATTGAACCGACGCAGGCATTGGCATTCGGCCATTGCGCCGGATCGCCGAGCACAGCCGGACCGTCGCGAAACATGATGCGCTGGATTTCCGGCTCCAGCGCCATCTCGATATAGGTCGTGCATTCGTCGACGAAACGCTGCCAGCGGCTTGGCGCCCGCGACGCAATCTCATGGATGCGGACGGCCATCTCGCCATCGATTTCGGCGATGACAGCCTGCAGCAGGCCCTTCTTGTCGCCGAAATGATGGTAGAGCGCGCCGCGGGTCAGCCCGGCCGAGGCGGTGAAGTCGTCCATCGACGCCTCGGCATAGCCGATTGTGCCGAAAGCGTGGCGGGCCGCCGTGATCAGCTTGGCGCGCGTTTCGGCAATCATCTCCTTGCGGGGTCTGTGCATGGTTCTGGCCTTATTCACATACGCTTCGTATGCCAATTGACATACGCGGCGTATCGACTACCTATATTCATACGGACCGTATGTAATTGTCGAATTGGCCTTTGTCGAGGAACCAGCCATGCAAAACCCATACTCGGAAATCTTTGGTGCCCCTGGAGCCAAGGGGTTTGCCGCCGCGGGCTTCCTCGCGCGGCTGCCGATCGCCATGGCGCCGATCGGCATCGTGGCCATGCTCTCGCAGACGCGTGGCGAATACTGGCTGGCGGGAGCTGTCTCGGCGACGTTCGCGCTGAGCAACGCTTTCGTGGCGCCGCAGATATCACGGCTGGTCGATCGCCTCGGCCAGACGCGGATCGTGATTCCGACCACCATCCTCACCGTGCTCGCCTTCGCGGTGCTGATTGCCGCAGCCAATCAGGACTGGCCGGTGTGGACGCTGTTTGTGTCGGCACTGGCGGCCGCCGCCATGCCCAGCATGCCGGCGATGGTGCGCGCGCGCTGGACCGAGATTTTTCGCGGCCGGCCGCAGATGAACACCGCATTCGCCTTCGAATCGGCGGCGGACGAACTCGTCTACATTGCAGGCGCATCGCTGTCGGTGGGCTTGAGTGCCGCTCTGTTCCCGGAAGCCGGTGTCCTGGTCAGCACGCTGTTCCTCGCCCTTGGCTCGGCAGCCTTCATCCTGCAGCGTTCGACCGAACCACAAGTGCGGCCGGTGGACCATGTCTCGAGCGGCTCGGCAATCCGGCTCAGGCCGGTGCAGATCGTCACCTTCGCCCTGATCTTCGTCGGCGCCACCTTTGCGACGACGGAAGTGAGCACGGTGGCGATCACCAAGGAACTCGGCCAGCCGGGCGCCGCCAGCCTCGTCATCGGCGTCTATGCGCTGGGATCGTTCGTGCTCGGCCTCGTCGTCGGTGCGCTCAACCTGAAAGCGCCGCTGCAGCGCCAGTTGGCCCTCGCGGTCGCCCTCGTTGCGCTCGGCACATTGCTGCCGCTCACCGCCGACACGGTGCCGCTGCTGGCGCTGACCGTTTTCATCAGCGGCGTGGCGATCTCGCCGACCTTCATCACCGCCTTCGGCCTGATCGAGCGGCACGTGCCGGAAGCGATGCTGACCGAAGGCATCACCTGGGTGATGACCGGCATCGGCATCGGCATGGCGCTGGGTTCGTTTGCCGCCGGCGCGGTGGTGGATGAGTTCGGCGCCAGGAACGGGTTCTGGGTCTCGGTGGCGGCCGGCGTCATCGCATTGGTCACGGTGTTGCTGGGCCAGCGCAGCCTGGCCACCCACACATGCGAGCTGGACGGATGCGACGCGGCCGCCGTTCCCGCGGAGTAAGGACGCGGCCTGACGTTCGCTTTGGAGACCACCGCAAACGTTCGGAATTAGGTGAGGCCTCTGGCGTCGTCATCACGGAGCGACGCGAAGCGAAGCGCAGACCCGAGGACCCATTCCGTTACCTTGACCGAAGGGTGCAGCGGAGCAGAATTCTGCACCGTTGCAACGCGTCGAAGTCACGGCATGGGTCCTATGTCTGCGCCGCGTCGCTTCGCTCCTTGCTTCGCCATAGGATGACGACCGCGGAAAGGCTTCGGCCAATCACAAACGCATGTGACCTGCCCGCGCAATCCTTCCGACGCGCCATCCACCTGAGAAACTAGATAATCTCAGTTTTCGCGATGTGAATCCCAAAGCCTTCAAGCCCGACATAGTGGCGCTCGCGCGAGGCGATCAGGTTGATCGAGGAAATGCCGAGGTCCTTCAGGATCTGGGCGCCGAGGCCGATTTCTCGCCACTCGTTCTCACGGCGGCGGGCCTCTTCGTGGTCCTCACGGTCGGCACTCATCGGCCGGTTGCGCTCCTGATGGGCGACGCCGACCGAACCCTCTCGGAGGTAAACGATGACGCCGCGCTTGCGTTCGCCCATCGCCTTCATAATGGCGTCGAGCCGGTGGCTGGTGCCGAACACGTCGGTCACCACATCCTCGGAATGCAGCCGCACCGGGACGTCCTCGCCGTCACGGATGTCGCCGAAAACGACCGCGACATGGTGCATGGAATCCCAAGGCAGCGTGTAGGTGAAGACCTGCGCCTTGCCGCCGAGTGTGTCGATTTCGGAGCAGGCGACGCGTTCGACCAGCGTTTCCTTGCGCTGCCGGTAGGCGATGAGGTCGGCGACCGAGACCTGCTTGAGGCCGTGTTCCTCGGCAAAGCTCGCCACCTGCGGGCCGCGCTTGACGGTGCCGTCGTCATTGACCAACTCCGAGATCACGCCAACCGGCGGCAGGCCGGCAAGTTTGCACAAGTCAACCGCGGCTTCGGTATGGCCCGAGCGCATCAGCACGCCGCCTTCCCTAGCGATCAGCGGGAAGATGTGGCCGGGCCGGACGAAATCCGAACCGCCGACATTGCCGTTGGCCAGGTTGCGCACGGTCAGCGTGCGGTCCTCGGCCGAAATGCCGGTGGTGGTGCCATGCTTGAAATCGACGCTGACGGTAAAGGCCGTGGTGTGGGCGGAATCATTGTCGGCGACCATCGGCTGCAGATTGAGCCGCTTGGCCTCCTCGCGCGGCATCGGCGTGCAAACGATGCCGGAGGTGTGACGGATGATGAAGGCCATTTTCTCCGGGCTGCAATGCACGGCGGCAACGATCAGGTCGCCCTCGTTCTCACGCCCGTCATCGTCCATGACGACGACGATCTCGCCGCGCTCGAAGGCGCGGATGGCTTCGACGATTTTCTTCTGATCGTATGGCATTGGCTCGCTTCGCTCGCAGGGAATAGAGGTTGGGCAGTAGGAGTTAGGGAAGGAAGGACGGGCTGGCCTATTACCTAATCCCTACTGCCTAATCCCCGGCCTGTCTGTCCCCGGTGCCGCAGATAATGGTCGGCGATGGCGCAGGCAACCATGGCTTCGCCGATCGGCACGGCGCGGATGCCGACGCAGGGGTCGTGGCGGCCCTTGGTCATGACGTCGACGTCGTTGCCGTCCTTGTCGATGGATTTGCGCGGCGTCAGGATCGACGAGGTCGGCTTGACGGCGAAGCGGGCGACGATCGCCTGGCCGGTCGAGATGCCGCCCAGAATGCCGCCGGCATTGTTGGACAGGAAGACCGGCTTGCCGTCATTGCCGATGCGCATCTCGTCGGCATTCTGTTCGCCGGTGATGCGCGCGGCCTCGAAGCCGTTGCCGATCTCGACGCCCTTGACGGCGTTGATCGACATCAGGCCGGACGCGATGTCCTGGTCGAGCTTGGCATAGATCGGCGCGCCAAGGCCGGCTGGCACGCCGTCGGCGACGATCTCGATCACCGCGCCGACCGAGGAGCCTGATTTGCGGATGCCGTCGAGATATTGCGTGAAGACGGGAACGGACGCCGGATCGGGGGTGAAGAACGGGTTTTCGGCGTCACCGATGAAATTCCAGTTCCAGTTGGCGCGGTCGATGGATTTCTCGCCCATCGAGACCAGCGCGCCGCGCACCACCATGCCGGGCACCACCTTGCGCGCCAAGGCGCCGGCCGCCACGCGAGCGGCGGTCTCACGGGCCGAAGAACGGCCGCCGCCGCGATGGTCGCGCAGGCCGTATTTGACGTCATAGGTGTAGTCCGCATGGCCGGGGCGGTACTGGCGGGCGATCTCGCCATAGTCCTTGGAGCGCTGGTCGACATTCTCGATCAGCATCGAGACGGGCGTGCCGGTGGTGATCATCGACTCGCCGTCCTCGTCGAGGATGAAGCCGGACAGCACCTTCACCTCGTCCGGTTCGCGGCGCTGCGTCACAAAACGTGACTGGCCGGGGCGGCGCTTGTCGAGTTCGGCCTGGATTTCGGCCCGTGTGAAGCGGATGCCGGGCGGGCAGCCGTCGACGACACAGCCGAGCGACGGGCCATGGCTTTCGCCCCAGGTGGTGACGCGGAAGAGATGGCCGAACGTGTTGTGAGACATGAATTTTAGCCCTGCCCGGCAGCGGACCGGATCAAAGGTGCGTTCTATTGGCGTTTTCCACAGCGGTCAAACTGTGATCCGGCGGTTTTAGTTTTGACACATTCGGTTGGTTTCTGCTCTCTTCCATCCGCCCGTTGAAAGCTCGCCGCCATCCGTGCAGGCGCAATGACAAAGAGGACGACGATGCGTACCCTGATTGGCGCTGCTGCCGCCATGTTGCTGATTTCCACCGCCGCCTATGCCGGCCAGACCGAAGGCCTGATCAAGAAGGTCGACAAGGACGCGCTGACGCTGACGCTGGAGGACGGCAAGTCCTTCAAGCTCAACGCCGAGACCGATCTCGATTCGCTGAAGCCGGGCATGGATATCGTCATTGCCTATGACGTGACGAATGGCGAGAACGTCGTCACCGACATGGAACTGCCCGACACCGAGTAACACCGACGCCGAACAGGGTCTTGCCGCTCGGCGGAGCCCTGCCCGGATAAACAGGACGGTCGTCCTGTTTATCTGCTCCAACCTAAAGCCAATCCAGACGCCCGTCCTGCAGCCTGAGCACCCGGTCCTGCCGCACTTCCAGGTTTGCCGCTTCGTGTTCGGGAACACCTTCGACCATCCTGAACAGGGTCCGCACGACGCCACCATGCGTGACGCAGACCGTCTGGCGGTCGAGCGCGTCGAACCACGGCTTCACCCGTTCGAGCAGCATCTGGTAGCTTTCGGCGCCCTCGCCCGGCGGCTGGAAATTCCATTTGTTGCGCCGTCGCGCCTTCGCCGAGCCCGGCATTCGCGCGTCGAGTTCGGCATAGGTAAAGCCCTGCCAGTCGCCAAAGTGCACCTCGACCAGACGCGGGTCGGTGCGGTAGGCATCGGGATCGAGCTGCATCGCCAAGCGCAGCCGCTGCATCGTCTCGCGCGTCCGCTTCATCGGGCTGGCGACAAAGTCGAAATCCTCAGGGTTCTGGATCAGTTCGGCCAGCCGCCGTCCATTGCGGGTCGCCTGCTCGCGGCCGAGCGCGTTGAGATCGGTGTCGGCCTGGCCCTGCAGCCGCGACTCGGCATTCCACTGCGTCTGGCCATGGCGCACGATGTAGACGAGCGGAACCATCAGGTCTTCCGGAAATCAGGACAGGCGGGCGGAAACCGCGGCAGAACTATTCCTTGACGGTCGAAATATCCGGCGCGTCGACCGCCTTCATGCCGACGACGTGATAGCCGGAATCGACATGGTGCACCTCGCCGGTGACGCCACGCGACAGGTCCGACAGGAAATAGACGGCGGAATCGCCGACTTCTTCCTGGGTGACGGTCTGCTTCAGCGGCGAATTGTATTCGTTCCACTTGAGGATGTAGCGGAAGTCGCCGATGCCCGAAGCAGCCAAGGTCTTGATCGGCCCGGCCGAGATGGCGTTGACGCGGATCTTCTTGCCGCCGAGGTCGACGGCGAGATAGCGCACGCTGGCTTCGAGCGCGGCCTTGGCGACACCCATGACGTTGTAATGCGGCATGACCTTTTCGGCGCCATAATAGGTCAGCGTCAGCAGCGAGCCGCCATCGGTCATCAACGCTTCGGCGCGCTTGGCGATGGTGGTGAAGGAATAGACCGAAATGTCCATGGTGCGCAGGAAATTGTCGCGCGTCGTCTCGACATAGCGTCCGGTCAGCTCGTCCTTGTCGGAAAAAGCGATGGCATGGACGAGGAAGTCGAGCTTGCCGCCCCAATGCTTGGCGACATTGGCAAACACCTCGTCGAGGCTCGCCGGATCGGTGACATCGCAATGACCGGCGACAAAGGCGCCCAATTCCGCAGCCAGCGGCTCGACGCGCTTCTTGAACGCCTCGCCCTGATAGGTCAGCGCGATCTCGGCGCCATGGTCGACGCAGGCCTTGGCGATGCCGTAGGCAATCGATCTGTTGTTGGCGACGCCCAGTATAAGGCCGCGCTTGCCGGCCATAAGGCCCTGTCCACCCGCCATGTCAGCGCTCTCCGAAAGATTTTCTGCTTTGGAGTGCCTATCGCACAGGCAGAAAGGCGCATCAAGCGCAGACGGACGGCGCGTTCAATTCAGACACTCGGCATGAACAACGAATGGGGGATAATAACGTTGTTGTGAGATTTGAACGCCTCACTGCGGCCAGCGCGCCTTGACGGCCCAGGCCGGCCGACCAGCCGAATCGGCTGGCCGGCACCGCATCGGCTCTATCCAGCCATTTTGCGCCAGGGAATGAGCATTCCCACCTGCTTGCGGTAGAGGCGGTACTGATCGCCAAACATCGCGACGAGATCGCGTTCCTCGAGGAAGATGCCGAGCAGGATGTAGCCGGTGCTGCCCGCCGCGAACAGAAGATGGCCCCATGTCATCGACGGCGTCGCCCAGAAAGCCAGGAGAAAGCCGACATAGAGCGGGTGCCGGACCCATTTGTAGAACAGCGGCGTCCTGAATACGGGCGGCGCCGGTTCGCTCTTGCGCAAAGCCGCCAAGACCTGGCGCAGGCCGAACAGTTCGAAATGGTTGATCAGAAAGGTGCTGGTCAGCAGAACCGCCCAGCCGAGCCAGAACACGCCATGGATGACGGCGACCCACACCGGGTTCTCGACCGTCCAGACGGGACCGGGGATCGGCCGCCATTGCCAGTAGAGCAGCAGCAGGATGAGGCTGGCCAAAAGCACATAGGTGCTACGCTCGGCCGCGTGCGGGACAATCCGCGTCCACCAGCGCTTGAACGCCGGCCGCGCCATGATGCTGTGCTGGGCGGCGAAAAGACCGAGCAGCAGCGCGTTGACGATGATGGCTTCGACCGGACTTCCAGCTACGCCTGAATCGATCGATTTCGGCACGACCATGTTGCTGACAAAACCGACCGCATAGAGAAACGAACCGAGAAAAATCAGGTATGCGGCAACGCCGTAGATAAGGGTGATTACGCCCGCCATGACTGCCCCTCCATGCAAGCATCAGGATTCGGTCGGTCGACCGAATTCAGTGTCAAAAACCATAAATTCTCTGACGAGTCAACTTGATCGGTCGCTCGACCGAGATAGAGTGGAGGGACGTCCAGCCCCGGACAGGAGAAGCTATGATCCGCCCAGATTGCACCGCTAACAGCGGCAGCCACGCCGCATGACGGACGCTGCCGAAGCCGTTACCCCGCCGCAGAACAAGCAAAAGCGCGACACGCGCGCCGAACTGATTTCGGCCGCCGAGTTATGCCTCCATCAAGGCGGTTATGCCGATCTGTCGACGCGCCGCGTTGCCGAGATCGCCGGCGTTCCGCTCAGCCAGATCCATTACCATTTCGGCTCCAAGGAACGGCTGTTCCTGGCCCTGCTGGACCATCTGAACGAGGGCCTGCTGAAGCGCCAGGCGGAGACCTTTGCGGCACCGATGCCGCTGTGGCAACGCTGGGAGCGCGCTTGCGATTTCCTCGACGATGATCTGGCGTCCGGCTATGTCCGGATCCTGCACGAGATGATCGCGGCAAGCCTGTCGAGCCCCGAAATCGCCAAGGCGGTGCGCCGCGACCTGCGCGGCTGGTTCGAACTGCTGGACGGACTGGCGCAAGAGGCGGAGCAGCGGTTCGGCGGCCTCGGGCCATTCTCCGCCGCCGAAGTAACCAGTCTGGTCAGCGCCGCCTTCCTCGGCAGCGAGACGATGATCCTGCTGGAGATCGAGGGCCCGCATGTCCCGGTGCGGCAGGCGCTGCGCCGCTTCGGCGAAACCATCCGGCGGATGGAGGAAGCGGCGCCCGGCAGCTAGCCAGCCAAGTCGAGCCGCATCAGCCTTTGCGGCTGCGCATCAGCGCTTCGAGTTCGCTGTCGCCGCCTTCCGGCAGCATGATGCGAACATGGGCGTAGAGATCGCCATGGCCGCCGGCCTTTTCCGGCAAGCCCCTGCCCTTCAGGCGCAGCACCTTATCGGAACTCGACCAGGCCGGAATGTTGACCGCCAGCCTGCCGGTCGGCGTGTCGACCGGCACCTTGGCGCCCAGCACCGCGTCGGCCAACGCTACCTCCAGATCGGCATGCAGGTCACGGCCTTCGATGCGGTAGCGCGGGTGCCTGCGGATACGGATCTTGACCAGCGCATCGCCCGGCTGTCCCGGCCCCTGCTCGCCCTGGCCCTTCAGCCGGATGGTCTGGCCATCCTCGACATAGACCGGCAGCTTGACCGCGATCTTGCGGCCGTCGGGGAACATCGCCGTCACCTTTTCGGCGGTCGCTATCTCCTCGATGGTGACGTCGAGCGTGACGTTCAGATCGGCGGCGGTCGCCTGCTGGCGGCGGTCGCCTGTTCCGGCGCCGCGCGCGCCGGAAAAGGCGTCGCCGAAGATCTGGCTGAAAATGTCGCTGTTGCCGTCGAACGGATCGCCGCCCGGACGCCCCGATCGGAATTCGAAGCGCGAGCCGCCGGCGCCCTGCTGGCGGCGGAAGCCACCGAACGGATCGCCGCCGCCGGCTGCGCCCTCGAAGCCCTGGAATTTCGGCTTGCCGTCGGCGTCGATCTCGCCGCGGTCGAAGGCCGCACGGTTCTTCTCGTCGCCGACGACCTCATAGGCCTGATTGGCGGCGGCAAAACGGTCCTTGGCCTTGGGATCATTCGGATTCTGGTCCGGATGATACTTCTTGGCGAGCTTGCGGTAAGCCGATTTTATGTCCTTGGCCGATGCGTTCTTGGCAACGCCCAGCACCTCATAGGGGTCGCGCATGCGTCCTGCCCTGGAAAATGAGTTAAATCCACGTTGGCCCTTATATGCGCTCCCATAGGAAGAAATTCCAGTGGCGCGCAGGCTTATCGAGGGTTGAAATTGCGATGCCCGCAAACCTCGAAAATCAGAGCGGTTTGAAGTCCTGCATGTGCCAGCCGCCGGCCGCGGCGATGCACAATTGCCCCTTGAACAAAGCGACGCCGTCGAAGCTTTCGCGCGAGGCGGTAAAGCTGCGGCAGGCCTGGCCGTTGTCCTGCACTTCGGCGAGTTCGGTGATGGAGCCCCGCGAGCCGGTGTCGGCATTCGCCCACGGCACGGCCTGGCCGCGAAGCTCCTGGATGTCGGCGGAAGACACCGCATTGCCGATCGTGGTCTGGTCGGAAGCGTTGTCGGCATCGACCGATGTCGTTTGGGCCGGCGCACTCGAGGTGACGATGGAGCGGTCGACCTCAGCCTTTTCCAGGCTGAACCCCCCGGCACCGCAGGCGGCAAGCGGCAAGGCGACGATCACGATCACGGCTTTCGAACTGGCCGAAGCGATAACGCTCCATTGCCCGCTGTCAAAAGCTTGCGCGATACGCGACAATCGGCAACCTCCTGAAGCTCGAGACAATTTGAGAAAAACTATGAGTGACACTGAGTTAACAACTGGTGACTTTACCGAGGCCGCCGAGCCGTTCCGGCTCTTTGCCGCCTGGCTGGAGGACGCAAAAAAAAGCGAAATCAACGATGCCAACGGCGTCGCGCTGGCAACCGTCGATGCCGACGGCATGCCGGATGTGCGAATGGTGCTGCTCAAGGGGTTCGACGAGGGTGGCTTTGTCTTCTACACGAATTTCGAGAGCGCCAAGGGCCGCGAGATTCTTGGCAGCATGAAGGCGGCGATGTGCTTCCACTGGAAATCGCTGCGCCGCCAGGTGCGCATACGCGGACCGGTGGAAATCGTCAGCGACGTCGAGGCGGACGCCTATTACGCGACGCGGCCGCGCGGCAGCCGCATCGGCGCCTGGGCCTCGAAACAGTCGCGGCCGCTGGAAAGCCGTTTCGCGCTGGAGAAGGCGGTGGCCGAATACACGGCGCGCTATCCGATCGGCGAGATTCCGCGGCCAAAGCACTGGTCAGGCTTCCGCATCGTGCCGCAGGCGATCGAATTCTGGCACGACCGACCGTTCCGGCTGCATGACCGCCTGGTCTTTTCGCGCAATGCCGAAGGCGGCTGGGACAAGACGCGGCTCTATCCCTGACCGATATTCAGGACTTTTTCCTGGTCATGAAAGCGGTCAGCGCGGCGCGCGCTTCGTCGGATTTCAGCCGGTCACGGAAATGCGCGCTTTCCTCGCCGATGCGGGCGACCAGGTCCTCACGCGAGCCGCGCATCAGGTCACGGGCGATCTTCAGCGCCTGCGGCGGCTTGGCGGCGATTGCGCCGGCAGCAGCCAGCACAGCGGCTTCGAGCGCGCCTTCCTCGACGACCTCGTAGATCAGGCCGGCGGCCTTGGCGCGCTCGGCGGAAAAGCCTTCGCCAAGGCCAAGCAGAGCGAAAGCGCCCTGACGGCCGAGGATGAGCGGCGCAAGCAGGCTGGAGCCCGCTTCCGGCACCAGGCCGAGGTCGACGAAGGGCGTGCGGAACACCGTGTGCGGCGTGGCAAAGGTCAGGTCGCAATGCAGGTTGAGCGTCGTGCCGATGCCGACCGCAATGCCGTCGACGCCGGAGACCATCGGCTTTTCCGTTTTGGCCAGCGCCATCAGGAAGTCCCAAACTTCGTTGCCGCCTTCGCCGCCGGTGGCGATGACCAGGAAGTCGGCGAGGTCGTTGCCGGCCGAGAAGGCGCCGGGCACGCCGAGGAAGACATGAACGCGGACCGCCGGATCGGCATCGCCTTCGGCAAGGGCGTTGGACATTGTCGCGTACATGGCGCGCGTCAGCGCGTTCTTCTTGTCCGGACGGTTCATGCGGATGATCTGTACGGCGCCCTGGCGCTCGATGAGAATATGGTCTGTCACGGTCATTTTTCCCTGGTAAGCGCTTTAAGTATTCAGGCTGATATCAGCGTCTTGCCGGCGGCGGCGAGGCTTTCGGCTCCATCGACGACGCGGTCCTTCAAGGCGCTGGCTTCGCCAAGCAGGTTTTCGGCGAAGAAGCGGCAAAGGGCGATGCGGTCCTGCTCGGCAAGTCCGCCACGCGCCAGATAGGCGCCGCCGGCGGCAAGCGAGATCAGCCTGAGATAGGGCGTGGCACCGGCCAGCGCTTCGTCGAAGCGGCCTTCGGCCAGCAGCTTCTGCAGGAAGCGCGTCGCCTCGCTCAGATCATCGAGCGCACGATCTAGGCTTTCAGCGGTGCGGCCGAAGCCTTGGAGGTTGGAGGTCCGCACTTCATCGGCGACCGCCTTCAGTTCGGCGATGTAGCCATGCACATGCTCGCCGCCGCCGAGCGGCAATTTGCGCGCCACGAGGTCGATGGCCTGGATGCCGTTGGTGCCCTCATAGATCGGCGCGATGCGGGCATCGCGATAAAGGGCGGCCGCCCCCGTCTCCTCGATGAAACCCATACCGCCATGCACCTGGACACCGAGCGAGGCGACGTCGACGCCGACATCGGTGGAGAAGGCCTTGGCCAGCGGCGTCAAAAGATTGGCGCGGTCACGCCAATGCGCGGCCTCATCGCCGGCCGAGACTCGCGCCAGGTCGATGGCGTGGGCGCAGGAATAGGAGATGGCGCGGGCGATCTGGGTCAGCGCCTTCATGGTCAGCAGGTTGCGCTGCACGTCGGGGTGATGGACGATCGGCGCCATGCCGGCGCCGGTGTAATTCGACGCCTTGCCCTGGCGGCGCTCATTGGCATAGGCGATCGCCTTCTGCGTCGCGGCTTCAGCCACCGCCACGCCCTGCATGCCGACGCAAAGCCTGGCGTTGTTCATCATGGTGAACATGCAGGCCAGCCCCTTGTTCTCCTCGCCGATCAGCCAGCCGACGGCGCCGGGCGTGGCATCCTGAAACCCGTCGCCATAGATCATGGTGCAGGTCGGCGAGCCATGGATGCCGAGCTTGTGCTCGAGGCCGGAGCAGAAGACGTCGTTGCGGGCGCCGAGCGACCCGTCATCGTCGACCAGGACTTTCGGGACCAGGAACAGCGAAATGCCGCGCGTGCCGGCCGGCGCATCCGGCAGCCGCGCCAGCACAAGATGGATGATGTTGTCGGTGAAATCATGCTCGCCATAGGTGATAAAAATTTTCTGGCCGAAGATGCGATAGGTGCCGTCGCCGGCAGGCTCGGCGCGGGTTCGCAGTGCGGCGAGATCGGAACCGGCCTGTGGCTCGGTCAGGTTCATCGTCCCCATCCATTCGCCGGAAACGAGCTTTGCCAGATATTTGGCCTTGAGCGCCTCGGAGGCATGCTTGTCGAGCGCCTCGACCGCGCCCATGGTCAGCGTCGGGCCGATGCCGAAGGCCATGGCGGCCGAATTCCACATTTCGAGCGCGGCGACGCCGAGCATGGTCGGCAGGCCCTGGCCGCCGAACTCTTCCGGCCCCGACAGCGCGTTCCAGCCACCGTCGATCCAGCTGCGGTAAAGCGCCTTCCAGCCGGGCGGCGTGGTCACTGCCGCATCCTTCAGCACCGCGCCGTGCTCGTCGCCGATCTTGTAGAGCGGCGCCACTTCCTCGCTGGCGAAGCGGCCGGCCTCTGACAGGATGGCGTCGACAAGGTCTTCGCCGAGATCGCCGAACGCGCCGCTATCGAGCGCCGGCTTGAGGCCGGCGACATGCTTGAGCGTGAACGAAATGTCGTCGACCGGCGCCTTGTACATGCCGCTTTCTCCTCCGCTGCTCGCCTCCTCGATCCTAGGACCCGGGCCGATGCAAAACCATCCGCCTTTGGGCGGCCTCCGATCTTCTTTTTACGTAAACGTCAAACTTTGTCACGCGGATTTTGCACCGAACTTCGTCATCCACTGGCGGAGCGGAAGCGAAGCGGACGCCGAGTACCCATGCCGCGACCTCGCGCGCAGGGTGCAACGGCTCAGAATTCTGGGCCGTGGCAACGCGTCGAAGTCGCGGCATGGATTCTATGGTCTGCGCCGCGTCGCTTCGCTCCTTGCTTCGCCATAGAATGACGAAATCGCGAGGGCTTTAGCCAATTTTCGAGGCCGCACTACCTATCAAAATTTCTGCGGCAAGGAATGACATCCTGCTGTTATGATCTCTCGGAAAGACAGGCCATCGACAGATTGGACCGGGCAACATGCTTGCCAGACCTGAGACATACCGTTGCATCGAATGCGGCCTGCCATATCAGGCAAGCGGCTTCTGGTATTATCATGGCGATCTCCAAAGAGGCCCCGCCTACTGGACCGATCGCGGCATATTGTGCTCGCCGCAATGCTCGCTCGCTCATCACCGCAAGCGCGCCGCCGAAGGCACGCTGCCGCAAGAACCGGCGCCTGATCCGCTTGAGGTGCGGACGGTTACGCGGCGGTGAGCGGCGGAACTGGCAATCTCCCCCCTCGTGGGGGAGATGCCCGGCAGGGCAGAGGGGGGCGTGAAGGAACGCCAACCTTATTCATTTTCCAACCAATCGGGGACAAGCCTCTGGTCGCAATTGCGATCGATTGAGAGGGCAGAGGGACAGCGCCCCCCTCTGTCCTGCCGGACATCTCCCCCACGAGGGGGGAGATCGGATGTCACGCGGGCTTTCGCCAGTGCCTCTCTGAAAGCACTTCCTTAACCATAGCGGTTCACCATCGGTGTTTGGTCAGCGGGGATCCCCTGTTTGAAAACGCCGGCGCATCTTCTTCGCCGCTCAGCGATCGCTCTCGCGGCGATGATGTCGCTGACATCGGCGGCTAAAGCTTCGGACTTCTCCGAGCCGTGGCGGGATGGCGACCGCGCGCTCGTCGTCGACGCCTATGAATACAATTCCATCGACTGGGCGCAACTCTCCACCGATAAGCGCGTCGTCGGCTTCATCAACAAGGCCTCCGACGGGCTGCCGCCGCCCTATTTCTGCTACGGCGACGAAACTACAGTCAAACTCTGCAAGACGCTGTGGAAACGCTATGCGGTGACGCGCGAGTTGTTCCAGACGCGCAAGGTGGTGGCCAAGGCGCTCGGCCTGAAATGGGGCGCCTATCATCTTGCCCGGCCCGGCAATCCGGTCGAGCAGGCGAACAATTTCATCGATTTCGCCGAACCGGCGCCGGATGATCTGCTGGCCCTCGACCTCGAAGGCAACGACCCGACGCAGTGGATGTCGCTGGAGGATGCCGAGGAATTCGTGCGCCAGGTCCACCGGCGACTCGGCCGTTTCCCGATACTCTACACCAACGGCAAGACCGCCCAGTACATCGCCGACAACCGCTATCAATACCGGCTGCTGTCGCGGCTGCCGCTCTGGTATGCGCGCTACAAGCCGGACATCGACGTGCATTTTCCGATGGGCAACTGGCAGGGCTATGCGCTGTGGCAATTTTCGGCGCAAGCCAATTGCGGGCGCCTGCGCTGCCCCTACCGGGTCGCCGGCACGCCCAACGACATCGATGTCAACGTCGCGCCGATGGATGCAGCCACGCTGCGCCAGCAATGGCCGTTCGGCGGCCTGATCGATGTGCCGCCCGATTACCTCGCCTCGATCCCGGTGCCGGTTTCGCGCGCAGCCGGGCTCGCCGGCAAAGTCACCATCACCTATGCCGATGTGGCGACGCCACCGACAGTCGAGGAGATGGTAGCGGTGATCGGCGCGCGCTGGCAGACATTTCGCGCCGCCTTCCGCATGCCGGTGGTCAAGACGGTGCCGCGCCGCGCGCGCTTCGGCATTGCCGAGTATGTCGCCTGGAAGCGGACCGCGTATCGCTCGGAGGCTCTGCTCGAGGCAGCCTTCTCCCAGGCCGCCGACCCGGTCAGCACCGCTTCGACCGAACTCGTTCGCGAGCGCTGAAGCCTGCCGATATTACCCGGCCGCGTCGGCTTTTTCCCGCGCCACCGCCTGCCAGCCTATGTCGCGGCGGCAAAAGCCTTGGGGCCAGTCGATGCGGTCGAGCGCGGCGTAGGCGCGGCTCTGCGCTTCGCCCACCGTCTTGCCCGACGCGGTGACGTTGAGCACGCGGCCGCCATTGGCGACCAGCGCGCCGCCATTGATGGCGGTGCCGGCATGGAAGATCTCGACGCCGTCGCCGGCGGCTTCGTCCAGCCCGCGGATGACCGAACCTTTTTCCGGCGTGCCGGGATAGCCTCGCGCCGCCATCACCACGGTCAGTGCGGCATCGTCGCGCCAGCGCACAGAACTGTGCGCAAGCTGGCCGTCGACGGCGGCGTTGAGCAGCACCAGCAGATCGTCCTTCAGCCGCATCATCAGCACCTGGCATTCGGGATCGCCGAAGCGGGTGTTGTATTCGATCAGCTTCGGCCCTTTGTCCGTGATCATCAGCCCAGCGAAAAGAATGCCGGCGAAGGGCGCGCCAAGCTCGGCCATGCCGCGCATCGTCGGCTCGACGATCTCGCGCATGGTGCGCTCGACCATGTCGGGCGTCATCACCGGCGCCGGCGAATAGGCGCCCATGCCGCCGGTGTTTGGGCCGGTGTCGCCGTCGCCGACGCGCTTGTGGTCCTGCGCGGTGCCGAAGGGAAGAGCCGTGGCGCCGTCGCACAGGCAGAAGAAACTCGCCTCTTCGCCGGTCATGAATTCCTCGACCACCACTTCCGCCCCGGCGTCGCCAAAGGCGCCGTCGAAACAGGCATCGAGCGCTGCTCGCGCCTCGTCCAGCGTCATGGCGATGGTGACGCCCTTGCCGGCGGCCAGCCCGTCGGCCTTGATGACGATCGGCGCACCGACTCTTTCGACATAGGCCTTGGCCGCGGCCAGATCGGTGAAGCGGCCATAGGCGGCGGTCGGGATGTCGTATTTCGCGCAGAGGTCCTTGGTGAAACCTTTCGAACCTTCGAGCCTTGCCGCCCGCTTCGACGGGCCGAAGACGCGGATGCCTTGATCGCGCAGATCATCGGCAATGCCGGCGACCAACGGCCCTTCCGGGCCGACGACGACGAGGTCGATCGCATTGTCCTTGCAGAAAGCAGTAACAGCGGCATGGTCGCCAATGTCGAGCTTGACCAGTTCGGCCTCGCCAGCAATGCCTGGATTGCCGGGCGCGGCATAGAGCTTGGTCAGCAGCGGCGAGGCCGCGATCTTCCAGGCCAGGGCATGTTCGCGGCCGCCGGAGCCGATCAACAAAACGCGCATGCCGATGTCCCTTGTCATTTCACGACAGGGATTGCGCTATTGCGCCGGGCGGCGCGGGTCAAGAGCTTTACCTTGCGCCATGCCGGTTGCGCACGGGAACGTCGCGCGCACCGGCAACCGAAGTGAGCCGCTCAGCTCTGGAAGACAACCGGGAACCAGTCCTCGCGCAGTTTCTGGCCGGGCTTCATGTCATGGCCGGGATAGGGCGGCGAGGTGCGGCCTGGACGCTCGACATAGCGCGCATCGTCACCAACCCAGCGCAGCGACAGCGCCCGACGCCGGGCCGCCGTCGGATTGCCGCGCGCGCCATGCGCGGTGCGGAAGTCGAACAGGATGGCGTCGCCCGGCTCCATCTCCCATTCCAGCACCTTCAGCGACGGGTCGTTGTCGGGATCGGGCACCGGCAGATAATCACCCTCGCCGGCATAGAAATTGCTGTCGTCGAGCCAGCGCACCGGCAGGATCATCTTGTCCCATTTGTGCGAGCCGGCGATCAGCCTCAGCGTTGCTTCCTTGACCGGGTCGATCGGTATCCAGAAGCTGACGGTCTGGCTGCCATCGACGAAATAATACGGGATGTCCTGGTGCCAGGGCGTCGGCTTCTGCGTGCCGGGTTCCTTGACCAGCACATGGTCGTGGAAGAACTGCGCGCTGCGCGACTGCATTGCCGCCGCCGCCAGTTCGGCGGCCGGTGAATTGCGCACCACATCGACGAATTCGGGGATACGCTCCCAGTTGCAATAATCGTCGAAGAAGCTGCCCTTGCCATTGGCGATATCCGACGCTGTGGCGCTGCGGTTTTGCATGTTGCGCTCGATGCCGGCGGCGATGGTGCCGACCCAGTCCTTGAAAGCGCCGCGTATACAGACCGCGCCATCGCGCTGGTAGTCGGCAATCGCTGCGGCATCGATATGTCTGGCGGCCATCTCATGTCTCCCCTGTTCGATGACCGACTATCGCAGCCGCCGCACATCGCGTAAAATAATAACTTCTCATCTCTCTTATAGTTCTGGCCTATGAACCTGACCCTCACCCAATTGCGCTATCTCGTTGCTGTCGCCCGCCAAGGCAGCGTCACCGCGGCCGCCCGGATGCTGAACGTCTCACAGCCGTCGATCTCGGTGGCGATCGACAATGTCGAAGCGACGCTCGGCCAGAAACTGTTTGTGCGCCAGCGCGGCAGCGGCATTGCGCTGACCTCGTTCGGCCGCGGCGCGGTGGCCAAGGCGAAGCAGGTGCTGGCCGAAGCGGACGAACTGGTTGGGCTCGGGACGCGCGACGCCGATGTCGGCGGCGAGCTGGTGCTCGGCTGCTTCGAGGATCTGGCGCCCTATTTCGCGCCGGCGCTGATCCGCGCGTTTTCGCAACGCTGCCCGGCGGTCACTGTGGTCGTGCGCGACGAGACCTTCGAGACGCTGGGCCGGCGGCTCGGCGATGCGGCAATAGATCTCGGCCTGACCTACGATCTCGGCCTGCCCTCGCACTTCGCCCGCATCCTGCTGCATGAGCTGCGGCCGCACGCGCTTCTGCCGCAAGGCCACCCGCTGGCCAGCCAGGCCAGCGTCAGCCTGGCGGAGCTGGCGGCCCATCCGCTTGTTACCACCGACCAGCCGCACAGCTGGCAGCATATGCTGGACCTGTTCCTCAGCCGCGGCCTGTCGCCGATCTCGCAATCGACGACGAGTTCATTCGAACTGCAGCGCAGCATGGTCGCCAACGGTTTCGGCGTCGCGGTGAGTTACACAAGGCCCTATGGCGACAGGAGCTATGACGGCCTGCCGCTGGTCTGCAAGCCGCTGTCCGATCCGCTGCCGATGCAGCGCATCATCCTCACCCATGACACAAGGCAAAGGCTGTCGAAGGCGGCGCTGGCCTTCATCGAGGTGGCGAAGGAATGGTTCGCCACGCACGATGTTTTCACCGCCTGAGCGACAATGCGGCCGCTTGACGGCGCTCGCGGCTGCTGCCACTCCAGCACGATGGAAACCATCCAGTCGAAAGCCGCCCAGGGCCGCGTCGCCGACGCACCGAGCGGCCATTGGGTCTACAAGATATTGCCGCGCTGGCTGTGGCCGTGCGCGCAGCTTGCGCGCTGGGACCGGCCGATCGGCTGGCAATTGCTGCTGTGGCCCTGCTGGTGGTCGGCAGCGCTTGCGGCCAGCGCCTATCCGCGCCCCACCGACCCGCTGCTGACGCTGCTGCCGTCGCCGTGGTTCCTGTTCCTGTTCTTTGTCGGCGCCGTCGCCATGCGCGGCGCCGGCTGCACCTACAACGACATTGTCGATCAGGACATCGACAACAAGGTCGAGCGCACGCGTTCGCGGCCGCTGCCGGCCGGCAAGGTGACGCGCCGCCAGGCTTGGATATTTCTGGTCATCCAGGCCTTGCTGGGCCTCGTCGTGCTATTGCAGTTCAACGACTTTGCCATTCCGCTCGGCATCGTCTCGCTGGTGATCGTTGCCGTCTATCCCTTCATGAAGCGCTTCACCAACTGGCCGCAATTCGTGCTTGGCCTCGCCTTCTCCTGGGGCGCGCTGATGGGCTGGGCGGTCGAGTTCGGCGATCTCGATGGCCCGGCCATCATGCTCTATATCGGCTCGATCCTGTGGGTGATCGGCTACGACACGATCTATGCCCACCAGGACAAGGAAGACGACGCCATTGTCGGCGTGCACTCGACGGCGCGGCTGTTCGGCGACAACACCAGGACATGGCTGGTCGGGCTCTATGGCGGAATGCTGGTGTGCTTCGCCATCGCCTTTGCCTCGGCGCAGGCGCCGGTGGTGGCGCTGGCCGGGCTGATCGCCGCCGGCGCCCATATGGCGCGGCAGATTGCGGTTCTGGATATCGACGATCCCGATCAGTGCCTGCGGCTGTTCAAATCGAACAACCAGGTCGGCTGGCTGATCTTCGTCGGCCTGATCGGCGGTGCGCTGTGGGTGGCGCTGAAGCCGCTGGTGTAGGCTCCCTCTTCCTTCTCCCTTTGTGGGAGAAGGTGGATCGACGCGCAGCGCCGAGACGGATGAGGGGTGCTCCAGCGGAGTGAGGCGTTGGCGTTCCCTGGAACACCCCTCATCCGTCTTGCCGCTTCGCGGCAATCCACCTTCCCCCACAAGGGGGGAAGGAGAAGAGCGCTCTACTCTCTCGAAATAATCTCCTGGCCGTCGATCACCAGTCTCAGCCCGAGATTGCCGGCCCTGCGGCGGGCGAGGAAGCGCGGGCGGCGCGTGGTCGAGACCCGGCCCTTGCGGCGATCCTTGGCCGGCAGCGCCTTGATGGCGGCGCCGAGCGATTCCTCAAGCGTGCGGGCAATGCCGTCGGATTCGATCAGCAGCATCTGCAGCCGGTAGGCGTCGGCCCAGGCGCGCCAATCGGCGGCGACATCGTCGAGATCGTCGGCCACCAGCAGCGGCACCGACAACATCGGGTCATTGTGAAGGAGTTCGAGCGTCACCGTGACATTGCCTTCCGGATCCTCCATCGCGCGGGCGGCGACGCCGCGAAACGCGTTGGCGGGCAGCGCAATGATCGCCGGCACGCCGCTCATCTCGAGCGTGCGGCGGATGACGGCGCCACGCTGGTCGATGGTGAAGGTTACGTCGCCATAGTCGTCGCGCGTGGCATAGCTGACCACTTGCGGCAGGCGGAATGGGTCAAGACGCATATTGCGCCCAGCCCAGACGGGCTTCAGTACACTGTTCATCTACTGCCTTCCTGTGTTTCTCCTGAGAGCCGCTTTCACGGACCTCACCGGGCCAGTTTTCCCAGCCTCGTTATGGCGAAACGTTAGCGCGGGCTCCTTACCGCCGCGCTTAAGAAAGTCAGTTAAATTTTGCTGATCTCAGGGGATGGTTATCGGAATGAGACCAGCCACAAGATGTCGAAAGGATCAGATAACCTTACCGGGATTCATGATGCCGGCCGGATCGAAAGCGGCCTTCACCCGGCGCATCAGATCGATCGCCATTGGCGGCGCGGTGGCGATCAGTTCGTCGCGCTTCAATTGGCCGATCCCATGCTCGGCCGAGATAGAACCGTGGAAGGCGCGTACGACATCGTGCACGGCATGGTTCATGGCGTGATAGAGGCCGAGAAACGCTTCATCGTCGGCGTCCTTCGGCCGGGAGATGTTGTAGTGGAGATTGCCGTCGCCCATGTGGCCGAAGCAGACGACGCGCGCCTGCGGGCTGACCGAGGCGACAGCGCCGGCAGCCTTGGCGACGAACGCAGGTATGGATGCCACCGGCACCGAAATGTCATGCTTGATCGAAGCACCTTCGGGCTTCTGCGAATCCGGCAGCACTTCGCGGAAATTCCAGAAGGCGTCGCCCTGCGCCAGGCTTGCCGCGATCACCGCATCGCCGACAATGCCTTGCTCGAGGCCTTCCGACAGCACCTCCTCGATCAGCCCCCTGGCGTCCTCGGCCGAACGGCCGGATGACACCTGCATCAGCACATACCAGGGCCAATTCTCGGCCAGCGGCCGGGTGACGCCCTGTGCGTGGCGCAGCGTGAAATCATAAGGGCGCTGGCCGATCAGTTCGAAGGCGGTGAGTGCGGCCCCTGCCCGGTCCATGGCCAGGCTGAACAGCGAAAGCGCTGCTTCCGGCGACGACAGGCCGGCAAAGGCGACTTCGCGCCCCTTGGGCTTGGGAAACAGCTTCAGCACCGCGGCGGTGATGATGCCGAGCGTGCCTTCGGCGCCGACAAACAGGTTCTTCAGATCGTAGCCGGTGTTGTCCTTCTTCAGTTTGCGCAAATCGTCGAACACCTCGCCGGTCGGCAGCACCACTTCGACGCCGAGGCAGAGTTCGCGCGCATTGCCATAGGCAAGCACGCCGGTGCCTCCGGCATTGGAGGACAGATTGCCGCCGATCTGGCAGGAGCCTTGCGCGGCGAGCGACAGCGGAAACAGCCGGTCGGCGGCGTCGGCCGCTTCCTGCAGCGTCTGCAGGATAACGCCGGCCTCGACGGTCACCGTGTTGGAGAAGACGTCGATCTCGCGAATGCGGTTCAGCCGCGACAAAGAAAGCACGATCTCGCGGCCGGATGCGTCAGGCACCTGGGCGCCGACCAGCCCGGTGTTGCCGCTTTGCGGCACGACCGGCGTTCCCGTCTCGCTCGCCAGCCGCATGATACGGCTCACCTCGTCGACGCTGCCGGGACGCAGCACCAAGGCCGTCCTGCCGTGCCACAGCCCGCGCCGCTCGGTAAGATACGGCGCAATATCGGCTTGGTCGCGCAGTGCATATTTTTCGCCGACAATGGCAGTGAAGCGGTCGATGAGAGCGGGATCGAGGTCGAAGGGGGAGTCGTTCATCGGCGCAAACTATGGCGCTCAGTCGAGCTTGTCACGGGGGGCAGCGGCACGAAACAGCCGATCGTTGATCGCCTCGCCAAGCCCATCGAACGGGATCGGCTCGACAGCGATCGTCGCCGCACCGCTGCGGTCGAGTTCCTGCAAATACGCGAACAGATTGCTTGCGGCTTCGCGCAAATCGCCTGACGCGGACAGGTTGCGCAAGGCGGCCGCCGCTTGCCAGCCTTCGGCGCGGTCGCCACCAAAGGCCAGCAAGGCCTCGCCTTCAGCCACACTCTGTGCATCGAGCCGCACCGATGCGCGCGGCGCATAATGCGACGCCAGCATGCCGGGCGCCTCAATGCCGGCTGTCGCGCCGCGCTGCAGCTTAATGCCGGTGACGGCCTCGATATCGGCGGCAGCGATGCCGCCTGGCCTCAGCAGCCGCACGCTGTTGCCTTCGACCTTGACGATGGTCGATTCCAGCCCGACCGGGGTGGCGCCGCCATCGACCACCAGCCGGATTTTGGCGCCGAGATCGGCCGCCACGGCTTGCGCTGTCGTCGCGCTTATCTTGCCCGAAGAGTTCGCGCTGGGCGCGGCCAGCGGCCGGCCGAGCCTGGCGATCAGCTCTCCGCCGAAGCCCCTCGGCATGCGCAGCGCGATCGTGTCCAGCCCGGCGGTGACCAGCGGATGGATGCCGTTGCCGGGTTGGAGCGGCAGCACCAGCGTCAGCGGCCCCGGCCAGAACGCCTCGGCCAGCCGTTTCGACAGCGGATCGAAGGCCGCAATGCGCTCTGCCATCGCCAGATCGGCGACATGGGCAATCAGCGGGTTGAAGCGCGGCCGGCCCTTGGCTTCGAAGATGCGGGCGACGCCGACGCCATTGGTCGCGTCGCTGGCCAGTCCATAGACGGTCTCCGTCGGGATGGCGACCACGTCGCCGCCCTCAAGCAGCGCCAACGCCTGCTCCATCGCTTCGCCGACGGATAGTATCTCAGCCACTCGCTTCACCTCACAGGCACCGGACCTAAAGCGCGTCGCGCTGAACCGGATTCATGCGACGCGCTTTAGGTCTTTGTTTTGATGCATGTCGTTCTCTCAAAACCGGGGCCACTTTTGAGCGACATGCATTAGAGCGGTTCAGCTGTTCGCTTAAACGCTCTAAGTATTTGTTTTTGCGGAATTCCGGACGGAAAACCGCTACTCACTTTTCCTGGAATTGCTCTAATACGGCAGTGGTTTTCGGGCAAGCCGGCGTTGGCGAATTATCAATGCCTAAAATGCTATGTTTCCCTGCAAGCCGGCATCAATCCACTCGGGTTAAGGCTACTTGGGTTAGGGCTGGCGGCTTGTTGGGCAAGGGGACGGTTTCGATGTCGATGCGTGTGCTTGGAGCGCTTGGTTTCACCCTGGCGGCGATGACCGGTGGGGCGCACGCCTCGTCGATCGTCTTTCTCGGCGTCTCGACCTCGACGCCATCGGTCATCAAGGTTGGCGGATCCGAACCGGTCAGGACCGCCTCGACGCCATCGATCGTCGCGCTCGGCGATGCCCAGCCCGATGTGACTTATGAAAAGGTCGCGGCGATCCCCGAAAAGCCTAGGCAGGATCCGATGATCATTCGCGGCGGCATCGTCGGCGGCGCCTTCGCCGCGCCGGCTCCGGCCAGGGCGAGCGCCGCGGCGCCGGCAACTGAGCCGACGGCAGAGACCGCACCAGCCGGAACTGCAACGGCATCGAACGGCAAGCCCGAGTCGCAACCGGCAGCGCCGCAGCCGGCAACAACACCGCAGCAGCCGATCGAGGGCGTCGGCAAAGCCGAGTAGGCCATTCAGCCAAAACAGTCGGCCAAGACAGTCGGCCGATCCATGCCGCTTGACGCCAATCGACAGCCCGGCGCACGATCGGCTTGGCGGCGGCGGCCCCAATTTCGCCAATCGGTTTTGGCATGAGCGCGCCGGGTTGTAGGAGAGCGAGGGGTTATCATGAACATGACGAAATCTTTGATTATTGCCGGCCTGTTGCTGGCGTCACCTATAGGTGTCGGCGGCGCGCAGGCCGGTGACGAGCTAGGGTCCTACGTCGCGCGCATTTCCGATCGCGACCACCATGCCAGCGACGGCTATGAGCTGAGCAGCGCAGCACAGATGGTGCGGCAGGACCGTGCCAACTGGCACAAGTTCCACCGGCGCGACGCCGACGACCAGGGCGATGACTGGTTCCGCAGCAACGATGATCGCGCGTATCTGGAACGCATGCTGAAGCGCAGTGGCGCGATGAGCTCCTCGACACGGAACGCCATCGTCAATGGCGAGCCGCTGATCCAGGTCGACGTCTATTCAGACAGCGTGCATGTCAGCATTTTGGAGGACTGACGGAGTCAGCCTCGGGAGGACTGAAAACAAGACGGGCGGCGTGTGAACGCCGCCCGTGTTCGGGCTTGTCCGTCCCTTAGCTAGCCAGCTATTCTGGAGAAATCAGCCACCTGGTCGGTGGCCGTGCGGATGCGGGCGAGCAATGCCAGACGGTTGGCGCGCACGGCCTGGTCCTCATCATTCACGAGAACACGTTCAAAGAATGAATCAACCGGTTCGCGCAGCACGCTAAGCGCCAGCATGGCGGCGGAAAAGTCTTCGTTTTGAATCGCTTCGCCGGCTTCTCTCTCCGCCTGATTCACCGCTGCAAACAGCGATTTCTCGGCCTCCTCGCGAAACAGCGCCGGCTCAACAGTCTCGGCGACGAGCGTTTTCTTCTTCTCCTCGGCAGCCAGAATGTTGGCCGCCCGCTTGGCGCCGGCGAGCAGGTTCTTGCCGTCCTCGGTGTCGAGGAAGGACCCCAGAGCTTCGACGCGACGCACGATCTGCAGGAGGTCGTCCGAGTGCGATTGGCCGATCTCCCCCCTTGTGGGGGAGATGCCCGGCAGGGCAGAGGGGGGCGCGCCAGAATGAGAGGTCGGCGGGACAGCGCCCCCCTTTGTCGGCTTCGCCGCCCCCAAAAGGGGGGAGATTGGCGCGCTTCCACCACCTGCCAGCACGGCGTCAATGAGATCATGCCGAGCGCCCTGGTCGCGGAGATAGACTTTCAGGCGGTCGTGGAAGAAGGCGAGGAGGTCGGGCCCAAATGCCCGTCCAGCCTTAGACGCGAGATAACTCGCCGTTTGATAGGCACTATCGAAGAGCGATGTCAGCGGCAGTGAGATCCCATTCTCGATCAGGATTCTCACCACGCCCAGTGCGGCCCTTCTCAGCGCGTAAGGGTCCTTCGACCCCGTCGGCTTTTCATCAATGACCCAGAAGCCGACCAGCGTATCGATTTTGTCGGCCAGCGCGACGGCAATCGACACCGGATTGGTCGGCACGCTATCTGACGGACCTTGCGGTTTGTAGTGCTCCTCGATCGCCGCAGCCACGGACGGATGCTCACCCTGCAGCAGCGCGTATTTGCGGCCCATTGCGCCTTGCAGTTCCGGAAACTCGCCCACTGCTTCTGTCGTGAGATCAGCCTTGGCCAGCACGGCGGCGCGAGCGGCGAGCGCGGTAATCTCCCCCCTTGAGGGGGAGATGTCGCCGAAGGCGACAGAGGGGGTCGTCTCGCGTGGAGTGCCAACTCCCTCTTTCTTCGAGAGACCGGACGGCGTCGCGGCAGCCGAAGCGACCCCCTCTGGCCTGCCGGCCATCTCCCCCTCAAGGGGGGAGATCGACTGCGCCACTGTTGGCGCCAGCTCCTGCGCCAGCCGCTTGATCCGCTCCACCCGATCGCCTTGCGTACCGAGCTTGGCGTGAAAGGTGACATTGAGATGGTCGAGGCGGGCCATGCGCTGGTCGAGCGGCTTTTTCAGATCGAGCCCGAATTTCTTCGCCGACGCCTCGAGCTGCTCCAGATCCGGCAGATCGCCCTGGTCGGTCTTCCAGAAATACAGCGCGTCCGACAGGCGGGCACGCACCACCTTGCCGTTGCCGTGCGCGACCTCCTTGCCGCCGTCCTTGGCCTCGATGTTGGCGGTGAGGATGAAGCGGTTGGAGAGGTTTTCGCCGTCGCCCTGCGGCCGGGTGACAAAGCATTTCTGATTGGCGCGGATGGTCAGCCGGACCACTTCTGGCGGTATGGCAAGAAAGGCCTGCTCGAATTCGCCCATCAGCACCACCGGCCATTCGACCAGGCCCGACACTTCTTCCAACAACCCTTCGTCCTCGACCAGATCGAGCCCGTTGGCGAAGGCAAGGTTGCGGGCGTCGGCAAGGATGATCTCCTTGCGGCGGTCGCCATCGAGCACGACCTTGGCCGCTTCCAGCTTGGTCACGTAATCGTCGAAGCGGCGCACGGTGATTTCTCCCGGCGCCATGAAACGATGGCCGTAGGTGATATTGCCCGAGCGGATGCCATCGATCTCGAAATCGACCACCACCGGCTCCTCGGTCTCCGGGCCGAAGGTGCACAGAATCGTCTGCAGCGGCCGCACCCAGCGTAGCGAACCGGGCTTGGCTGAAGCCGGCCCCCAGCGCATCGATGTCGGCCAGGGGAAGCCGCGAATGATGGCCGGCACCAGTTCGGCGATGATTTCTTCCGCCGCCCTGCCCGGCTTCGAAATATGGGCGACGTAGAAATCGCCCTTCTTCGGATCGGAATGAACATGCGCCTCGGCAACCGAGGCAAGGCCTGCCTTGCGCAGAAAACCCTGCACCGCCTGTTCCGGCGCCGTCGTCGACGGCCCCTTGATCTCCTCGTGGATATCCTTCGAGCGCGCGGTCAGGCCCCTGACATCGAGCGCCAGGCGCCGCGGCGTCCAGTATTCGCGCGCGGCGTCATAGGTCAGACCCGCCTCGACCAGACCGTCGGTCAGCATCTTCCTGAGATCGCCCGCCGCCTTGCGCTGCATACGGGCGGGGATTTCCTCGGAGCGGAGTTCCAGCAACAAATCCGGCATCAGAGTTTCTCCACCCGCATGCCTTCTCCCTGATTGCGCGTCCTCGCGCCTCCGGCGCTGCGGTTGCGCGGCCGGGCGGGGATTTCCTCGGAGCGAAGTTCTAGCAAAAGATCAGGCATCAGAGTTTCTCCACCCGCATGCCTTCTGATTGCGCGTCCTCGCGCCTCCGGCGCTGCGGTTGCGCGGCCGGGCGGGGATTTCCTCGGAGCGAAGTTCTAGAAGCAGATCAGGCATAGTTAGGCTCCCACCCTCCCCTCGATGGGGAGGGTCGGCGCGTAGCGCCGGGGTGGGGTGGCGACCTCTCAGCCGCCGATACCTTCGGCACCATCGCGCAAACGCAGGTGTGATTTTCGTTCTTCCACCGCCGCATAGATCGTATCGAGCACGGAATCCAGTTCGTTTTTGATTTCATGGTTCCAGAAGCGGATGACTCGATAACCCTGGCTCTCAAACCATTTCGTTCGACGTTCGTCATGGTGCTGTTGGTCATCGAAGCTGTGATGGACACCGTCCACCTCAATGATCAGCTTCAGCCGGTGGGAGGTGAAATCAGGGAAGTAAACGCCTACCGACGCCTGCCTGCGAAAATGAGTGCCTTCTACTGGAATGCGCCACAGATGCCGCCACAGGATGCGTTCCTCGTCGGTCATCGCCGCGCGAAGCCTTTGCGCAGACTGCAGCTTGAATCGATCGAGTTTTGGCATGGAACGTCGCGCTGTCACCCCCACCCGCCGCTTCGCGGCGACCTCCCCCATCTAGGGGGAGGCAAGAGGGCATAGCAACTCGGCTGACCGCTGTTTCCAGAAATTTTGACCGCCCCTGTCGGGCCGCAACCAGCCCGCCCGTCCTTTGATCAAAGATTTCCATGAACCAAACGCAGCGCTGAAGCGACGAACGCTCAGGCAGGGAACTTATTGGCTGAACGACCATGAAAACGGCATCGAGACTTCTGCAGATCATCGCGCTCAGCGCCTGTTTGACCGCGCAGGCCCATGGCGCCTTCGCGATGCCGGGCGTACGGCAGGCTTTGCGGACCATGGCCGGATCGACTGGCCCGATGTTGGCCCCAATCAACATGTCCCCCGAAATGATGAAGTGAGCCTCAGGCGGCGAGGCCGCCGGCCTGGGTTTGGAGGAACGCCTCGCCGCAGGCCTTCGCCAGATTGCGCACCCGCAGGATGTAGCTCTGCCGCTCGGTCACCGAAATCACGCCGCGCGCGTCGAGCAGATTGAAGACGTGGCTGGCCTTGATGCACTGGTCATAGGCCGGGAAGACCATGCGGTGCATCGGCAGATTGTCGTTCGAAGCCGGGGCGCCGGCCGCGAGCAGCGCCTTGCATTCGGCTTCGGCGTCCTCGAAATGCCTGAGCAGCATGGCGGTGTTGGCATATTCGAAATTGTGCCTGGAATATTCCTGCTCGGCCTGCAGGAAGACATCGCCATAGGTGACTTTTTCGGCGCCTTCTCGGCCATTGAAGTTGAGGTCGTAGACATTGTCGACGCCCTGCACATACATGGCCAGCCGCTCCAGGCCGTAGGTCAGTTCTCCCGCCACCGGCGCGCATTCGATGCCGCAGACCTGCTGGAAATAGGTGAACTGCGACACTTCCATGCCGTCGCACCAGCACTCCCAGCCGAGCCCCCAGGCGCCAAGCGTCGGGCTTGCCCAGTCGTCCTCGACGAAGCGAATGTCGTGCAGCAACGGATCGACGCCGATCGCCTTGAGCGAGCCGAGATAGAGTTCCTGCAGGTTCGGCGGGTTGGGCTTCAGGATCACCTGGTACTGGTAATAATGCTGCAGCCGGTTGGGGTTTTCGCCGTAGCGGCCGTCCTTGGGCCGGCGCGAGGGCTGGACGTAGGCGGCGTTCCAGCCCTTGGGCCCGAGCGCGCGCAGCGTGGTGGCCGGATGGAAGGTGCCGGCGCCGACTTCCATGTCGTAAGGCTGCAGGATGACGCAGCCATAGGCGGCCCAGTAATTGTGCAGGGTCAGGATCAGCCCCTGGAACGAGCGGCTGGGATGCATATGGGCTGGACTGTCTGACGTCACGGCGGCCTCGGAAAGCGCTGAAATGATGCCATTCCCTAGTTGCCGGGCCGGTAGGCGTCAAGGCAGCGCCTATCGCCGCCTTGATGAGAGGTTGAACGCTTTGCTTCGGACTGGCCCATTGCCGGACGGTGCCGGTGGCCGTTTGCTCGCCCAGCTTCAACGACAAAGGTTCAGCCATGCAAGGCCAGTTCACCGTACGCCCCGTCACCCGAGAGGATTACGAGCAATGGCTGCCGCTGTGGGACGGCTACAATGCGTTTTACGGCCGCTCGGGCGAGACCGCCCTGCCCGGTGACATCACTGCAATGACATGGTCGCGCTTCTTCGATGCCTATGAGCCGATGCATGCGCTGGTCGCGGAGAGCGAAGGCAAGCTTCTCGGTCTTGTCCATTATCTCTACCACCGCACCACGACGGCGATTTCGCCGAACTGCTATCTGCAGGACCTCTTCACCAATGAGGCGTCGCGCGGCAAGGGCGTCGGCCGGGCACTGATCGAAGACGTCTATACCAGGGCGCAAACCGCAGGCTCCAGCCGCGTCTACTGGCTGACACACGAAACCAACCACACGGCGATGAAGCTCTATAACAAGATCGGCGATCTCTCGGGGTTCGTCGTCTACCGAAAGCTGTTCTAATGCATGTCGCCCAGAAGTGTGCCGCGGCTCTGGGACAACGACATGCATCAAAACAAAGACTTAAAGCGCGTCGTATGAATCCGTTTCAGCGCGACGCGCTCTAGAATGAGCGCCAACGCTGGAGATTGGCTGAAAGCCTTCCCGACTTCGTCATTCCAGGGCGAAGCAGCCGCCAAGCGGCGTCGCGCAGACCTGGAATCCATTCCGTGACCTTGATCGAAGAACGAAGCGGAGCAGAATTCTGCACCCTCGCAACGCCTTAAGGTCACGGCATGGCTTCTATGGTCTGCGCCGCGTCGCTTCGCTCCTTGCTCCTTGCTCCGCCACGGAATGACGATCGCGATAGGGCGTCTCTATCTCTTTGTTTCTGTCGCAATTCCGAACGGAAAACCGCGCACACTTTCCTGGAATTGCTCTAAGATGCCAAGCCGAAAAAACGGGGCTCAGCGAGCCCCGTTTCATCAGAAGTATGGCCCGATCACCCCTTCGGCGCTGGCGGGGTGGCCGGCTTGACCTTCGGGGTTTCCTGCGCCGTGTTGGATTCGATCGGCGGCAGGCCCTTCATCAGCTTCTGCTGCAAAATGGCAAGCACATCGGGATCCGGCTTCAGGTCGCGCGCCTGATTCCACTGGAAAGTGGCTTCGAGCTTGCGGCCGACGCGCCAATAGGCATCGCCGAGATGGTCGTTGAGCACCGGATCTTCCGGCTTGAGCGACACGGCGCGCTCCATTTCGCGCACGGCGTCGTCGAACCGGCCCATGCGGAAATAGGCCCAGCCCAGCGAATCGACGATGTAGCCGTCGCTCGGCCTGAGGTCGACGGCCTTCTGGATCATCGCCAGGCCTTCCTTGAGGTTCATGTTCATGTCGACCCAGGAATAGCCGAGATAGTTCAGTACCTGCGGCTGGTCGGGGAACAGTTCCAGCGCCTTGAGGAAGTTCGGTTCGGCCTTGGGCCATTCCTTCAGCCGCTCATAGGCGATGCCGCGCTGATAGTAGATGTTCCAGTTGGCATTGGTCGGCGTCTTCAGCACCGCGACCGCCTTGTCGTAGAGAGTGGCGGCGGAGCGGAAATCCTCCTTCGAGGCATAGACCCCGCCCAGCGCCAGATAGGCGCGCATGTCATCGGGGTGAGCTTCGACGAATGCCTTGAGATGGGCGATCGCCTCGTCGTGACGGTTGAGATCGGCAAGGTTGAGGCCGAGCTGCAGGTCGGAAAGCTCCTTCAGCGGCGAGGAGGCTGGAATGCGGCTATAGAGCGCAATGGCGCCTTCGCCGTCCTTCAGCTGCTCCGCAACGGCCGCAAGCTGCACCAAAGCGGCGTCGCTGTCGGGCTTGAGCGCGAGCGCATATTGCAGATAGAGGCGCACGAACGGCTCGCCGCCGCCGCGATTGAGCGCGATGGCGAGGTCGAGCAGGATTTCAGCGGCGCCTTCGGAGGGACTGGCGACGAAGGGCTCGATCTTGTCGCCCTTGCTGATCCTGTCGCGAAGCGCCTGGATGTCGAGCTTGCCGGGCGCGAACGCCTCGGCCTTGTCGAGCACGTAGAGCGCCTTGTTCTTGTTTCCCTTGCGCGCCAGGAAAGACGCGTAGGCCTGGGCGTTGCGCATCCATGTCTCGGGCGCGGCACCGCCGGCCGTGACGTCGGTCAGGGTCGCGTCATAAAGCGCGTCGGCCTTGTCCGATAGGCCTGCGGCATCGGCGATCAGCGCGCGGTGGAAGGACTTGAACAGGCCGAACCAGTCAGGCCCCTGCAGTTTGTCGATCGAGGCCATCGCCCCGGTGGGGTCGCCGGCGCCCTCTTGTGCCCAGCCGGACATGACGCCGGAAATCAGCCGGTCGAGATCGGATTCGAGCGACAGCTTGAGCCAGTACTGCGCCTTGGTGAAATCCTTCTTGTGGAAGGAATCGACCGCCAGAGCCAGACGCGAGAAGCGCTCGACGTCGGGAACTGCCTTGAGCTTGTCGGCATAGACCAGCGATTCCTCGAAGCGGCCTTGCGCGATCAGCGACAGCATCAGGCTTTGCTGCAGCGAGGTGTCGCCGGGATTGAAGGCGAGCGCCTGCTTGTAATAAGCGATGGCATTGTCGAGGTCGTTGTCGCCTTCGGCGATGCGGGCGGCGAGATAGGCGCCCGAGAAGGAGGTGATCTTGACCGGGTCGGTCGATTCCTTGGCGTAGGCAGGCAGCGGAGAAATCGCCATCCCTGCCACAATTGCCAGCCCCGCGAGCCAGCGCGCACGTCCTTGCCGCATCGTATCCCTTTCAGCCAAGCGCCATCCCGCGTCGGCGCGGAGAAGCCATAGACTCGATGTTTCCTGACAAAGCATGGCCTTTTTGGGGTCAGGCTTCAATCCGGGCCGAATTCACAATCGGGTCACCCGATTAACAAACCATGGCGACGCAGACACTGTCAGTTCCGACAATAGCAGATCGGGGTTGGGAGCTACAGCCTGACATCGCGATATCCGCCTGCCGCTATCGTGCTGCACAGGCCGGCCCACTCGCAACCCTGGCAGGCCTCACGCGTCACGCCGGCTGAAAAGGCCGCGCGCAAGGCGGCAAGCGTTGCCGCGTCGAGGCTGAAGCGGACGCCGGCCCGGATCGGCCGGGTCAGCAGCTTGCCGACATCGCGTGCTGCCAGCTCGTCCCGGCCTGCGGCGCTTTCGCGCAAGCAGTGGGGCTCGGCCTCGCCGAGCAGCGGCCGACAGATGTCGTCGGGGCCGGAGACGATCAGAATATCCTCGCCCCGGCCCAGACGTTTCGCGATCACGTCATAATTGGCGACGAAGGCTGCGCTGTACCCTTCGCCGATATAGGTTAGCAGGCAAAGCAGATGGTGGGAGCGCAGCCGGACGGTCATCGGTCAGGACGCGCCAGCGGAGCCTGTTCCATCCCGATGGTATCGGGATGGGGCTCCATCTTTTTGTTTGAGCATGATCTCTTCCGAAAACCGGACTCATTTTTCGGGATCATGCTCCTGCCGGGTCCGCCTTACCGGAAAACAGCTTGAGCGTCGCGGCGCCGAGCGCCGATTTCAGCAGGCCGCCGACGAGGAACGGCAGGAAACCGAAGGCGATGGCCTGTTCGAGGCCGATCATGACGGCGAGCCAGGCCGTTCCGAGAACCAGGCAGGCGAGGTTGCCGAGGACCATGCCGGCGAAGGCGAGCAGCACGCGGTTGCCGTTCCAGCCGCGCTCGGCCAGCCAGCCGACAAGCGCGCTGACGAGCGGGAAGGCGAAGAGATAACCGCCCGTTGCCCCGACGAAATACGACGCGCCCGCTGCCCCTCCGGACAGGACAGGAAAGCCCACGGCGCCCTCGGCGAGCCAGGCGATGATGGTCATGGCGCCAAGCCGCCAGCCATAAAGTGCGCCGACCAGCGTCACGGCGAAGGTCTGCATGGTGACCGGCACCGGCACCATCGGCACCTCGATCTGGGACAACAGCGCCAGAAACAGCGTACCGAGGACGACGGCCGCGGCCTGCCAGCTATGCGAGCGGGTTTGCAGGCGCAACGGGCTGAAGGACGGCTTGGACGGCGAAAAGGCGATGTCGGTCATGGTTGCTTCCTAGCTGGTTTGAAATTATAGATAATTTTGTTGTTCGATCTATTATCGAATCCATATTTGCGCGGGAATGGCAACCCTCACCCCTAAAAAGGCTTGGGCTTGCGTGTCGAATAAAGGACATTTGGAAAGGCTGGCGGGACAGCACCCCCCTCTGGCTTGCCGGCCATCTCCCCCGCAAGTGGGGAGATCGGATGTCGCCTCTGCTTTCGCCAATGGCCGACGTTGCAGGACTAACGCAACGGCAAAGCTGTTGATCTCCCCCCTTGCGGGGGAGATGTCCGGCAGGACAGAGGGGGGTGTGAAGGATCGCTACGCGCGGAAACCGACGACTGTCCCTTCGTCCCTACCCGACGATGGCAAACGCTTCGCGCATCTTGCCCGACGCGGTCTTGACCGGTTTCTGGCCGATCCACTGCACGTGCCGGCCAAGCGTGGCCGCGGCCGATTCGGTGTTGCCTTGCCGCAGCGCGCTTAGGATCGCGCGATGATCCTGGTCGGTGCGGATTTCCCATTCCGAACGCCAGGCGGCGAACAGGAAGCGGGCGCTTGCGGCGTGCAAATCGTCGATGGTGGCGATGAGCCGCGGCATGCCGCAGGGCGCCAGGATCAGCCGGTGGAAGGTGCGGTTGGCCTCCTCCCAAGAGCGGACATCGCGGGATTTGTCGCCGGCCTTTGTGGCTTCTTCGGCAAGATTGAGAATGGAAGCCGTCAGATGCGGCGCGGCATGGCGCAGCGCCAACACTTCGAGCGCTGCCCGCATTTCGGCGACTTCCCTTACCTCGCCGAGATCGAAAGCGGCGACGCGCACGCCCCGCCTGGGCTCACTGACCGCCAGCCCTTGCGCCTCCAGGCGCCGGAAGGCCTCGCGCACCGGGACATGGCTGGTCTGGAATTCCTCGGCGATGTGATCCTGCCGCAGCCGGGCTCCCGGTTCGATCGCACCCGATATGATGCGATCCGCCAGCACCTTGCTGATGCGCACGGCGATAGTGTCGTCTGCGGTCTTTGCCATGTTTTATAGATAATTTGCGCCGCAACCGATTGTCGAGCGGTGATTGCCCGATTTTGCGTGCAAACTTGCTTTGGCGCCAGGCGCGGGTCAGTTCACCCGGCTGATGCAGAAGTCGATGACGTCGATCAGCGCCGATTTCTGCGGCGTCGCTTCCAGCGGCGCCAGCGCGTCACGGGCGATCTCGCCGAAATGGCGGGCGCGGCCGATGGTGTCGGCAATGGCGCCATGGCGGGTCATCAGGCCGATTGCCTTTTCCAGTCCGGCATCGTCGGTGACATTGTCCTCGATGGCGCGCTTCCAGAAGGTGCGCTCGGCCTTGGTGCCGCGCCGGTAGGCGAGGATGACCGGCAGCGTAACCTTGCCTTCGCGGAAATCGTCGCCGACATTCTTGCCCAGCTCCTGGCTGGAGCCGCCATAATCCAGCGCATCGTCGATGAGCTGGAAGGCAAGGCCGAGATTCATGCCGTAGGAGCGCAATGCGGCGCGATCGTTGCGCGTCGCCGATGCGATGACCGGACCGACCTCGGCGGCAGCCGAGAACAGCGCCGCGGTCTTGGCCTTGATGACGGCGAAATGCTCGTCCTCGGTGGTATCCAGGTTCTTGGCGGCCGCCAGCTGCATCACCTCGCCCTCGGCGATGATCGAGGCGGCGCTGGACAGGATGTCGAGCGCTTCCAGCGAACCGACATCGACCATCATGCGAAAAGCCTGGCCGAGCAGGAAATCGCCGACCAGCACGCTCGCCTGGTTGCCCCAGATCATGCGGGCAGTCTTTTTGCCGCGCCGCATGCCGCTCTCGTCGACGACGTCGTCGTGGAGCAGCGTGGCGGTGTGCATGAACTCGACCGCGGTGGCGAGCTTGACGTGGCCCTCGCCGGAATAGCCGAACATCTGGGCCGCCGCGAGCGTCAGCATGGGACGCAGCCTTTTGCCGCCGGACGAGATCAGATGATTGGCGACCTCCGGGATCATCTCGACGTCGGAGCCGGCCTTGGACAGGATCAGTTTGTTGACGCGCCCCATATCGGCTGCTGTCAGGTCGATGAGATCCTTGATGGAGGCGGGTTCCCGCTTCCCGTTTTCGATGTTGAGAACGACACCCACCAACAAACACTCCCGTCTTTGATCACGCGTGCGACGGCACCCTGGTCCCGCCTGGGACTCTAGGGCGGCACATACGGGCACGGCAAGAGGCGAATTGGCGCGGCTGCGGTGACGGCGTGTCAACCTTAGCGACCGCATGCCGTTTCCCGAAAACCGCTCCACACTTTCGGCGCCATGCTCCAGCGTTTACATCAACGCTGCAACCTGCGAACTTCGTCCGATGATAGAACTCGTGCGCACCAACGATGCCGTGATCATCTCCTTTGTCGAATCGCTGATGCGCGATGCCGGGATTGCCTGCTTCGTCGCCGACCAGAACATGAGCATTCTCGAAGGGTCGATCGGTCTTTTGCAGAAGCGCGTGATGGTCGATGCCGACCAGGCCGATCAGGCGCGGCGCATCTTGAAAGACGCCGGCATCGAGAACGAAATCCGCCAGACATAATGGCTGAAGCGAGCGCGCTTACCAGCGATACGCCGGCCCATACGGTCGATGCCTTCCATCGCGGCCGCTTCTGGCTGGTCCAGCCCAGGACAGGGCATCGCGCCGGGATGGATGCCATGATGCTGGCGGCAGCAGTTTCATCCGGCTTTTCTGGACGCCTCGCCGATTTCGGCGCCGGCGCCGGTGCGGCGGGTCTCGCCGTGCTGTCGCGCTGCCCAGAGGCGCAGGTCGTGCTCGTCGAACGGTCGACCGAGATGGCAAGCTTCGCCACAACCACGCTCGCCCATCCCGGCAATGCGCATCTCGGCAATCGCGCCTCGGTGCTGACCGCCGACGTCACGCTGTCGGGCCGGGCGCGGACGCAAGCCGGCCTTGCCGACAATTCCTTCGATTTCGTCATCATGAACCCGCCCTTCAACGCGGCGCAAGACCGCGCCACGCCCGATCCGCTGCGGCGGCAAGCGCATGTGATGGAACAGGGGCTGTTCGAAAGCTGGATCCGGAGTGCGGCTGCCGTCGCCAAACCGCGCGGGGGCCTGGCCGTCATTGCGCGGCCGGAACAGCTTGGCGACCTCCTCCATGCGCTGTCGGGCCGCTTCGGCGACGCCGAGATGCTGGCCGTCCATCCGCGCCCGGAAGCAGCCGCAATCCGCATTGTCGTCAGGGCAGCGCTCGGCGCGCGCGGCAAGCTGTCGATCCGCCAGCCTTTGATGCTGCATGGGCAAACGGGCGACGGCCCGTCGGAACGCACCGAGATGATCAACAACGGACTGGCGTCGCTGTTTGGTGATTGATTTTGGGCCCGTCAGTGTCGTTGCCGCAAAACCGGCACACAGTTGGCTGAGATGGATTGCAGCATTGCCGTTGACCGGCAAATCCCTACATGCGTTGAAGCCATTTGGAGACAGCCACCTCGTGAAACGCCTTTTCAACCGCCTGCTGCCGAAATCCTGGCGATCCAGCGTCGTCACCATTCCCGTCATCAGGCTGCATGGCACCATCATGGCCGGCGGCGGCCCGTTCCGGCCGAGCCTCTCCTTGGCGTCCACCGCCGCCCTCATCGAAAAGGCGTTCCTGTTCGATGCGCCCGCCGTCGCCATTTCGATCAATTCGCCTGGCGGCTCGCCGGTGCAGTCGCGGCTGATCTTCAAGCGCATCCGCGACCTCGCGGTCGAGAAGAACAAGAAGGTGCTGGTCTTCGTCGAGGATGTGGCGGCCTCGGGCGGCTACATGATCGCGGTCGCCGGCGACGAGATCTTTGCCGATCCGTCCTCCATCGTCGGTTCGATTGGTGTCGTCTCGGCCTCGTTCGGCTTTCCCGAACTGATGAAGAAGATCGGTGTCGAGCGCCGTGTCCACACCGCCGGCCAGAACAAGGCGGTGCTCGACCCGTTCAAGCCGGAGAAGAGGGAAGACGTCGAGCGCCTGAAGGCGCTGCAGCTGGAAGTGCACGAGACCTTCATCGACCTGGTCAGGGAACGCCGTGGCACCAAGCTGAAGGACGATCCGGACCTGTTCACCGGCCTGTTCTGGACCGGCAAGAAAGGGCTGGAGCTTGGCCTCGTCGATGCGTTGAGCGACATGCGCACGGTACTGAAAACCCGCTTCGGCGCGAAAACCCAGCTCAGGCTGGTCACCGCGCCGCGTGGCCTGTTTGGCCGCATCGGCCTGTTCGGCTCGAACTTTTCAGCGCCCGATATTGCCGCCGCCGCCGCAAGCGGCGTGATCGATGCGGCGGAAGAGCGCGCATTGTGGGCTCGCTTCGGGCTTTGAAAAAGCAGGGAAAGAGTCTAGCATGAGGGCTTGACAGTCTGCCTTGCCGCCTTGCGAGGGAGGAGCTTTGAAATGCCACAGATCATTTTCTTCGCAGTTGTCGGCGCAGCCGCTTATTTCGGCTACCGCACCTTCGTCCGCGAGGCCGAACGTGTGACCGCCAAGGTGCGGCGCACCGAAAAGCAGGCAGCCAACGGCACCAACGGCACGCTGGTCCAGGATCCTAAGACCGGCGAATACCGCCTGGCCAAGGACTGAGCATCATCCCGTCAGCAGCCGACAGTTTGGATGCCGCAGCCCGGACGTGGCTTGCGCCCGCCAAGATAAATCTGGCGCTGCACGTCACCGGCAAGCGCGCCGACGGCTACCATCTGCTCGAGAGCCTGGTCGTTTTCACCCGCTTCGGCGACAGGGTCGAGATCGAGCCTGCCGACGCCGACCGGTTCTCCGTATCGGGCCGTTACGCGACTTCCGTGCCGATCGACGACAGCAATCTGGTGGTGAAGGCGCGCGAGGCGCTGCGCAGGCAGGCCGGCCAGCAGAGCACGCCGCCGGTTGCCATCCGGCTGGAAAAGAACCTGCCGATCGCATCCGGCGTCGGCGGCGGCTCGAGCGACGCGGCGGCGGTATTGCAGGGTCTTGTCCGGACCTGGGGGCTCGACATCGGCGAGGCCGAACTGAGCCGGATCGGTCTCACGCTCGGCGCCGACGTGCCGATGTGTCTTGCGGCAAAACCGCTGGTTGCGCGTGGCGTCGGCGACGAGCTGTCGCTGGTGCCGGATTTTCCGGCGCTCGCTTTGGTGCTGGTCAATCCCGGCGTCGCCGTCTCGACGCCTGATGTGTTCAACGCACTTGAGAAACGCGAGAATGATGGACTGCCGCCGCTGCCGCGCGCATTTGACTTCCACAGCGTCCGCAATTGGCTGGAGATCACCCGCAACGATCTCGAACCGGCGGCGCAGGCGATCCAGCCGCCCATCGGCCGAGCGCTTTCCCTGCTGAACAGGGCCGGATCTGGATTCTCGCGCATGTCGGGCTCCGGCGCGACATGCTTCGGACTGTTCGAGACCGGCAATGTCGCCAAGCGCGCCGCCGCCGAGATCCGCAGTCGCGAACCGGAGTGGTTTGTCGCCGCGACACGAAGCATCGCTTCGGAGGGTGCCGATGGCCAAAATTGACGAGAGCCGCCCGTTCATCCCGGTGCGCATCGCGGTGCTGACGGTGTCCGATACGCGCAGCCTTGCCGACGACAAATCAGGGCGGACGCTGGCCGATCGCATCGTCGAGGCCGGCCATGTCCTGGCCGCGCGCGACATCGTCACGGATGACCGGGAGAAAATCCGCGACAAAGTGCTGGGCTGGTCGCGCGACAAGGAGATCGACGTCGTCATCACCACCGGCGGCACCGGTTTTACCGGCCGCGACGTGACGCCGGAGGCGCTGGAGCCGATCTTCGAGAAGCGCATGGATGGCTTTTCCGAAGTGTTCCACCGCATTTCCTACGACAAGATCGGCACCTCGACAGTGCAGAGCCGAGCGACGGGCGGCGTCGTCAACGCCACCTTCGTCTTCGTGCTGCCGGGCTCGCCCGGCGCCTGCAAGGACGCCTGGGACGGCATCCTGAAACCGCAGCTCGACTACCGCCACATGCCCTGCAACTTCGTCGAGATCATGCCGCGCCTGGACGAGCATTTGCGGCGCGGCAAGGCCGCCTCGTAAACCAAGGCAAAGTGCCGGCCAAGTGCTGCCTTTGTCAGGCAGAATGGCGGCTGCGCCTTCGAGAGGTCATTTCCTCCGGGTCGTCGGGCGGATAGTCTGTCGCCAAGTCAAGACGGAAGAGATCCAATGAGCGCGCACCGCGGCGGCTGCCATTGCGGCAACATCCACCTGACCTTCGAAACCGGAATTGAGCCGTCCGAGATGGAGATCCGCGCCTGCCAATGCGCCTTCTGCGTCCGGCATGGCTCACGCGCCGCCGCCGATCCGCAGGGGCGATTGATCGTCGCGGTCGAGGACGAGGCCCGGCTGCACCGATACCGGTTCGGATTGCGCACCGCCGATTATCTCATCTGCCGGGACTGCGGCGTCTATGTCGCTGCTGTGACCACCGACGGCGAACCGAGAGCGATCGTCATCGTCAATGCGCTGGATGACCGGCCGCGGTTCAACCGCGAGCCGGTCCCAATGGACTATGATGCCGAGAACAAAGAGGGTCGCATTGCCCGGCGGCAAGCGCGCTGGATGCCGGTCGAGATCCGCTCCGGCGTCAGCGGATGACCGGCTCGCCGTGGAAGCGGCGGCGCGAGGGCGGCGAGACGCCGAAGCCGACCTCCATCATCAGCCGTGGCGTGGTGGACGGCACGGTGCCCATGTGGAAGCCGAACGGGTCCTCGACGAAGCCGAGCCCGGCCTCGCCGGTCAGCGTGACCGGGCTGTCCTCGCCATAGACCTTGAGCACGTCTTGCGCCGGATGGCCGACCAGCAGCGTCAGCTGGTGCTTGAGACTGCGCCTGTTGTGGCTGCCTTTGACATAGACATGCGGACCGGTGCCGGCATCGCAGGGTTTCAGATAGAAGAAGAATTTCAGCATCCGCCAGTCGTCGAGATCGAAATGATATTTGCCGAGCGAGGCAAGGTTCTTGTCGGCGTCGGAAGCCTCGCCGGTCGGAAAGCTCCACCAGACACGCGTGGTGATCAGCTTTGCCTGCCCGCCCAGATAGTGCTGGGCGATGTCGAGCAGCAGCGGGTCGTTCTGGATGGCGAGTGCCGCCTTGCAGCCGAGGATGCGCTCGAAATAGTGTCCGCTGAGCAAAGAGCGGCCGAACCGCTTCTCGGCTTCTGCGTGTTCTCCGGGCATGAATTCGAGCCGGCGGTCGAAATTGCCGAAGCACGGCGTGCTCTGAGCAAAGCTGGCGATCTCTTCGTGGATTGCCTGCGGAAGGACCAGTCCGGAGAACAGGCCATCGGTGCGCAGCGCCGCGACGATCGACTTGAGGTCGACGCCCCTGAACATCGTCGCTCCGGCACTCTGCGCGGGGCGCGCGGCTTTGGCGCCAAGCCAGTGCAGCTTGCGCGCCGGCATGGTGCGGGCAAGCACGAACATCGGCAGCCATGCGGGATTTTCGCGCAGGTCGGACAGATAGGTCGGGATACGCACCGCAATGCGGCGGAGCAGGCTGCCGTTGCGGGCAATGGCTTCCAGACTGGGGGCGCCGGATTTGTCAGGGGACGAAAGGTTCATCGGGGTCCTCAGATATGAACGGCAGCAACGACGACGCGGCGCTTGCTTACCGCTCCGGCACTACCCAAACCCCGATATCCCGCATCAACGGAATGCTAATCCCGCGTCAGCTTTTGTGCAATGCACAATAGCTTTTTGCGGCGAAAAAGAGGGATGGTGCTGCGACCGTGCCAATGCGGATGAGACGCCGACGCTGCCCCTCATCCGCCCTTCGGGCACCCTTCTCCCTGGGAACGGGAAAAGGGAGAAAGATCACTTCTTCGGCGCCAGCCAGATTTCGGCGTCGAGCCGCCTGGTGGCGAGACCGCGCGCAAGGGCTTCGGCGCTGTGCGCGTTCTTCGACAGGGCAGCGGCCTGGCGCTTGCTGATGACCAGCCCTTCGGCCAGCGCCCGGTTGCCCGAAAACACCCGTGACAGGAACGGCGTGCGGCTGCCGCGCGCACGGGAAAAGCGCGCCGGCATGGTTTGCCGCGCCGTGTGAGCGACAACGTCGTCGATCCAGCCCTCCGCCAGCCTTGCGCCGGGTTCCAGAAACAGCAGCCAGTCACCCTTCGCCTGCCTGATTCCCGCGGCAATGCCGCCGGCCACGAAGTGGCAGCCGGCATGATCGGCAACCCGATGCGTCTGGTCGGTCGAGCCGGTGTCGCAGACGATGACATCGCGCACCACGCCCTCGACCGCGCCGCCGATCAACGAGGCGAGCGTGCGGGCAAGGCCTTCTTCGTCATCCCGGGTTTCGATGAGAACGCTGAGCATTTTTAGCCGAATAGCGGAAAGCCCGGCGCAGCGCCAGTTTTGCATGGCCCAACGAAAAAGTTCTTGCTTTGTTCTCATCAGCGAAATAGGATTATTTTCATGAACAGAGCGATTCGACAGCCAGCCGACAGTCCTTGGGAAAGGGCCAAAATGGAACATATCGTGCGTGCGGACATTGCTGCTTTCGGAGCAGGGCGAGCCGAGATGGCCAATGCGATGATCGAACAGAGCGGCATGCGCGTCCGTCCGGATCGCAACCGCGGCCGTTCCGCGGGCATCAACCCGTCCGGCCGGTTCGAGCCGGTCAGCCGGGATGTGTTCGACGACGGCTGGAATTCGCTGGAGGAATTGCCGCCGTTCAAGACCGAAGTGCAGGTCGAGAAGCCGCGCACCATCATCACCCGCAACGAATCGCCCGACATTTCCTTCGACCGCTCGATCAACCCCTATCGCGGCTGCGAGCATGGCTGCGTCTATTGTTTCGCCCGGCCGACGCATTCCTTCATGGGCCTGTCGCCGGGGCTGGATTTCGAAGCGAAGCTGTTTGCCAAGCCGGATGCGGCGCGGCTGCTCGACAAGGAACTGTCGAAGGATGGCTATCAGCCGCGCACCATCGCGATCGGCACCAACACCGATCCCTACCAGCCGATCGAGAAACAATACCGGATTATGCGCGAGATCCTCGAAGTGCTGGAGGCGCGCGGCCATCCGGTCGGCATCGTCACCAAATCCCATCTGGTGACGCGCGACATCGACATCTTGTCGCGCATGGCCGAACGGGGCTTGGCCAAGGTGGCGCTGTCGGTGACAACGATGGACCGCATGCTGGCGCGCACCATGGAGCCACGCGCGTCGACGCCGACCAAGCGGCTTGAGGCGATCCGGCAGCTTTCCGATGCCGGCATTCCGGCCTCTGTCATGGTGGCGCCGATCATTCCCGGCCTGACCGACCAGGAGATGGAGCGCATCCTCGATTCGGCACGCGCCGCAGGCGCCCGCGAGGCCGGCTATGTCATCCTGCGCCTGCCGCTCGAGGTGGCGCCGATCTTCAAGGACTGGCTGCTGCGCCATTATCCCGACCGCTATCGGCACGTGATGTCGCTGATCCGTTCGATGCGCGACGGCAAGGACTATGATTCGGAATGGGGCAAGCGGATGAAAGGCGCCGGCCCCTATGCCTGGCAGATCGGCCGGCGCTTCGAGATCACGGCCAAGCGGCTCGGCCTCAACGCCGAGCGGCGCACGCTCCGAACCGACCAGTTTGTCGCCGCCGCCAAGGCGACCGAGCAGCTGATGCTGCTCTGAGAGTAGCGCCTGCCCTGCCCTCGTGGCTGTCAGGCGACCCAAGAATCCCGTCCGGCCTGTCCCCCGGCCTGCAGACGGTGCCCTCCCGGTCTTGCCCCACTCGACCTTGGAGGGACTTGCGGAGAATCGGAGCCGATGCGAACCTCGCCGCAACATGGCTCGCGCACGTTCCGATTCTCCGCTTCTTTTCGAAATCGTCGAAAAGCCCGACTTCTCCTTCGAGACGAAGGCGATGGCGGAAGGCCTGTGGCCGGTGGCAGGCATGGACGAGGCCGGCCGCGGTCCGCTGGCCGGGCCGGTGGTGGCGGCGGCCGTGATCCTCGATCCCGCCAACATTCCCGACGGGCTCGACGATTCCAAACGGCTCAACCATTTGCAGCGCGAGGCGCTGTTCCTGAAAATCCTGGGGTCAGCGCTCGGCGTGTCGATGGCCTCGGTCAGCGCCGAAGGCATTGACGGCAGCAACATCCTCAAGGCCAGCCTGGAAGCCATGCGCCGCGCCCTTGCCGGCCTGCCGATCCAGGCGAAGCTGGCGCTGGCCGATGGCCGCGATGTGCCGCCGGGCCTCCTCTGCGAAGGCCGCGCGCTGATCAAGGGCGACCAGCGCTCGCAATCGATCGCCGCCGCCTCGATCGTCGCCAAGGTGATGCGCGACCGCATGATGTGCGGCTGCGGCAGCCATCACGAGCGCTACGGGTTCGAGGTCCATATGGGCTACGCCACCGTGCGGCACCGCACCGCGATCGAAGCGCATGGGCCGGTGGCAAGGCTGCACCGGGCATCATTCGCGCCGTTCAGGCTGGGTGGGGTTGAGGTGGTGGAAGAAGAAGGGTTTGTCGGGTTGGACAGCTAATCTCCCCCCTTGAGGGGGAGATGGCCGGCAGGCCAGAGGGGGTCGCGCGCGTGAAGTGCTAGCCCTTCTTGGTCGCAGAAAGAGCGTCGCGCCTGGTCGAACGGACCCCCTCTGTCGCCTTTGGCGACATCCCCCCCTCGAGGGCCCTCGAGGGGGAGATCAGGCGCACCACCGCCTTCGCCAATCTCCGTCGCCGCTCAACAAAAAAGCCGCCAGGTTGCCCGGGCGGCTTGATGTCAGCGAGTTAACCCCGCTCAGTTCAGCCTGGCCTTCACGTCCTGCAGCGCGGACTTGAACAGGTCGGCGCCGGCCTTGGCGTCGATCTTGCCGGCAAGCAGCGTGCGGGCCGCCTCGACGGCGATGTCGACGGCGCTGGCGCGCACTTCGGCGACGGCTTCGCGCTCGGCCTGGCCGATCTTCTGCTCGGCAAGCGCAGTGCGACGGGTGACATAGTCTTCGGTCTTCTTGTGCGCCTCGGCGGCAAGCATGTCGGCCTCGCGCTTGGCGGCAGCGACGATGGCTGCGGCCTCCTGCTCGGCTTCCTTGCGCTTCTTCTGGTATTGGCCGAGCAGTTGCTGGGCCTCTTCGCGCAACCGGCGGGCTTCCGCAAGCTCGTCGCTGATCTTGGTCGCACGGGCGTCGAGCGACTTGGCGATCAGGCCTGGCACCTTGATGTAAACGGCAACGCCGAGGAAAATGACGAGGGCAACCGTTGCCCAAAGCGTTGCGAGAGATGTGGCGTCCATGATGTGCTCCTCACCGGGCCACGGATTTGACCGCAGCCGAGATCTCGGCCTTGCTCGTCTTGCCGCCGACAAGCGCATCGACGATGGCTGAAGCGGTGTCCTCGGCAATCATGCCGACTTCCTTCATGGCGTTGGCCTTGATGGAAGCAATGCTGGCCTCGGCCTCGCCGAGCTTCTTGTCGAGGGCGGCCTCGACCTTCTTGCGGGCAGCCTCGGCTTCAGCCTTGGCAGCGTCGTTGGCCTGCTGGCCGATCGCGTTGGCCTTGGCCTTGGCTTCCGCCAGTTCCTGCTCGTAAGCGGCAACGGCGGCGTCGGCCTCGCCCTTCAGCTTGGCGGCCTGGTCGAGGTCCTGCGTGATGCGATCGCTGCGGACGTCGATGATGCCGCCAAGGCGCGGCATCACCACCTTCTTCAGGAACAAATAGAACAGCCCGAACGTGATCGCCAGCCACAGAAGCTGGGACGGAAACGTCGCCGGATCGAATGGCGGGAACGTGCCGTGCGCCTCGGCAGGCACGCCGGTGCCGGAATGCGTGTCGCCTTCCGTACCGGTGTGGGCGCCTTCAGCGGCGGGTGCGGACTCTTGCGCAAACGCAGATGTCACGAACATGGACTATCCCCTCATATCAGGCATGGCCGCAGGAATGCGGCCAGCCAATTCTTCCCAATGCTCGTCCGACCGATAATTGGCCGAACAGGGGCTCAGCCGAACAGGGCGAGAAGCGCGATGAGAAGCGAGAAAATGCCCAGAGCTTCGGTCACGGCGAAGCCGAAAATCAGGCGGCCGAACTGGCCATCGGCGGCCGACGGATTGCGCAGGGCGCCCGCCAGGTAGCTGCCGAAGATGTTGCCGAGGCCAATGCCCGCGCCGCCCATGCCCAGGCAAGCGATACCGGCGCCGATGTACTTTGCTGCTTCTGCGTCCATTTTGAACTCCTTTGGATCTGTAATTCCGTTGCAATTCCATCCGGCGAAAGATGCCGGAAATTCTAAGGTCAGTGCCCGGGATGCAGGGCGTCGTTCAGATACATGCAGGTCAGCACCGCAAAGACGTAGGCCTGCAGGAAAGCGACCAGCAATTCCAGCGCGGTCAGCGCGACTGCCATGGCCAGCGGCAACACCGAACCGGCAACGCCGACGGCGCCGAGCGCGCTCAGGCTGACGACGAAGCCCGAAAACACCTTCAGGGTGATGTGGCCGGCCAGCATGTTGGCGAACAGACGAACCGAGAGGCTGACCGGGCGCGACACGAAGGAGATCACCTCGATCAGCACCACCAGCGGTAACAGGAACACCGGAACGCCGTGCGGCACGAAGAGCTTGAGGAAGCCCAGACCGTGCTTCGTGAAGCCGTAGACAACGACGGTTCCGATCACCAGGGCTGCGAGGCCGAAGGTGACGATGATGTGGCTGGTGACGGTGAAGAAGTAAGGGAAAAGGCCAAGCAGGTTGGCGACCAGCACGAACATGAACAGCGAGAACACGAAGGGGAAGAACTTCATGCCCTGCGTTCCGGCGGCGTCGCGCAGCATGTTGGAGACGAACTCATAGCCCATTTCCGAAACCGACTGCAGGCGCCCGGGAACAAGGCTGCGGCTGGAGGTCGAGAGGTACAGAAACGCCGATGCGACGAGCACGGTCGCGACCATGAACAGAGCCGAATTGGTGAAGGACAGGTCATAGCCGCCGATATTGATCGGAATCAGCTTGACGATATGGAACTGGTGGATCGGATCGACCTTGTCAGCAGCCATTTACATCCCCGTCAAAACCGCGAGCGGCCTTAAGTGTCCTTGTGCGCCATTGGCGGCGCGCCATTTCATTCTTTCGGATCGTGCGACTTCTCGCTTTTTCCGAATTCCGCCACAACACCTGACGAACGCAGGACATTGAGCACGCCGGCGCCAAAGCCCAGCAACAAGCCGACGACCAGACCCCATGGCGAGGTTCCCGCCACGCGATCCAGAAACCAGCCAAGGCCCACACCCACCACTATCCCGGCGATGAACTCGCTGGACAGCTTGAGCGCCTGGCCATATCCGGCCGTCGCCTTCGCGCCGTCATTCCCCTCGAGCTGATCCGGCCGTCTTGTCGCAAGCGATGCTCCAAGCTCACGCCGGCGGCGTTCGAGATCTTCGTCGCGGATGTCGGCCTCGTGCTTGCTGCCGCGGCCGGTTTCTCCGGTTCCGTCTGGCCCGTTCTTGTCGGCCATCGTAACCCCCCTGCCCGGTCAGACCGTCACCGTCCGTCCGCTTCTAAAGTCGCCGGCAACATAGTTAGAGGGTTTGCGCCCGTCAAGCCACGGGCGGGACTTCAAAGCCATGTATTTTTTCTATTGGAATCAATCACTTGGCGAGGTGCGACATCGTGCCCGGCACTATCGGGTCGGCACATGCCCCGAATCCGTCCGGCGACCGTTGTCCGATTTCGGCTTCCAGGGCCTTTGCGGTTCGTTTGCGACAGGCAAGCCGAAGGGCTCAGCTCCAGCCGCCGCCATAGGTGCGGTAGAAGATATGCAGGCCGATCTTGGTCATCTTCTGCATCGTGCGCGCCCAGCCCGGATGGACGTAGTTGGCGTAGTAGTGGGTCGATGAGCCGACTTCGGGAATGAATATCTTGCCGGCGGTGACCGCCATCGCGACGTCCTGCGCGGTCTTGTAATGGGCGGGGCTCTCGATGCGCTTCTTGCGGCCGTCGCAGGCGAAGGAGAACTGGCAGCGGTTCAGCCAGTTGTCGTTCTGGTAGACGACGCCGCAAATCGAGTTCGGATAGGCCGGATTGCGGACGCGGTTGAGAATGACCTGCGCGACGGCGGCCTGGCCGCGCACGGATTCGCCGCGCGCCTCGAAATAGATGCCGTTGGCGAGGCAGGCCTGCTCCTTCGTGGAGAAGACGCTGGCCGGCAGCGGGTTCTGGATCCACGAGTGGTCACCCTTGGCCATCGGCGGAATGAAGCGCCCGCTGCTCGGCTCCTCGTCCTGCAGCAGCGCTTCGAAGGGTGAGGCCTTGGCGTAATCGGGTTCGGCCTGGGCATAGGCGGTGGCCAGCACGTCCGGTCTGTCATTGTTGACCAACGCGGCAAGCATGGCCGGCACGCCGGGATCGGGCTTCTTGTCCACATTGGTATGGAAGGCCTGGGCGATCTGGATTTCCTTGCCCTTGATGCCGGGCTTGGCGAAGGCGAGCTTCAGGCCGCTGTCCATGCTCGGCCGCAGCAGCGAGGACGTGCGCTGAAAGATTGAGCCGGCATTGAAGTTCTTCGGCGGCGCCACCGGCGAGACCTGGATGATGCGGCCCTTCTTGTCGGCGCGCATGATGCGGTCCTCGTCGGGCGTGATGCCGGCGACATTGCCCTTGCCGCGAAACGAGACCTTGCCGACGCCGGGCAGGCGCACGCCCGAGCCCGAGAGCGAACCGGTGGTGACGGAATCGATGAAAGGCATTTCGGCGGCATGAACCGAGCCGGCGACGGAGCGCTCGACATAAGAGTTCCAGCGGGTGCCCGAAGCTTCGAGGCCGGAAATCAAGCTGCCCATGTCCTGGTAGGCGACGACAGTTGGAAAGCCGATCCAGATGCCGAGCCCGATGACCAATGGCGATACGAAGGAACGTTTTTTCTCACCGGCGGCGGCGGCCAGCCGCTTCAGGACACGTCGATGCACGGGGAACTCTCCAGAAACGCCACTGAGCCACTGGAGAGACAAAGTGAAGCATTAACCTTGATGCGGGGTTAACGCGGTTGATCGTGTTTTTCCGAAGCGGCCCGAAATGGGACGCCGTTTGCCGACCGGCAACCCGTCAGTTCGGCCGCAGGAAAATTGGCCATGCAATCATGGCGCAGAGCGCGCCCACCAGCCAGACGCCAGGCCACGACCAGATGAGCAGCAAAGCCGGAATGGCGGTCGGCACCACGAAGAAGGCGATGAAGACGAAGCTGTTGGCAAGACCGAGCGCGGTTCCGGCGCGGCTGGCGCCGGCAAGCGTGGCGAGTTCGGTGTAGGCGACGCCATGCCAGGCGGAGACCGAAATGCCGGCAACGACCAGCAGCACGTCGATCGCCGGGATCAACGCGGCATGGGCGTCTGGCGTGGCTCCTGCCGCCAGGACCAGCAGGCCGACGGCCGCGAAGCCAAGCGCGCTCGTCATGCTGCAGAGGCGCAGGAACCAGCGGCGGTTGCCATGGCGGTCGGTGAAGCGGCCGCTCCAGACGCGCATCACCATCGCGCCGGTCTGCACCGCGGCAAGGCTGGCGCTGATCGTGAGCGTGGCCATGCCGGCGAAATCGTGCAGGAAGACGGAGGCGAAGGTGAGCACCGCCACTTGCGGAAAGCAGAGCAGGCCGATGGCGGTGGCGATGCGCCAGACCTCGACATTGCGCAGCGGCGCCGGACCGCCCGACTTTGCCACGGCCATGCTGCCGGCATTGTCCAGTTCCGGCGGCTGGTGCAGCCATCGCCAGGCAAACAGCGCAGAGACGGCGTTCATGGCGGCCAGCAGCCCGAAGACCGCCGCGAAACCGTGCACCGATGCCAGCGACGGCAGGACCAGCGCGCCGAGCCCGCCGCCGAGCGGCACCGCGGTCTGCCTGATGCTCATGGCAAAGCCACGTTCGCCTTCGTGGAACCAGGCCATGATGGCGCGGCCGCTGGAACCGTTGACGCTGCCGCCGAGCAGGCCGGTGACCAGAAGGCATGCGGCCAGCATTGCGACGCCAGGCACATAGGTCACTGAGGGCACGATGAACAACGCCATCAGGGCGAGCCACGCCGCGGTCGCACCAAGGCCGGTCAATAGCACGCCGCGATCGCCCCAGCGGTCGGTGAGCAGACCCCAGGGCAGTTCGCTCAAGGCAACGCCCAGTCCGAGAAGACCGAGGACCAGGCCGAGATTGCCATTGCTCAAGTGATAGCCCGACCGCAGAAACACCGCCGCCGCCGGTATGCCGGCGAAGGTGGCGGAGAAACTGGCATTGGCGGCAACGCCGATGCCAAGCACCTTCCAGCGATGATTGGCGCGAAATCGTTCAGCCTTCGACGTGACGGCGGCGGCTCGGCCAACCCGGCCTGGCTCACAATTTGCGTCGGCGATCGACATGGCGGGACTCCTGTTGATGCCCTTTCGGGACCTTGACGCCTCGTCTTTACCGCCATAACTTCATCCCGAATATCGGGAAGTTTTTGACAATTGTTCCCGAAAAACAGGATCGTTGTGATGCGCCGCGTAACCTTCGACCTCGATGTCCTCCGAAGCTTCGTCACCGGCATGGAACTCGGCAGCTTCGCCAAGGCCGCCGACCGGCTTGGCCGCTCGACCTCGGCGGTGAGCGCGCAACTGAAGAAGTTGGAGGACCAGGCGGCGACGCCGATCTTCCGCAAGTCGGGCCGCGGACTGGCGTTGACCGAAGCCGGCGAAACCATGCTCGGCTATGCCAGGCGGCTGCTCGAGTTGAACGACGAGGCGGCCTCGGCCATCCACGACGTGGAACTGGAAGGCTGGGTCAGGCTCGGCTTGCAGGAGGATTTCGGCGAGGCGGTGCTGCCGGAGGTGCTCGGACGCTTCGCCCGCGCGCACCCCAAGGTCAAGATCGAGGCGCGGATCGGGCGCAGCTATGAACTCGCCGAGCGGATCACATCAGGCAATCTCGACATTGCGCTGGCCTGGGACAGCGGCCAGGCGCTGCCTTACAGCCGGCATGTCGGCGACGCGCAATTGCGCTGGATCGGGCCGGCAAAGCTGATCGAGACCAGGCTACGCGAGGGCGAGGCACTGCCGCTGGTGGCGCTGGAAGCGCCATGCCTGCTGCGCACAGTGACGACGGAAACGCTCGACCGCGCCGGCCTGCCATGGCGGATGGCCTTCTCCAGCCCCAGCCTTGGCGGCATCTGGGCGGCGGTCGCCGCCGGCCTCGGCCTGACCATCCGCACGGATATCGGCCTGCCGGCCAATGTCAGGACGATGGCACCGCAAACGTTGGGCTTACCCGCGCTGCCAACCATGGCGCTGGTGATGCACCAGAAAGACGCCGAACTGGACCCGGTGGCGACGCGGCTGGCGGATATTTTGTGGCAGGCGGCGGTGGCGGCGCTGCCGCAGGACGAGCGGTTGAGAGAGGTCGCTTAGACGCGGTGATCACCCGGTGTCGCGTTCCGTCACACCCCCCTCTGTCCTGCCGGACATCTCCCCCTCAAGGGCCCTCAAGGGGGGAGATTGCTGTCATCAACGCTTTCGCCAATTTTTGATCTTGCAAGGTGAGAACGGCCGCAGCGGCTGCTGATCTCCCCCCTTGAGGGGGATGCCCGGCAGGGCAGAGGGGGGTGCTGCCCCGCCAATCTTGCGGAGAATTTCGCAACCGTCACCGCTCACTTGCGCTTGTTCGCTCTCCCCGCGAACGGGTTGTCCGAAGTCCGCAGCGCTATCCTGATCGGCACGCCGGGCATGTCGAAGGCTTCGCGCAGGCTGTTGGAGAGGTAGCGGACATAGGATTGCGGCATCGCGTCGGGCCGCGAGCACTGGACGACGAAACCCGGCGGCCGGGTCTTGGCCTGGGTGACGTATTTGACCTTGAGCCGGCGTCCGGCGACGGCGGGCGGCGGATGATGCGCAAGAATGCTTTCCAGCCAGCGGTTGAGCTTGCCGGTGGAAACGCGGCTGTTCCACACCTTGTGCGTCTTGATGACGGCATCCATCAGCTTGTCGAGGCTGCGCCCGGTCTCGGCCGAAACCGTCACCGCCTGGATGCCGCGCACTTGCGGCAAAAGCCGTGTGGTCTTTTCGCGCAATTCGGCCAGCAGTTCCTGCGGATTGTCGATCAGGTCCCATTTGTTGAAGGCGATGACCGGCGCCCTGCCCTCGCGGATGATCAGGTCGGCGATCTGGAGGTCCTGCTTCTCGAATGGGATGGTGGCGTCGAGCACGATGATGACGATCTCGGCAAAGCGGATGGCGCGCAGACCGTCCTGCACCGACATCACTTCCAGCTTTTCGTGGATCCTGGCCTTGCGGCGCATGCCGGCAGTGTCGAACAGTTTTAGGCGACGGCCATGCCAGTCCCAGTCGACCGAGATGGAATCGCGGGTGATGCCGGCTTCCGGGCCGGTCAAAAGCCGCTCCTCGCCGATCAGCGCGTTGATCAGCGTCGACTTGCCGGCATTGGGACGGCCGACGACGGCGATGCGCATCGGCTTGGTGTCGTCATAGGCAGGTTCGGCGTCGGGATCGGTGATGTCCTCGCCGATCAGCACCTCGCTGGCGGCGACGTCCTCGGCCTCGTCTTCTTCCTCGCCGAAGGCGCGGTCTTTGCCCAGCGCCTCGATCACCGCGTCGCGCAGATCGGGCATGCCCTGGCCGTGCTCGGCCGAGACCGGGATCGGCTCGCCGAGGCCGAGTTCCCAGGCCTCCAGCATGCCGCCCTGGGCGCCCTTGGCCTCGGCCTTGTTGGCGACCAGCACGACCGGCTTGCCGGATTTGCGCACGATCTCGGCAAAGGTGCGGTCGTCGGGCAAAAGGCCTGATTTGGCGTCGATGGTGAAGAAGATCAGGTCGGCTTCGCGGATCGCGATCTCGGTCTGCGCGCGCATGCGGCCGGGCAACGTCGAGGCGGCGGCGTCTTCGAAACCGGCGGTGTCGATGACATCGAAATGCAGATCGTAGAGTTTGGCCGCGTGGACGCGACGGTCGCGGGTGACGCCCGGCGTGTCGTCGACAAGCGCCAGCTTCCGTCCCACCAATCGGTTGAAAAGCGTCGATTTGCCGACATTGGGCCGGCCGATAATGGCGACTTTGAAGCTCATCCGGCTATCCATATCATCGCCCAAACCGCAGCGCGCCCTTGGGTCAGGCCCGAGGGCAGGCTTTGGGCGATGCGTATCATGACGCGCCCGAGCCGCGGATCAATTCCGACATCAGCGTCGCCCGCTGGCGCGCGTTGCGCGGGGCGCCGTCATCGGCGGCGATCTGGTCGAACAGTTTCAGCGCATCCTGGGTCTTGCCTTCCTTCCAGGCGGCAAGGCCGAGCGCTTCGCGCGCTGTGTGGCGCAGCGTGTTGTTGTCGGCGGTCAGCGCCTCGACGCGGCTGGAGACGTCGGCGAAGGAGCCGTGATCGACGAGCAGCAGGGCGGCCCGCAGGCGCGCCATGTCGCGAATGCCCTGGGGAATGGCGTTGTCGGCGGCGACGCCATCGAAATCGGCGACGGCGGCGGCAAAGTCGCCCTTGTCGGCCTTGACGGTCGCCGCGCGCATGCGGGCGAGCAGCGGATAGGCGCCGTAGCCGTCCTTTTCCAGCTGTTCGAGGGCGGTCAGCGCCTCGTCGCTCTTGCCGTCATTGGCAAGCTTCAGCGCCTGCGAGAAGGCATCGCCGGAGCGGTTGGCGCGCGTCTCGTCCCAATAGCGGTAGCCGACGAAGGCGGCGGTGCCAAGCACCACCAGGATGGCGAGGCCAAGGATCGCCGGACCAAAGCGGTCCCATAGCGCCTGCGCCTGCTCGCGACGGATCTCGTCGTTGACTTCGCGGATAAAACTGTCGTCGGACATCAATCAAAACCATTGCTGCCCTAACAGGGGCGCTTCTTGAGCCCGCGTTTTAGCGAAATTTCGCGGGCATGGAAGGGGCTCGGCAGGAAAATCGGCTAATCGCCGGGCGCATAGCTGCCGACGTTGATCGCACCCACGCCACATTTTGCCGATAGCCGGCTTGGACTGCCTCCAGATCAAGCCCAGATTGCCGATGCCACGTTTGTCCCGCGTTGTTGCGTTTTCCTCAGCCGTGCTTGCCATGGCTGGTGCGGCTTTCGCCGACCCGCCGGCGCCGCCTGCCCCGGCAAAGCCGAAGCAAATCGTCATCATCTCGTTCGATAGCGCCCGGGAGATCTCGCAATGGCAGCGCAGCCGGGCGCTGGCCAAGCGCACCGGCGCGCATTTCACCTACTTTTTGTCCTGCGTCTTCCTGCTGTCGCCGCAGACGCGGGCCGACTACACAGCTCCGGCCAAGTCCGCGGGCAAATCCAACATCGGCTTTGCCGCTTCGAAGCAGGACGTCGCCGATCGGCTCGATCAGATCGGGCTCGCCGCTTCGGAAGGCCACGACATCGCCAGCCATGGCTGCGGCCATTTCGACGGCAAGGACTGGAGCAAGGCCGACTGGCTGAAGGAATTCGCCTCGTTCGAGCGCATTCTGGAAAACGCCTATGCGATCAACGGTATTGAACCCGAGCCCAAGGGATGGCGCGATATTGCCCATGCCGTTGTCGGCTTTCGCGCGCCGTACCTCTCGACCAGCAAAGGGCTCTATGAGGCCCTGCCTGAAGCCGGCTACCACTATGATGCCAGCGGCGTTTCGAAAGGCCCGGTCGAGCCGCCGACCGGCGGCGGCTTGACCCGCTTTTCGCTGCCGCAGATCCCGGAAGGCCCTGATGGTAGGCTGGTGATCGCCATGGACTACAATCTCTATGTCAGGCATTCCGGCGGCTTCGAGCGGCCAAGCCAGGCGGCAGACTTCACCGAGCGGACGTACCAGGCGTTCCGCGCCGCCTTCGACAGGCAATATCAGGGCAAGCGCATCCCGCTGGTGCTCAGCTTCCACTTCACGCCGATGAACAACGGCGCCTACTGGGACGCGCTGGAGCGCTTTGCCGGCGAAAACTGCGTCAAATCAGATGTCGAGTGCATCAGTTTTCGCGATTATGTGCAGCGGCAACGTGGTAGCGAGAGGCAGGCGGCGGTGGGCGGCTGAGCCGCCAACCGTCTATGCAGATAGGATCAAGCCGGGTCGGGTTCCTTTGCCTGGCGCGCGAGGAAACGACGATCGATATCGGGAAGCGGCTCGCCGTGGATAATTGCCTCGAAGGCACGCAGGCGCTTGTAAATGGACAGAAGCTCGACAATCGTTGTCCACGCATTGACGAGATATTGGAACGAGGAGCGCACTTGCCCGAAGGCATCGAGAATTCGGTTCAATAGACCCAAACTGATTTTGGCGGCCACCATCGTTGGGACCAATACTATATAAGGGAATATATTATCTATCTGAAGATAGAATATGCGAGCCACATTGAAATACATGTAGTGGAAGTAAAGCCTAAAGTAATTTCGCCGCACGTTGTTAAATAGTTCGGCGACAGTGGGCGGCCGAGCACGATTCGGATCATCTTCACCATAAACAAGTTCTTTTCGATAGGCAGCCTCGACGCGCTGGTTACGGAATTCGAGGCCTGGCAACTTGATGCCGACGAGCGCCAAGAAAGTAGTCCCAAAAATCGACCAAACAATCGCTACCACCACTAGGGAGTAAGGGACCTCTCCGACGATTGGCAATTCAGTTACATTTTTCGACAGAACGAGGAGAACGGGCAAGAATGCGATCAGCGTCATTACCGAGCGGACCAAATTCACACCGAGTGCTTCCATCGTCGTGGAAAAGCGCATGGTGTCGTCCTGGACACGCTGCGACGCTCCTTCGATAGTGCGAAGCCTGTCCCAATAGAACATGTAGTATTCATTCATCGCCGTGCGCCAGCGGAAGATCCAATGGCTCACAAAAAATAGGTTAAGGACACCCACGGCAACGGCCAATCCAGCGACCCAGGAGATGGTCAGCAGTTGGCTGTAGAAATCCCACGGCGTTGTCGAATACGCCTTGCCGAGCGCCCGCTGTATGAGATCGTAGAACGGTCCGTACCAAGCGTTAAAGGCTACATCCACTTGAACCTGGAAATAGATCACGAAGAGAATGAGCGCGGACCCAAGGATCGACCAGTTCTGCCAAGGATGGGGTGAATACCACCTCCAAAAGCCAGCGAAAAGCGCTACGCCCGTGCCGTAGTATAGGTAGAACCAGACGAACGGGTCAGACCAAAAGACTTCAACGCCAACGGGCGTGTCGGCTGCCACCGGAGCAAGCCCAATCAGGGCACCCAGCTCTTGGCCGCCGAAAAACCAAATTATGATGAGCAAAAGGCTCCAGACGGCGGCCGAGGTGAAAAACAGCTTCGGCTGCGGGAAGAAGGATACGAACACTGTGGTGAAATCCTCGGTCGGTGCGCAAATCAGCGGGGTTCAGCGGGCATAAAGTCACACATTAGGTGGAAAGCAAATGCCCGTACCCGATGCCCGGCATCGAGCAAGACCACAATCATGGCGATTTTGGCGCGGCCGACCAGGTGATCCCAGCAGATACCAGCAATACGCCAGCAGCGACGATCGAGGCCAGGAAGAAGTTGCCCGAGGCTTGCGCCAGCAGTCCGGCGACGATCGGGCCGACGATCTGGCCGATGCCGAAGGAAGCGGTCATCAGCGCAAAAATCCGGCGCGGCGCCTCCGGCACGAGCTGCCTTGCCGTCTGCAGGCCGAGCGCGGTGATGGCGATGAAGGTGCCGCCGAGCAGGACGCCCGCCAGCAGCGGCCCGGCGGTGCCGCCGATGGCGACGCTGGCGGTGACGCCGACCACCTCGACCAGGCAGCCCACGGCATAGGCGGTATAAAGCCCGATCCGTGCCGCTACCTTCTGCCACAGCCAGACCGAGGGAAAGCCGGCAAGGCCGGTGACCATCCAGACGCTTGCCTCGAAGACGCGGCCGCCGCCGCCCTGGCGCACGATGGCGACCAGGAAGGTCGCCGTCACCACATAGCCGAAGCCGAACAGGCCGTAGGCAACGATGACTTTTGCCAACGACCGGTCCCTCGGCAGTGCCGGTTCGCGGTCGGCCACGCCGCGGCCAGGTGCGGTGCTGCCGGCGAGCAAGGCGACCATCGCAAGGCCGCCGGCGGAAATCGCTGCCGACCACAGCCAGCCCGAAGCCCAGCCGGCATGTTCGGTGACCAGAACCGCCATCAGCGCTGAGGATGCCGCGATGCCGAGGCCGACGCCGCCAAAATGCAGCGCCTGCAGGTCGCTTCTGTTGGCGGCTGCCAGGTGACCGAAGACGATCGAGGCCATGAACACCATGACGAAGGCGCTGGCGAGACCGGCAAGGAAGCGGAGGACGACAAAGGCGGTCATCGTCTCGCTCAGCCCCATCAGGGCGGCGAGCGCAGCACTGGCGGCAAGGCCGCCAAACATCAGCAGGCGCTCGCGCCCATGCGCCCAGCCGCCTGCCGCCGCAAGCGCGCCGACGAGGTAGCCGAGATAATTGGCCGACGCGATCCAGCCGGCATCGGCCGGCGACAGATGCAGTTCTTCCATCATTCCGGGCAGGATCGGCGTGTAGACGAAACGGCCAATGCCCATGGCAACGGCCATGGCGATCATGCCAGCGAGAGCTTGGCGCAAGGGTGATGGAGCGGCGTTCATTGCAGCGCACCATAGAATTGGCGACCGATGAAACAATCCGCTTTGTGTTGGGCCAGCGGGCGCGACTAACGCCCCCGCATCTCAGCCGCAGCCGACCGCCCCGGTCTCGTAGGCGGTGCGGCGCGCCGTCAGCCGGAACGGGATATCTCCGAGTTCGCGTTCCGACATGGTGTCCAGCACCGGATGCGACAATGGGTCGGTAACCCAGTCGATGACATCGCCGCCGTGCATCCCATCATAGCGGTCCGGCCGGAGGCCGGCAGCGGCTAAGATCTTGAACAATGATACGATCGTCATCCTCGCCTCCTCGGTCTGACTGTCCCACTAAAATCTGCCTTGTCGGGCTGTCTTTCAATTGAGATTTCAGCCGCGCCGGTTTAGAAAAACTGAAATGGCTATGCTGAACCGCGTCCATCTCAACGGCCTGCGCGCCGTCGAAACCGTCGCCCGCCTCGGCTCGCTCGCGGCGGCGGCCGGCGAACTCAACGTCTCGGTCAGCGCCGTCAGCCAGCAGATCAACCGCACTGAAAAGCAGCTCGGACAGGCGCTGTTCGAACGCACCGCAAGCGGGCTGGTGCTGACCGAATTCGGAACGGTTTTTTCCGCCCGGCTGGGCGCCGGTTTTCGCGAGCTGGCGCAGGCGGTGGCGCTGGCCGATGAGGCAAGCCAATGCACGCTGGTGGTTTCGGTGGCGCCGGCCTTCGCCTCGAAATGGCTGCTGCCGCGATTGTCGCGGCATTTCGACCGCCATCCCAACGTGCTGCTGCGCATCGACGCCTCGGTGCGCCTCGCCGATCTCGAACGTTCCGACATCGACATCGCCATCCGGCTTGGCGACGGCAAATGGCCGGGCGGCCGGGCGGAACTTTTGTTGGCGCAGGAAGTCTTTCCGGTCTGCGCGCCGGTGATCGCCAAGAAACTGAAGTCGATCGAAGACCTGGCGCAGACCTGCGCCATCACCGACGAGCGGGCGATGATCAACTGGGAGAGCTGGTTCAAGGCTGCCGGGGCCGAGCCGGTCAGCTTCCGCAAGGGCGCGCGCTTCACCGACCCGATGCTGTGCCTGGAATCGGCAATCGCCGGCCACGGCGTCATGCTCGGCTGGCAATTGCTGGCCGCCGATGCGCTGGCCGACGGCCGCCTCGTCGCGCCTTTCGGCGTGCGGGCGCAGAGCGGCCTCGGCTACTGGCTGGTGACCTCGGCCACCAAGACCGAAAGCCGCAAGGTGCGCGATTTCAAGATCTGGATCCGCGAAGAGATCGCGGCGACCGTGGCGCAGTTCAGCGCGCTGGAAAGCGCTGCCTAGGGCTGTCCGTCGCGACGGTGCTGGAAAGGACAGCCGCGCCGGCCTATGTTGAAACTCTCACTCCCGGACCAAGGCAGGCAGGATCATGACCACACATTCGCGCGGCGTTTCCGCAACGATCGACCCGGTGAAGCTCGACAGGCTGGCGGAAGTCGCCATCAAGGTCGGGCTGCAATTGCAGCCGGGGCAGGATCTGGTGCTGACGTCGTCGATCGCCGCACTGCCGCTGACCAGGCGCATCGTTGAGCACGCTTATAAAGCGGGCGCCGGCCTGGTGACGCCTATCTTCAACGATGACGAGATCACGCTGGCGCGCTTCCGCTACGGCGAGGATGCCGGCTTCGACCGCGCCGCCGGCTGGATGTATGAAGGCATGGCGAAGGCCTTTTCCAACAATGCGGCGCGGCTTGCCGTGCGCGGCGAGGACCCGTCGCTGTTGTCGGCGCAGGACCCGGCGAAAGTGGCGCGCGCCAACAAGGCGAACTCGATGGCCTACCAGCCGGCGCTGGAAAAGATCACCGGCTTCGACATCAACTGGAACATCGTCGCCTACCCGGATCTCGCCTGGGCAAAACAGGTCTTCCCCGGCGATGCCGACGATGTCGCCGTGGTGAAGCTCGCCGATGCGATCTTTTCGGCATCACGGGTCGATGTGGAAGACCCGATCGCAAACTGGACGGCGCACAATGCAGCGCTGCGCGGCCGCACAAAGTGGCTGAACGAGCACAATTTCCATGATCTGCATTTCAGCGGCCCGGGCACCGACCTCACCGTCGGGCTGGCCGATGGCCATGAATGGATGGGCGGCGCCTCGACTGCCAAGAACGGCGTCACCTGCAATCCGAACATCCCGACCGAGGAGGTCTTCACCACGCCGCATGCACGGCGCGTCTCCGGCCATGTATCCTCGACCAAGCCGCTGTCCTACCAAGGCACGCTGATCGACGATATCTCGGTGCGTTTCGAAGAGGGCAGGATCGTCGAGGCCAAGGCTTCGAAGGGCGAGGACGTGCTGAAGAAAGTGCTCGACACCGACGAGGGTTCGCGCCGGCTCGGCGAGGTGGCGCTGGTGCCGCATTCCTCGCCGATCTCGGCCAGCGGCCTGCTGTTCTTCAACACGCTGTTCGACGAGAACGCCGCCTGCCACATCGCGCTCGGGCAGTGCTATTCAAAATGCTTCGTCGACGGCGCCTCGCTCACCCAGGACGAAATCGCCCAGCGCGGCGGCAACAAGAGTTTTATCCACATCGACTGGATGATCGGCTCCGACAAGATCGACATAGACGGCGTGCACAAGGATGGCCGCAAGGTGCCGGTGATGCGCAAGGGTGAGTGGGCGTAAGCTCGCGGAGGGCGGATGGCCTTCGACCTGACGGTCAAGCGAATTTACGAAGCACCCGCGCCCGATGACGGGCAGCGGGTGCTGGTCGATCGCATCTGGCCGCGCGGCGTCAGCAAGGAGGATGCCGCGCTGACGCTGTGGCTGAAGGACATCGCGCCGAGCGATGAATTGCGGAAGTGGTTCGGACATGAGCCGGCGCGGTGGGCGGAGTTTCAGGTGCGGTATTCGGTCGAACTGGATGGGAATAGCGAAGCGGTGGCGCAACTGCGTGGCTTGCTTGGCAAGGCCAAGGTGACGCTGCTTTATGGCGCACATGACGAGGCGCATAACAATGCGGTGGCGTTGGCGGGGTATTTGCGCGGGACGGGTTGAGAGACAGCGAACCGCTGCATACGCCGCAAGCGAAAGCCTTCACAATTAGCGATCGCCCTCCACGTGTTCGTCCATCCTCGGGTCTGCGCGGGTCGCTTCGCTCCTTGCTTCGCCATAGGATGACGAAGCGAGGCTACGCTACTTCACCACCCCTTCATAAGCCTCCGGCTTGAAGCCAACCAAAATCTCATCCCCGACCTCGAGCACCGGGCGCTTGATCATCGTCGGGTTGGCCAGCATCAGCTTCCTGGCCTTCTTCTCGTCGAGCCCTTGCTTGTCCTTGTCCGGCAGTTCGCGAAATGTGGTGCTGCCCTTGTTGAGCAGCTTTTCCCAGCCAACCTTGCCGACCCACCCGTCCAGTCTGCCCGCCTCTATCCCCTCGGCCCGGTAGTCGTGAAAGCGGTAGGGCACAGCATGGCCCTCCAGCCAGGTGCGCGCCTTGCGGATCGTGTCGCAGGTGGTGATGCCGTACATGGTGATCGTCAAAACGCGCTTCCCTTGACTGACAGTCGAATCCTCAGACAGCCTAAAACCGCCCTCCCCGCTTTGCCAGCGTCCCAATCGCTAGCGGCGCTTTTTTTAGAGGTTGCCAATACTAAGGAAATTTCCTAAGTATCTGTCTGCACCGCGTCGACGGACCTCAGAATCGCCCATGCCAAGCCTCCACGCCCCAGCTACAAGTCTCCCGCCGGTCGACGGCATCTTCCGCGCGCTGGCTGACCCGACGCGGCGGCGCGTGGTCGAGCGGCTGAACCGCAGTCCCGCCTCGGTCAGCGAGTTGGCGCAGCCTTTCAAGATGGCGCTGCCTTCGTTCATCGAGCATCTGAAAGTGCTGGAAGGCTGCGGTCTGGTGCGATCGGAAAAAATCGGCCGCACCAGGACCTATCAGCTGGCGCCCGAACCGCTGCAGCTCGCCGAAAACTGGCTGGCCGAACAGCGCACGCTGTGGGAGCGCCGACTCGATCAATTCGACGCCTATGTCATGAGCCTCAAGGAGCAAGAAAAGTGAGCTATCCCTTCAAGCCCGACCCCAGACTGGACCTTGTGCTGGAGCGCATGCTCGACGCGCCGCGCGAACTCTTGTGGAGCGCGATGACGGTGCCGGAGCATGTCAAGCAATGGTTCACGCCCAAGCCCTGGCTGATCACCGATTGCGAGATCGACCTTCGTCCGGGCGGACTGTTCCGGACGCGCATGCAATCGCCCGACGGCAAGGAGGTCAACGACCGCCATTGCTGCTATCTCGAGATCGTGCCGAACGAGCGGCTGGTGTGGACCGATGCGCTGCTGCCGGGCTATCGGCCCTCGGGCGAGCCCTTCATCACCGCAGTCATTTCGCTTCAGTCGGATGACAAGGGCACGCGCTACACGGCAACGGCCATCCATCGCGACGAGGCTACCCGCAACAATCATGAAGGGATGGGGTTCTTCGACGGCTGGGGCACGGTGGCCGATCAGCTGGCGCAGTATGTGAAGACCATTTGAGCTTTTCCCACTGCGGCCAGGACTTTGTCCCGGCCGCCTGGTTTTTGGGTCGTGCAGCGAAGCGCGCGCCGGAACCCGACGGCACCCGGGCTCAGTAGTAGAAGCGCTCTTCGGTGATCTTGCCGTTCTTGACCGTGTACAGGCCAACCTCGTCCATGGTGACCCGTTCGCCGGTCGCCTTGGGCGTTATGTCGAACTTGAAGCGCACCGCGAACTGGTCGCCGTTGACATAGGGGCCTTCGACAGAGCCGCCATGGACTTCGTGGTTCTCTTGCCACCATTCGCCCTTTTGCCTGAGAGCCTCCTTGCCACGGGCGATGGCCATCGGCCCCTCCATGGCTTCGAGGCTGACGATATCATCGGCATTGTACTTTTCACCAGCACCCAGGTGATCCCCCTGCTGGAGCATTTCAGTGAAATCCTTGGCAACATCCGCGATGGTCATGTGTGTTCCTCCTGTTCAGACTGGTTTGAAGTAGGGAAGCGCTTGCCGGCCCGCCACCTTTACCCGCACGACAGCTGACAAGGTGTGTCAGGACGATGATATAGCGCGGCTGTGTGACGACGATTGCGGCGGCGTCGGACAGCGACTTCGGTTGCAGACAAAAGCCAATTCCGCAATGCTGGGTGCATGTGCAACCTCTACAACATCACGACGACGCAAGAGGCGGTCCGCCAATGGACCCGCACATTGCGCGATATCAGCGGCAACCTCGAACCTTCGCTTGATGTCTATCCCAATCAACCTGGGCTTGTCGTTCGCAACAGGACGGATGGGGAGCGTGAACTGGCGAAACTGCTTTGGGGGTTGCCAACGCCGCCCGAGCGCATGAAAGGTAAGGCCGACTACGGCACCACCAACGTTCGCAATCCGCAATATTCGCACTGGCAGCAATATGTGGGCGTCGAGCACAGATGTGTCGTGCCGGTGACCAGCTTTGCCGAGCCCAGCCCTGCGGCGAACGATAAAGACCCGGAAACAGGAATCCAGCGAAATTACTGGTTTGCCCGTGGCGAGAGCCGGCCGCTGTTCTTCTTCGCTGGTTTCTGGACGTCTTGGCAGGGCGTGCGAAAGGTCAAGGACGGTCCCGGCGACTTCGAGCTATACGCCTTCATGACCACCAAGCCTAATGCTCTCATTGCGCCGATACATGAGAAGGCTATGCCCGTGATCCTCACCACGCCGAAGGAAACCGAGGCTTGGCTGACGGCGCCATGGTCGGAAGCACGGCGTTTGCAGCGGACGGCGCCCAACGACGCGTTGGTGATCGTTGAGAAGCCAGCCACACAGATCAAGTTCCCACCACAGGCCCCGGCCCAAGGGTCTCTGTTTTAGCCCGAAATCGGCTCTCCTCAATCGTCGTCTCGCCAGATTACCCGGCGAACCATGCGGATTTCGACAAGACGTCTGACGCGAATTTTAAGGCGTTCAGCAGCGCTTGGCAGAATGATGCCTGCATCGAGCTCACGACCTTTGCAGCGCTCGCACCGCATGTGCCGCTCCACATCCCAAAAGGGGATATCACCAACCAGCTTTGCGAGATCGCCAGGCAGATAGTGTCGAGTGATGTTGCAGTTCCGACATCGAACACGAATTAGCTGCCCGACTTCATGCGCCAAGCAGAGGGTTTGCACATTTCGGCGCGGTCGGGTGCTTAGTTCGGGCATCCCGCAAAGTAGGAATATGTTCCTTTGCGAGTCAATTCACACTTAATTCCACCTTGGCGATCTTCACAGCAGGTTAAATCCAACCGTCGATGAAGGGATTGGGTTGGATCAGCTTCGCAGCATAGGGCAGTTGGCACCACGGCGCAGGCTGATATGCGCCACGTCGCCGACGCTGAATTGAAAGCCCTCGGCCTGGCGCGGCGCATCGATCACCACCGGCAATCCCTGCCCCAGCTCAGCATGCAGCCGCAGCGTGCGGCCGTGGAAGACGATGGAGTTGACGCGCGCCGGCGCGGTGCCGGCGGCGGCATCGGTGGTGGCCAGCAAGTCCTCGGGGCGAACGCCGATGGTGCGCTCAGTGCCTTCGCCGGGTGTGTCGCCGGTTTCAGATGTTGCTTCCAGCGAAAGCCCGCCAGCGGCGAAGCGCAGGCGGTCGCCGTCGCGGCCGATGAAGCGCGATTGCAAGAGGTTCATGGTGCCGATGAAGCTTGCGACGAATTTCGTCGCCGGCCGGTCGTAAAGCGTAGCCGGCGGCGCGATCTGCTCGATGCGGCCCTTGTTCATGACGACGATGCGGTCGGAGATCGACAGCGCTTCGGTCTGGTCGTGGGTGACCATGACGAAGGTGGTGCCGAGCCGCGACTGCAGCCGCTTCAGTTCGACCTGCATCTGTTCGCGCAGATGCGCATCGAGCGCCGACAGCGGTTCATCGAGCAACAGAACGCGCGGCTCGCAGACTATGGCTCGGGCGAGCGCGACGCGCTGGCGCTGGCCACCCGACAGTTCGGAAACGCGGGCGCCGAGCTTGTCGGCGAGGCCGACCATGTCGAGGGCTTCGCGGACGCGCTTTGCCTGCTCGGCGCCGGACAGTTTGCGCAGCGACAGGCCGAAGCCGACATTCTCGGCGACGTTCATATGCGGGAACAGCGCATAATCCTGGAACACGGTGTTGACGGGACGGTCGAACGGCCTGAGCGCGGTGATGTCGCGACCATCGAGCAGCACCTTGCCGCTCGACGGGCTCTCGAAACCGGCAATGACGCGCAGGCTGGTGGTCTTGCCGCAGCCCGAGGGCCCGAGCAGGGTGATGAACTCGCCGCTGATAATGTCGAGATCGACGGCGTCGAGCCCGACAATGCCGCCGGGGAAAACCTTCGAGACCGTGTCCAGGCGTACCAGCGCATCAGGCGCCATCGCGAACCTCGGACGGCTTGGTGGTGTTGACCCAGAGGATCTGGCAAGGCTCGGTGCCGGGATTGCGGAAGGCGTGCAGAAGCGTGCTCTTGAAGGCAAAGGAGTCGCCGCTCTTCAGCACGTATTTTGTCGAGTCCACCACCAGTTCGACCTCGCCCGACAGGACATAGCCGAACTCGTGACCGATATGCGCATAGGCTTCCGCCGTGCCGCCATCGGCTTCCACGGTCACCAAGAGGCCGGTCAGCGCCGCGCCCGGCGGCGACAGCAGCGCCTTGGCGATGCCTTCCGACTTGACCGGGAGCTGCCGCCTTTTGTCGGCGCGCACGCAATAGAGATCGTTGGCGGCTTCGTTGCCGTCGGTGATCAGCGCCGAAGGCTCGATGTCGAGCGCGGCCGCAAGCGGCCAGATCACCTTGACGCGCAGCGAAGACAGGCCGCGCTCGATCTGGCTCAGCGCACCGATGGAGACGCCGGCTTTTGCTGCCAGCTCGGCCAACGACAAATTGCGCTCCAGCCGCAGCGCCCGCACGCGCCGGCCGACGCGAATGTCGGCGTCGGCCTTTGGTTTCGCTTCAAGCATGTCCATCAGTTGGTCCTTGTTGCAGTCTTTGGCGCGGCGGCAAGACCCGCGGGCTTCAGGAGATTAGTCACAATTACCTGCCGTCGGCGCTGCCCCTCATTGTCCTGCCGGACATTTCTCCCCGTATAGTGACGGGGAGAAAGCGGCTGGTCGCAAACTCGGCGCCATTTCTGCAACGTTTGCGATTTGCGAAATCGCTGGTGACAGCGCCCCTCTCCCCGTCACTATACGGGGAGAGGATGCCGGCAGGCAGGTGAGGGGCAGCGCAACCGTCGGCGATGGATCCCTCAGCCGCCCGCCTTCACTTTCTCGAACATCTTCGCCACATCGTCGTTCTGCTTCATCGGGCCGGTGAAGATGGTGGTCTTCAGCATCACCTCCGGGTCCGCCGGCAATTGCAGCTTGTCCAGTTCGTCCTTCGCCACGCCGGCGAAGGCGGTGCTGAGCGAGCTGCCATAGCCGTAGGCCTGGATCAGGTACTTACCCGAGTCGGCGTCGAGCCGGCTGTTGATGAAGTCATAGGCGAGGTCGACGTTTTTGGCGTCCTTGAGCATGACGAAGCCGCAGGCCCAGGTCAGCATGCCCTCCTTCGGCTTCATGAACTCGACCGGCACGCCCTGCTTCTTCAGCGAGGTTGCCGACGCGTTCCAGGTCATGGCGGCGACCAGCTGGCCGCTGGCCAGCGCCTGTTCGACCGAGGTCATGTCGGTGGTGTAGTTGGAGAGGAGGGGACGCTGCTCGCGCAACTTTTCCGCCACCTTGTCCATCTGCTCGGGCGTCATGTCGAAGGGGTTTACGCCGGCCAGAAGTGCGGCAACGATCGGGGTGTCATGCACGGCATCGATGGTCGCCATGCGGCCGGCATATTGCTTGTCCCACAGAAGGTTCCAGCTCGCTTCCGGGTTCTTCACCAGATCGGTGCGGTAGAGGATCGAGGTGTTGCCCCAATCCCACGGCACCATCCAGACCTTGCCGTCGCCGGCCTGGATGTCGGGCAGGTTCTTGAACACCGGGAAGATCGAATCCCAGTTCTTGATGCGCTTGGTATCGATCGGCTGCAGCAGGCCTTCCTTGTTCCAGCGCGCCACCTTGTCGTAGCAGGGATGGGCGATATCGGGGCGGAAGCCGGCCTTGACCTTGGTGAAGGCATCGTCGTCGTCGCCGAAGATCGAGGCCTCGACGCCATCGGGATGGGCCGTCAGGAAGCTCTTGTTGAAGTCGGGCAGCTCGTACCCCGACCAGGTGAAATATTGCAGCTTGTCGGCGGCGAAGGCGACAGTCGACGACAGGACGATTGCAAGCGCGGCAAGCCCGGTGCGGGCTGTCTTTGCAGTGATCGATTTCGGGCCAGTGATCGATTTCAGCCCAGTAATTGATTTCGGGTCGAATGCCATTTCGGTTCTCCTCTTTTGTTATGGTTCAGGCTGGACTGGTGGGCGCCGTCCGACGGGCTGTGCTCAGCCCGCGATGGCGCAGGATTTCGGCGATGCCGGCGATGATGACGGACACAGCAAGGATAGCTGTCCCCAGCGCCATCACGGTCGGCAGCGAGCGAGGAAAACGCAGTTGGCTCCAGATGTAGAGCGGCAGCGTCGGCTCGGTGCCGGCGAGGAAGAAGACGACGATGAACTCGTCGAAGGAAATCAGAAAGGCCAGCATGAAGGCCGAGACGATGGCCGGCAGCGAGAGCGGCAACATCACCCGCCGGAAGGTCGTCCAGTCGGAAGCGCCGAGATCGAGTGCGGCCTCGCGAATGGTTTTCGGAATTGCGGCAAACCGGCTGCGCATGATCACCACGGTGGTCGGCAGCGCCACCAGTATGTGGCCGAGAACGATGGCGATGCGCGACGGGCCGAGGCCGATGAGATTGACGAGGATCAGCAACGATATGCCGACGATGACGCCGGGGATCAGGATCGGCAGCCTGGAGATGGCGCTGATGGTGGCGGCGAGCGGCGAACGACCGTAGAGGTCCATATAGGAGACGGTGATGCCGCAGAGCGTGGCGCCGGCGGCGGCCACGACGCCAATGACGAGACTGTTCAAAAGCGCGCCGGACAGCGCCGGATTGCCATAGAGCGTGGCATACCATTCGAGCGTGAAGCCCTGCAGCGGAAACGCGGCCTGGATGGAGTTGTTGAAGGAAAACAGCGGGATCAACAGCACCGGCAGATAGAGGAAGACGAGATAGGCAAGCACATAGACGCCGAGCCAGCCGCGGCCATCATCTCTCCGCGCCGCGCTCATGTGCGGCTGCCGAATTTGCGGTCGGCGCCGCGTGCGACCAGCACCACGCAGAGGATGACCAGCATCACGCAGACTGAAAGTGCCGCCCCGAACGGCCAGTCATTGGCCTTGCCGAACTGCGACTGGATCAATGTGCCGATCATGGTGCTGGCGGGACCGCCGACCATGGCCGGGGTGACATAGTCGCCGACCGTCGGCACAAAGACGACGAGGGCGGCCGCCAGAACGCCCGGCATCGAATTGGGCAAGACGACGCGGCGAAACGCCGTGAACGGTCTGGCGCCGAGATCGGAGGCGGCTTCGAGCAGTGATTTCGGGATGGTGTCCAGCGCCACATAGATCGGCAGGATGGCGAAGGGCGCATAGGCATGCGCCAGCGTGACGACCACCGCCGCCGGCGTGTTGAGGAAGGCCAGCGTCGGCTCCGACCAGATGCCGCTTTCGATCAGCGCCGAGTTCAAGACGCCGTTGTAGGCGAGCACGATCTTCCAGGCGAAGACGCGCAGGAGATAGCTGGTCCAGAACGGCAGGGTCACCAGAAACAAAAGCAGGCTGCGGCGGCGGCCGGCATGGAAGGCGAGATAGTAGGCGACGGGATAGGCGGTGACGACGGTCGCCAGCGTCACCAGGCCGGCGATCACCAGCGAGCGCAGCGTCACCGTCCAGTAGAGCGGATCGGAGACCACGGTGATGAAGTTGCCTGCCGTGAAGCCGGCGCCGAGCAGCGAGCCGTCATTGCCGCGCAAAGCGAGGAACAGCACCAGGCCGAGGGCAAACAGGATCAGGAAGAAGGTGACGAGCCCGCCCGGCAGCAACATGGCGAAGCGGAAGCCTCGGGACGACCCTGCCGGCGCTTCTGGTGCAACGATGCTCGACATCGGACTGCTCAACGGAAATATGAAATCGGCTTAGCTTTTTTCATATTTGTGAAACTGTCAAGCTGAATCCACGAGCCCTAGGCGACCGGCGCCCAATCAGCGCTCGAAGGCGTCGAGCATCCGGTACCAGGCGATGGTCGCGGCGACGCCGACCTGGCGGAAGGCGTGGAACGGAATCGGCCGGACCGGCGACAGCGGGAACGGCAATTGATTGACATCGCCGCCCGCGAGGTAGCCCGCCATGCGTTTTCCCAGCGCGGTCATCAGGCCGACGCCCCTGCCCTGGCAACCAACCACGGCGAGCAGGCCCTTTTCCGGCTCATGGATGTGCGGCAGGTGATCCGGTGTCATCGCCACGCGGCCGAACCAGCGCTTCTCGATGACGACATCGGAGAGCGCCGGATAGAGCCGCACCAGCGCGCGCTGCAGATGCGCCCAGTCGGCCTCGCTCCTCGGCCGCGCCATGCCGCCGCGGCCGCCAAGCACCAGATGGCCGTCGGCTGTTTTGCGGTAGTAGACGAGAATGCGCCTGGAGTCGGACACCGCCTGCCCTTCCGGCAGGATCGTCGCCGCAAGGTTGGATAACAGCGGCGCGGTCGCGACCTGGAAGGAATGCAGCGGCACGATCGTTTCCGCGAGGCCCGGAAGCAGTCCATCGGTATAGGCGTTCGTCGCCAGGACAACCGCTTTCGCCCGCACCTCGGCGCCGCTTTCGGTTGAGACACGCCAAAGGCCGGCCTGCTTGCGGAGTTTCACCACCTTCTGCCGCTCGGCAATGCTGGCGCCGGCGGCGGCGGCGATGCGCGCCAGTTCCACTGTATAGGCGAGCGGATCGATGATACCGGCGCGGCGGTCGAGCCAGCCGCCGAGATAGCCTTGCGCGCCGGTCATAGCGGCGATCTCGCTTTCATTCAGAAGCCGGACATCGGCGCCACGCGCCCGCCATTGACGATCCCTGTTCGCCGCCGCTTTCAATGCGGTTTCGGTATGCGCGGCCTGGATCCAGCCATTGCGGGTGAACGGCACCGCCAGCTTTTCGTCTTGGATGAGATCGAACACCGTATCCGCCGTCGAGGCGGCGAAATCGACCAGCGCTTGGCCACGCTCGGGGCCGAAATGCTCGAGCAGCCATTCGGGATCATATTTCAGGCCGGGAATGACCTGGCCGCCATTGAGGCCCGAGGCGCCCTGGCCGATCTCGCCAGCCTCCAGCACCTGTACACCGAGACCGAGCCGGGCTGCGTGCAAGGCGGTCGACAGGCCCATGAAGCCGCCGCCGATGATGGCAACGTCGACCGGCGCAGTGACGAGCAACTGGAAGGCGGATGCGGTCTGCGGCTTCTGCCAGATCGGAACGGAAAACGGTGCGGGCAAGGCTTCACCTGGAGTATGCGGAAAATGAAAATTCTAGTGCCAGTTTCATTTTTTTGAAAGAGCGGGCCTCATGTCAGAACCGACACTTGCCTGCGCCACGGGATAGACCTTTGGCGTGAATCCGGTGAAAGTGCAGCGGCCTAGCTGCCATCTCGATCATCAAAGGACCGTAAGCCATGACGAACCCAACGCAGCTTCCCGCCGACGGGCTCTTCATCGGCCGAGCCAGGGCAAGCGATGCCTCGCATCCGCTGGTGGTCACCGTGCGCGACGGCATCGTTTTCGACGTCACCTCGACCACCGCACCCACAGTGCGCGACATCTGCGAGATGGCCGATCCGGCCGGACACGTGCGCTCTGCCAAGGGCGAACCGATCGGCTCGCTCGACGCGATCGCCGCCAACAGTTTTCAGGCCACCCGCGATCCGGCAAAACCCTATCTGCTCTCGCCTGTCGACCTGCAGGCGGTGAAGGCGTCGGGCGTGACCTTCGTGGTCAGCCTGCTCGAACGCGTCATCGAGGAGCAGGCGCGCGGCTCGGCGGAAAAGGCCGACGCCATCCGCGCCGACATTGCCGGGCTGATCGGCCACGATCTGTCGAAGCTGAAGCCCGGCTCGCCTGAGGCGATGGAGATCAAGGCCAAGCTCATCCAGCGCGGCGCCTGGTCGCAATATCTGGAAGTCGGCATCGGCCCCGACGCCGAGATCTTCACCAAATGCCAGCCGATGGCGTCCGTCGGCTTCGGCGCCGATGTCGGGCTGCATCCTGTCTCCACCTGGAACAACCCCGAGCCGGAGATCGCCATGATCGCCGCCAGCACCGGCAAGATCGTCGGCGCGACCATCGGCAACGACGTCAATCTGCGCGACGTCGAGGGACGCTCGGCGCTGCTGCTCGGCAAGGCCAAGGACAACAATGCCTCGGCCTCGCTTGGGCCCTTCATCCGGTTGTTCGACGCAAGCTTTTCCATCGACGATGTCAAGCGCGCCACTGTGCGGCTGAAGGTCGAGGGCGAGGACGGGTTTTCGCTGGAGGGCGCGAGCTCGATGGCCGAGATCAGCCGTTCGCCCGAAGAGCTGGTCGCGGCCGCCATGGGGCCGCACCACCAGTATCCCGACGGCTTGGCGCTTTATCTCGGCACCATGTTCGTGCCGTCGAAGGATCGCGGCGAGAAGGGCAAGGGATTCACCCACAAGATCGGCGACATCGTCACCATCTCGTCGGAGAAATTCGGCGCGCTGGTGAACCGCGTGCTTCTGTCGCCCGATTGCCCGCACTGGACCTACGGCGCCAGCCATCTCATGCGGGACCTCGCCAAGGCCGACCTGATCTGATTTCGGAGCAGCGGGACGAACGGATAGCCGATAAACGTTCGTATCCGGTCCCTGTAAGCCGTTTGTTAGCGGAATCCGGGTGACTGTATCGGAAATTCGCTCCAGGATCGGGGCGCGGTCTGTGGGGGCCGAATCGCATGCTCGGTTTGCCGATGATATCGGTGCGCAATCTCGCCATGCGTTATGGCGGCGTTGTCGCGCTCAGGGATATGAACCTGTCTGTCGGACAGGGGACCATCCATGCTGTCGTCGGTGAAAGCGGCGCCGGAAAGTCGACGCTGGTGAAGGTGCTTGCCGGCGTGCTCCGGCCCAACAGCGGCACCATCCGCGTCGGCGACCAGATCGTCACCGTCGACAGCCCGATCGCTGCACGCAAGCACAGCTTCGGCGTCGTCCACCAGGGGCTCGGCCTGTTTGCCGACCGCTCGGTGCTGGCCAATCTGTTCGTCAATCGCGAGCCGTTGCGCAATGGCTTCGTCTCCAGGCGCGAGATGGAGGCACGCAGCCGCACCTTGCTTCGGCAACTCAAGCTCGACGTCGATGTCCACGCTCCTGTGGGACAACTCGGCATGGGCGAACGGCAATATGTAGAACTCGGCCGCGCAATTCTGGAACGCCCGAGGCTGCTGATCCTCGATGAACCGAATTCTGCGCTCGACCGGCGCCAGACCGAGCACCTGTTCACCGTACTAAGTGACCTCAAGGCCAAGGGCACGAGCGTGCTCTATGTCTCGCACCGGCTGGAGGACGTGTTTGCGATCGCAGACCAGGTCACCGTGATGCGCAACGGCCGTGACGTGCTGACAAGTGAGCGCTCGGCGTTGAGCGAAGCCGATGTGATCGACGCCATGATCGGCCAGCAGCGCGGCAGCCTGTTCCCGCCTGCACTGCCGGCCAATGCCAGCACGATAAGGCCGCGGATCACGGTGGAGGGTCTGAGCGGCGGCCGGATTTCCGGCGTCAGCTTCACCGCCCGCTCCGGCGAGATCCTCGGCTTGGCCGGGCTTGAGGGGTCGGGCGTTGAAGACCTGTTCGAGATGCTGTTTGGCCTGCGCGAGGCGCAAGGCGGCAGGGTGCGGCTCCCCGACGGCTACGGCTTGCCTGGAAATCCGACCGAAGCGGCGCGGCGCGGCATCGGCCTGGTGCCGGCCAACCGCCTGTGCAACGGCCTGATGCCCGACCGATCGCTGGCCTTCAACATAGGCAACATCGCTACGGGCGCCCGCAACTGGGGGTCGCGCCGCTACTCGCCCAAGGCCGCGATCGCCGCCGCCGCAAGGCAGATCGATGCGCTGCGCATCAAGGGCCTGCCGGACGCGCCGGTGAATTCGCTGCTGGCCGGCGATCAGCAGAAGATCGTAGTCGCCAAATGGCTGGAGACGGCGCCGCAAGTGCTGCTCCTAGACAATCCGGCTGGCGGTATCGAGGCGGCTGCCAAGCGCAAGATCTATGCGCTGATCCGGCAGATGGCAGCCAATGGCTGTATCGTTTTGCTGCGTTCGGTCGAGCCGTCCGAACTGACCAACCTCAGCAACCGCGTCCTTGTCTTCCACCGAGGCCGGGTCGCCGGCGAGCTGTCCGGCGCCGAGATGAAGCGAAGGACAGTGCTGCAACTGACCACCACCGGCGAGATGCCGGAGGCGGAGCGGCCGAAAAAGAAACTCGTGGGAGCCATGGCATGACACGATTGGATCCCACGCTGCAGCTTGCCGGTTCGGCTGCCCACCCGAAGCGCAGCCTTCGCCTGGCCGTCGAACTCAGGCCGCTCATCGGGCTCGTTGTCCTGGTGGCGATTACAGGCTTTGCCCGGCCGGATTTCCTCGATGAGGCCAATGTGCTGTCGTTGCTGGAAACCGCTGCGTATCCCGGCATGCTGGCGATCGGCATGGTGTTCGTGCTCGCACTCCGCGAGATCGACCTTTCCGTCGGCTGGATATTCCATCTCGCGGCCCTTCTCACCGCATTCCTTCTGGCCGCCGGCATCGACCCGTGGCTTGCCGCCCTTGCCGGCGTGCTGCTCGGCGCCGGGCTCGGCCTCGTCAACGGCCTGCTGGTGGTGGCGCTGCGACTGCCGGCCATCGTCGTTACGCTGGGCACCTTTGCAATGTTCCGGGGCCTGGCGGCGGTGGCCGTCAAGATCCAAGCGACAGCTCCGGCCAGCCCAGGCGGCGACTTCTTTGAGATCGTTCACGGCAAGCTGTTCGGCCTTGTGCCGACGGCTGTCTTTGTCTTCGTTGCAATGGCGGTGGTGATGCACCTCGTGCTTCACCGCAGCCGCTTCGGCTACCGGATCCAGGCCGTCGGCAGCAATCCGCAGGCGGCGCTCTATGCCGGCATCCCGACAGGTGCTGTGCGGCTGCAGACGCTGGTGCTGATGGGCATCGTCTCGGGGCTGGCGGGCGCGCTGTGGCTTGGCTCTCCCGTTACCGACTTCGACCAAGGCGGCGGTTTCGTGCTGATGGCGATTGCCGCGGCGATCATCGGCGGCACCTCGCTTTCCGGCGGGCGCGGCACCGTCTTCGGTGCGGTGATCGGCATGCTGATCGTCCAGGTCATCTTGAGCGGCGTGACCCTGTTCGGCATCGACGCCGCATGGAGCCCCTTCGTGATCGGCGCGGTGATGGTGCTGGCGCTCGCGCTCGACCGGCTGGACAAGGTGCTGCGCATCCGCCAGGCCGAGCGCTTCCAGGAAAATCCGCGCGCCTGAGTTTAAGCCCCGCCTGCTTGCCGGGGAATATCTCTATCTCTTGGTTGACGCAATTCCGGACGGAAAACCGTTTCACACTTTTCCTGGAATTGCCCTCTAACTGATGCGATCTGATGGGATCGATGATGGCGCGTTGCATCGCGCCACCATCCATTGGGCGGATAGAGGCTTGCCATCGGCCGCAAAAGAAGATGCTCTGCGCATCCGGGTCGGCGCTGGCAGGAGGAGAGGATCAAGGGCATGGCCCGGATCATCGCCGGACGTGGAGGTCGTTTTTCAACATGGGAGGAAAGCAAATGCTGACGAGGCTACGATTACTCGTGCTTGGCTTGATTGTGGCGCTGGCCGTTCCGGCGGCGGCACAGGCCAAGACGTTCTACTGGATTTCACATGGCGGCCCGGCCGACCCGGTATGGACCTACTTCCTGGCCGGCGCCAAGCAATGGGCGAAGGACACCGGCAACACCGTCAACACTTCGTTCCACAATGGCGACGTTGCCTCGCAGCAGGAGGCCGTGCGCGCCGCGATCTCGGCCAAGGCCGACGGCATCGTTACCACCAGCCCCGATCCGGGCAGCCTGATCGAAATCGCCAAGGAAGCCAACACCGCCAAGATCCCGATCATCAACTTCAACACGCCCGATCCCAAGGCAAGCTTCGACGCCTATGTCGGCGGCGACAACGTCACCTTCGGCAAGCACTGGGCGCAATATCTGGTCGACAAGGGTCTGGTGAAGAAGGGCGACTTCGTCTGGATGCCGGTCGAAATCCCCGGCGCCACCTACGGCGTCCAGGAAGAGGAAGGCATCAAGAGCGTCTTCGAACCGCTGGGGATCACCTATGAGATCACCGAAGCGACGCTCGACCAGGCCGAAGCCATCAACCGCATGGTCGACTATCTCACCGCCAACAAGGCCAAGGTCAAGGCAATCATCGGCCTCGGCGATCTGGTCACCGGCTCGATCAAGCGGGTGTTCGACCAGGCCGGCATCAAGCCGGGCGAAATCCCGGTCGTCGGCTGGGGCAACTCGCTCGACACCACCCAGGAAGTGCTGACCGGCTACGTCAATGCCGGCCAGTGGCAGGACCCGCAGGCGACCAGCTACGTCGCGCTGTCGCTGGCCAACATGGCGGCGTCAGGCATTCCTCCGGGCTTCAACGTCATCACCGGCGCGCTCTATGAAAAGGACACCGCGCAGGTCTACGACGACATCCTGTCCGGCAAATAACCCAGACGTTCAACAGTCGCGGCCGCAGCCGCGGTCGCGACTGTCTTTCGCCGAGCCCTTCGCGTTGCGCGCTGGGCTCAGCCTTCCCCTTCCTGTCGCAGGTTATCAGTGGAAAACCGTTCGCTCATCCAACGCCTGATCGCGAGGCCGGAATTCGGGCCCTTCGTTCTGCTCATCGTCGAAATCGCGGTGTTCTGGAGCATCAACCACGATTTCCTGTCGCCGCAGAACATCTCCAACACGCTGGCCTTCACCGTCGAGCTCGGGCTGATCGCGCTGGCGATGACGCTGTTGATGACGTCGGGTGAATTCGATCTGTCGGTCGGCTCGCTGTTCGGCTTTTCGCCGGTGCTGATGTGGACGCTGTTCAACAGCGGCCTGACCTCGCTGGAGGTCGGCTTCCTCGCCGCGCTGCTGATCGCGGCCTTCATCGGCCTGGTCAATGGCTGGTTCGTCACGCAGCTGAAAATCCCATCCTTCCTGGTGACGCTCGGCATGCTGCTGGTGGTGCGCGGCACCGCGCTGTTCGTCACTGACGGCTTTCCGCAGCGGACGTGGAGCGCCGAGGGCAGCTGGCTGGCCGAAGCGCTGGTCGGTGATTTCTTCATCGGCCCGTTCCGCATCTACATGTCGCTCTTCTGGTTCATCGCGGCGGCCATCGCGCTGGGCTACGTGCTGACGCAAAGCCGGACCGGCAACTGGATCCAGGCAGCCGGCGGCAATCCAGGCGCCGCAAGGGCGCGCGGCGTCAACGTCAGCGGCGTCAAGATCGGCCTGTTCGTGCTGTCGTCGGTGATGGCTTCGCTTGCCGGCGTCATCTCGTCGCTGCGCACGTCGGCCGCCAACCCCAACAGCGGCACCGGCTACGAGCTCGAAGTCATCGCCATGGTGGTGATCGGCGGCACGGCGCTGACCGGTGGGCGCGGCACCATCATCGGCACCGTGCTCGGCATCCTCATCCTGCGCGTCATGCGCAACGGCATCGTGCTGATCGGCGTGCCCGGGCTGGCCTACAACATCTTCATCGGCGCCATCATCCTCGGCATGATGGCGCTGCACTCATGGCTGGAACGCCGGCATCAGGCAGGGACCTAGAACCATGGCTGAACCGCTCATCCGCATGTCCAACATCAAAAAGTCCTACGGGCGCGTGCAGGCGCTCGAAGACGCCAATTTTCATGTCAACGAAAGGGAGATCGTCGGCCTGCTCGGCGACAATGGCGCCGGCAAATCGACGCTGATCAAGGTGTTGTCGGGGGCGGTGCCGCTGACTAGCGGCGACATTTTCATCCGCGGCAAGAAGGTCAATCTGCGCAGCACCAGCGACGCCATCGCGCACGGCATCGAGACGATCTACCAGGATTCGGCACTGGTGACGCAGCTGTCGATCGCGCGCAACCTGTTCCTCGGCCGCGAGCCGATCAAACCGCCGCGCTTTTTGAACCGCATGGACCAGGAGGCGATGAACAATGTCGCGCGCGACCTGCTGAAACAGGTCGGCATCTCCAAGAACATCCCGCCGACGACGCCGATCGGCTCCCTGTCCGGCGGCGAGCGGCAGGCCGTCGCCATCGCGCGCGCCATGCACTTCGACAGCGACCTGATCATCCTCGACGAGCCGACCAACAATCTCGGCGTCGCCGAGACGCAAGGCGTGCTGAGCTTCGTGCGCAACGCGCGCGATTCCGGGCATTCCTGCATCTTCATCGCCCACAACATCCACCATGTCTTCCAGGTGGTTGACCGCATCGTCGTCATGCGCCGGGGCAAGGTGGTGGCCGACGACATCGACCCGAAGAAGACCAGCGTGGCCGAGGTCGAACGCATCATCACCGGGATGTCGGACAAGGAGATCCGCGACGCCATCATCGAAGGCGGGCCATCGCACGGCTGAACCGTCTTCGCGCCGTCTGGCACGGAAACGCATCCGCTCTAACTCGTTGTAGAGCATGACCTTTTGACAAAACGGTTCCCGTTTGTCCGAGAAAACCGGTTCCCACTTTTCGGGATCATGCTCTATGACTACAGCCATGAAAGCCACCGTTGCCGACATAGCCAGGAGCTGCGGCCTGTCGACCGCGACCGTCGACCGGGTTCTGAACAACCGGGCCGGCGCGAGCGCCGCCAACCGCCAACGGGTGATGGAGGCGGCCAAGCAGCTCGGCTATTTGCCGGTGGTCGATCAGGTGACGCTGCCGTCGCGGCCGGCGCATCTTGAATTCTTCCTGCCGATCGGCGCCAACGGTTTCATGATCGACCTCGCCGGGCACATCGAGGACTATGCGGGGCGCCTGCCGCTGGTCGCCTCGTGCCGGATCCACAATCTCGGCGGCATCTCGCCGGCAGCGCTGCAGGCGGCGGTTGAAAATCTGTCGCTGAAGGCCAATGGCGTCGGCGTCATTGCCGTCGATCATCCGCGAACGCGCAACATATTGCGCGATGTGGTCGAGGCAGGCATCCGCCTTGTCACGCTGGTCTCCGACGTTCCAGCCGCCCCGCGTTCGGCCTATGTCGGCATCGACAACCGGGTTGCCGGACGCACGGCGGCGCTGTTGATGGGGCGCTTCCTCAATGGCCGCCAGGGTCATCTGGCGATGGTCGTCGGCTCGCGTTCCTATCGCGGGCACGAGGAGCGCGAGATGGGCTTTCGGTCGGTGCTGACAGAGGAATTCCCCAATCTCACGGTCTCGAGTGCGGTCGAGATCAATGACGAACCGGAGGGCAGCTACACCGCAACGATGCAGGCGCTGCACAACGAGCCGGAACTGCTCGGCATCTACTGCGTCGGCGCCGGGCGCTCAGGTGTGGCGAGAGCGCTGCTTGAGGCCAAGCCAAAGAAGAAGCCGGTCTTCATCTGCCACGACCTGACCAAGGAAACGCGCGGCTATCTCGTTGACGACCTCGCCGATGTCGTCATCGACCAGAATGCGCGGCTGATCGCGGAGCAATCTGTGATCCGCCTGCTCGGCTCGATCGCGTCCGCCGCGCCCTACCTGACGAAGAAGTTCATCGAGCCACGGCTGATCTTCAAGGAAAACGTGCCGGTGCAGTGATTTCGCGCCGTGGCGGTTTTTCCGATTTGTATGACAAGTCGGGGCAGATGCCGCAAATCTGCACAGCAGCCATGCAACTTTCATTGTTGCCGAATCATTGGGCAACCCGTACTCATCTGGGTGTCGGCCATCTACTCCTCCCAGATGCGATGCCGACGCTGAGCGCGGTGCACCTCCTCCCGCATCTCGCTCGAAATCGAGCCCGCTGCCACCTCCTCCCGGCAGCGGGCTTTTTTCATTCTCAAATGAATCTAAATTAGAGTTGACTGGCAAGTTCGGAGAATAGCCAAAAGCCACCCCGCCGGATGGGGACTCCTCAACTCCGAAAGCTGGAATTCAGCGCGCCCTGAAAGAGCTGATCAGGCCTTCAGCCATGCGCACGAACTGCGTGCTGGGGCCCTGGCAGCCCATGGTCTGCACGCTGACGCGCGCCCCTTCGAACAGCAGCGACAGCGTATCGGCCAGAAGCTCGGCCTGACCGATGCCCGCATCCCGGCACAGCGCAACGAGGCGATCGCGCTGCGCGCTCTTGAGCTCCTTGATCACGCTCCTGGCGGGATGGTCCGGCTCGGTCAATTCGGCGGCGGCATTGGCCATGTCGCAGCCGCGACCGTCAGCCGCCAGGCAAGCAGCGGCCATGCGAATCCAGGCATGCAACTGGGCGAGCTTGTCGCCGGGATGCTCAGCCTCGAATTGGTCCCACATCGCGGCGCCTTTAGCCGCCGACGCGCGCAGGCACTGGACGATCAGTTCGTCCTTGGACTCAAAATGACGGTAGAGCGTCATCTTGTTGGTGCCGGCGGCTTCCGTGATGGCGTCGACACCGACGCCCTTGATGCCATGCTTGTGAAACATGTCCTGCGCCGTCTCCAGGATTCGGTCCCGGGGGCGCACGCGATCGGTAATGCCGTCTGCCATCGCAGTCTCCTTGTCTCCCTAAAAATTCGGTTCACCTCTTGACTAGGGTGTTACCGGTCTGTAACTATCCGAATGTTACTTACTGGTAACACCTATGTGGCCTTCAGTCAATAACAAGGCCGTGAACTGGTCCTGCCAGATCACAAAGGTGCAGGTCATGCGGCTCCGGCCGGTGAAGAGATGAAAACCGGTTCGCGATCATCCGATGCGAATCGCTGGAATGGAGACGCTCCAATGTCGCAGCGCAAGGATTTGACCATCGATGAAGCCATCCGGGATCCGATGATCCGGCTGGTGATGAAAGCGGACCGCGTCAACCCGCGCGCCTTCGAAGCGATGCTGAGGACCGTGGCCGATGAGCAGGGCCTCAGCGGCGCGGCGCCGTCTTCGTATTTTTTGCAGGACCCGGGCTCAGTGCGCGGCAGGCGGCTGTCCCGGTCTGCCCATTCTTTTAAAGAGGCCGGTTCTTCTAAAGAGGTTTGCGTGTCGTGGTAAATTATTTCATCCATCGTCCGATCTTCGCCTCGGCCATCGCCATCATCATGGTGCTCGCCGGGACGATTTGTTATTTCCTTTTGCCGGTTTCGCAGTTTCCCGACATCACGCCGCCGCAGGTCGTAGTCAGCGCCCATTATCCGGGCGCCAGCGCGCAAGTGGTCGCCGATACGGTGACGACGCCGCTTGAGCAGCAGATCAACGGCGTCGAAGGCATGACCTACATGTCGTCGTCGAGTTCCAATGACGGCTCCTCGACCATCACCATCACCTTCGATGTCGGCTATTCCTTGAGCACCGCGGCCGTCGACGTCCAGAACCGCGTTTCGCAAGCCGCCTCGTCGCTGCCGGCGATCGTCAACCAGGGTGGCGTGACGATCAAGAAGCAGAACCCGAATTTCGTCCTCATCGTCAACCTGACCTCGCCCGACAGTTCGGTCGATCCGGTGGCGCTGAGCAACCTCGCCTATCTGCAGGTCGTCGATCCGCTGAAGCGACTGCCCGGCGTCGGCGATGTGCAGATTTTCGGCGAGCGTCGCTATTCGATGCGCGTCTGGCTTGATCCCGACAAGCTCGCCAATCTTGGCATCACCGCGGTCGACGTCCAGAATGCCATCTCGGAACAGAACGTCCAGGTGGCGGCCGGCAAGATCGGCCAGTCGCCGGCGCCCGCCGGCACCGCCTTCGAGATGCAGGTCAACGCCGTCGGCCGCCTGAGCGACCCCAAGGAGTTCGGCGACATCGTCGTGCGCGCCAACACCGGCACCGGCTCGCTGGTGCGACTGCGCGACGTCGCCCGCATCGAGCTCGGCGCGCTGCAATATTCGTCGTCGGCCTTCTTCGGCAAGGACCCGACGGTGGTGCTGGCCGTCTACCAGATGCCCGGTTCCAACGCGCTCGATCTGCAGCAGCACGTCAAGGACAAGATGCAGGAACTGTCGGCCCGTTTCCCCAAGGGCGTCAGCTACGCCATGCACTACGACACCACGCGCTTCGTGTCGGCATCGATGCATGACGTGCTGATCACGCTTGGCGAAGCGCTGGTGCTGGTCGTGGCCGTGGTGTTCATCTTCCTGCAGAGCTGGCGCACGACGATCATCCCGACCATCGCCATTCCGGTGTCGCTGGTGGCGACGATGGTGGTCATGGAAATGATGGGCTTCTCGCTCAACATGCTCTCCCTACTCGGCATGGTGCTGGCCATCGGCCTCGTCGTCGACGACGCCATCGTGGTGGTCGAAAATGTCGAGCGACAATTGGAGGCGGGCCTCAAACCGCTGGCGGCGACCAAGGCCGCGATGGCCGAGGTCACCGGACCGATCATCGCCACCACCGCAGTGCTGATGGCCGTCTTCGTGCCCGTTGCCTTCATTCCCGGCGTCTCCGGCAAGCTCTACAATCAGTTCGCGCTGACGGTGGCGATTTCGGTCGGCATATCCGCCTTCAACTCGCTGACGCTCAGCCCGGCGCTGAGCGTCGCCTTCCTGCGCCATCGCGGCGAGACGCAGTTCGCCCCGTTCCGCTGGTTCAACACGGGCTTCGACAGACTGTCGCATGCCTATGCGCACGGCGTGCGTATCCTCATCCGGCTGCGCTGGATCATGCTCGGCTTGTTCGCGGCCGGCCTGGTGGCCACCTACTTCGTCTGGCAGAAGTTGCCCTCGACCTTCCTTCCGGTCGAGGACCAGGGTTACTTCTTCGTCGTCATCCAGCTGCCTGACGGCGCCTCGCTGGAACGCACCGACGCGGTGGCGCAGAAAGCGCGCGACATATTGCAGGCAACACCCGGCGTCGAGATTGTCGGCTCGATCAGCGGCCTGAACTTCCTGACCAGTGCGGCGCAGTCGAACTCGGCTGTCGAGTTCGCCATCCTGAAGCCGTGGGAAGAGCGCGGCCCCGACCAGAGCGCGTCCAAGCTCGTCTCCGATGTGCGCGGCAAGCTGATGCAGATTCCGGAAGCCTTCGCGCTGTCCTTCGATCCGCCTTCGATCCCGGGTATCGGCACCACGGGCGGCTTCGAATTCGTCGTCGAGGACCTCACCGGGCGAGGCAGTTCAGCCCTCAACGACGCGACGCAAGCCGTGATCGCCGAGGCGCGCAAGCAGCCGGAAATCAACCCGCAGCAGCTGTTCTCGCCGTTCTCGACCTCGACGCCGCAGTTCAACTACGACCTCGACCGCAGCAAGGCCAAACTGCTCGGCCTCAACCTGCCCGACGTCTTCAACACGCTGCAGATCTATCTCGGCTCGCTCTACGTCAACGACTTCAACCTGTTCGGCCGCACCTTCCGGGTGACCATCCAGGCCGACAAGGATGCACGTGCCGACGCAGGCGACCTTTCGCGGCTCTATGTGCGCAACGCCTCCGGCGGAATGGTGCCGCTGAGCACACTTGGCAAACTGGTGCCGTTCGTCGGCCCGGAAACCGTGCCGCACTACAACAACAACGCCTCGGCCACGATCAATGGCGGCGCAGCCCCCGGCTTCTCGTCGGGCCAGGCGGTTGCCGCGATGGAACGGGCCGCCGCCACCGCTTTGCCCAGGGATTTCGGTTTCGAATGGACCGGCATCACCTTCCAGGAGCTCAAGGCAGGATCGATAGCGTCGGTCGTCTTCGGCCTCGCCATCGTCTTCGTCTTCCTGATCCTGGCGATGCAGTATGAGAGCTGGGCGATGCCGTTCATGGTGCTGCTGGCGGTGCCACTGGCCCTGTTCGGCGCCTTCGCAGCCCTGTTCCTGCGCGGCATGCAGATCGACGTCTACTCGCAGATCGGCTTCGTCATGCTGATCGGCCTCGCCGCCAAGAACGCGATCCTGATCGTCGAGTTTGCAAGGCGGCGGCGCGAGGAGGGACTGAGCATTGTCGACGCGGCAATGGAAGCCGCGCGGCTGAGGCTGCGGCCGATCCTGATGACGGCCTTCGCCTTCATCCTCGGCGTGCTGCCGCTGATGTTTGCGACGGGTGCGGGTGCGGCAAGCCGGCAGTCGATCGGCACCACCGTGTTTGGCGGCATGGTCGCGGCGACCATCCTGTCGCTGGTGTTCGTGCCAGTCTTCTACGCGGTCATCGAACAGCTGCGCGAAGGCCGCGTGCGCAGCGAACCGAACGCTGCTCATGACCAGGACAATAATGAACCGACTGCCGAACCAGCGCCGATGCGCCTGGCCGAAGCAGCCGAATAGAATTGGAGACCAAAATGCGTAAATGGAAAATAGCTTTGGGAACGGCCGTCGCCCTGGGAGCGATCTCGGTGGCAAGCGTCCACTTCCTCGACATGGGCAATCTCAGCCTCAATGCCGGCACGGCGGCAGCGACGGCAGCACCTGCGGCATTCGTCATGCCGGTGCCGGTGACGAGCGTGGTCAAGAAGACGATCCCGATCTATCTCGACTACGCCGCCCGCATCGAGGCGATCCGCAGCGTCACCTTGCAGGCCCGCGTGCCCGGCTATCTGCAGGAGCAGACGGCTGAGGACGGCGCGGATGTGCGCCAGGGTGATCTGCTCTACAAAATCTCGCCCGACGACTTCAAGACGGCTCTCGACCAGGCCAAGGCCGAAGTGCAGCGCGACCAAGCGAGCCTCGACTATGCACGCTCCAATCTCGGCCGCGGCTCCGAACTCGCCAAGAGCGGTTATCTGGCCAAGGATGGGTTCGACCAGCGCACGAGCACCTTGCGTCAGGCCGAAGCGTCGCTTGCCGTCAACCAGGCGGCGGTGCGGACGGCCGAGCTTAATTTGAGCTACGCCGAAATCCACGCTCCGTTTGCCGGCCGCGTCGGCCGCAACCAGGCTTCGGTCGGCACGCTGGTCAGCGTCGCCGGCACGGTGCTGAACACGCTGGTGCAGCTCGACCCGATCTACGTCACCTTCAATCCGAGCGAGACGGACCTGGCCGAAATCGAACAGGCCCGGGCCGCCGGCCCGATCGAGGTCGAGGTGCTGCTGCCCGGCGAGACCGAAGCCAGCCAGAAGGGCGAACTCACCTTCATCGACAACACGGTCGACCACTCGACCGGCACGATTACGGCGCGCGCCACCATCGGCAATGCGAAGTTCTCGCTGCTGCCGGGCCAGTATGTCCGGGTGCGGCTGCACATCAAGCAGCTGCCCGACGCGCTGATGGTGCCGCAGGTGGCGCTGGGTTCGAGCCAGCTCGGCAAATATGTCTATGTAGTCGGCAAGGGCAACACGGTCGACCAGCGCATCGTCTCGCTCGGCGCGACCAGCGGCGACCTTGTGGCGGTCCTCAGCGGCGTTGCCGAAGGCGACCAGGTGATAACGGGCAATCTGCAGAAAATCGGACCAGGAATGCCGATCTCGCCGTTGCCCCAGGAGAAACCGGCCAGCTGATAACCCCCATCAGCCCCGGTCCTGCGGCGCCTTCGGCTTCCACGCCGAGGGCGCCGTTTTTTTATGGAGCGCCGCACGCCGTTTTTGGAGTAACCGCAAGGCACAAGAATCCGGAACAATCATCTTGTAGGATTGTCGACAATCTGCTTGTCTCGTTTCCGGCTCTCACTGGAATGACGGAATGGCCAAGCTGGACTTCAGTCCGATCGCGGATACGACACGCCGGGCCGAGATCGTCGCGCTGTTGCGGCGCGCGATCCTGACCGGCCAGCTGGAACCCGGCCAAAAGCTCAACGAGCTGAGGATCGCCGAGCAGATGCGGGTCAGCCGTGCGCCGTTGCGCGAGGCGATGCGCGAGCTGGTGCAGGAAGGCATCCTGACCAGCATTCCCTATGCCGGCACCTTCGTCATCGATGTCACCGCCAAAGATATCGACGACGCCTATTCGCTGAACAAGGTGCTCGATGAATTCGCCATCGAGCGGACATGGAAGCTGCGCGACCAGCGCTTCTTCGATGAACTCGACCGCCGCCACGAAGCGGTGAAGCAGGCAACGCGCGCGCGCGACACCACCCGCCAGATCGAAGCCGCGCTGCAATTGCACGGGCTGATCTATGAATGGGCCGACAATTCGGTGCTGCTGGAAACCTGGCAGCGGCTGACCAGCCGGCTGCAGATGTATTTTGCCCTGCACCAGCGGGCCCGCAACGAGCCGGTGCCGGCCGAAGATCTCCACGAGACCTATGTGCGGTTCTTGAAGGGCGCCGACATGCGCGCTGCGCAGCGCCATGCGCGCGAGCATATCGACCTCGATTTCGAAGAGCTGCTTGCCTATGCGCGTGGCCTCGAGCAGCGGAACATCGAAGGGCTGACCCTCCTCAACACCTAGAGACAACGGACAGACAAGTGCAGATCAAATCCATCAAGGCCTATCGCGTCGTGCAGCCCTTCGTGGACGGGCCTTACCGCATGTCCAAGGGGCGTGTGGCCGACTGTTTCGACGCGGTGATCGTCGCCATCACCTCCGACAGCGGCGTGACCGGCTGGGGCGAGATGGCGCCGCTCGGCAATTTCTATTCGGCCGCGTTTCCGGCGGGAACGCGCGCGGGCGTGGTCGAGATCGCGCCGCACCTGATCGGCCAGGACCCGCGTGCTCTCGCCGGCATCGGCCGGCTGATGGATACGGTGTTCAAGGGCCATCCCTACATCAAGTCGGCGCTCGACATGGCCTGCTGGGATCTGGCCGCCCGCGCCGCCGACGTGCCGCTTGTGACCATGCTTGGCGGCCGCGAGAGCGACATGGCGGAGACCTACCGCGTCGTCACCCACGGCACGCTCGACCAGATGGCGGCACTGGCCAAAAGGATCATCGCGGAAGGCTGCCGCCGGCTGCAGGTCAAGGTCGGCGGCAATGTGCATGAAGACATCGAGCGGGTGAGCGCAGTCGCTTCGGCCGTGCCGAAAGGCACGGTGATTTTCTGCGACGCCAATGCCGGCTGGACACCCTACCAGGCGCGGCAGTTCGCCGACGCCACGCGCGGCATCGACTACACGTTCGAGCAGCCCTGCACGTCGATTGAGGAGAACATGTCGGTGCGCCGCATGCTCGACAAGCCGATGGTGCTGGACGAGAGCGTCATCTCGCTCGAGGCGATGCTGGAAATCCACCGCCTGGGCGCCGCCGACGGGCTGACGCTGAAGATCTCGCGGCTTGGCGGCGTAACCAGGACAAGGCAAATCCGCGACGTCGCCGTCGATCTCGGTTTCATGATCACCGTCGAGGATACGGGCGGCGCCGAGATCGACACGGCGGCGATGGCACATCTGTCGCTGTCGACGCCGGAAGAACGCCGGCTGCACGCCATCGCCTTCCATGAGTGGGTGACGGTGCGCACGGCCTCCAACGCGCCACCGGTCACCGGCAGCCACATGGGCATTCCCGACGGGCCCGGCCTCGGCGTCGATGTCGTGCCCGACCTGCTCGGCAAGCCTTTCCTAGAGATCGGCTGAGATCAAGCCCAGCATGAAGCTGTCACCCGACGAATCCTCCGTGGGAGGTTTGGCCCTGCAGCCATTCTCCGATTTGCGGGTTGAAATATTTTTCAAATGGAAATAGGAATGTTCAAAATGATGATTTGACGCTGCGGCGCGTCATGACTGGAGGAAGCGATATGGCCCATCCGCAATTTGCAGCGGAACTTCTGCAGCGCGCTGAAGCCCAAGGGCCTATCACCATCGGACTCGCCGGCGCCGGGCAGATGGGCACCGACATCGTCGTCCAGGTGGCGCTGATGCCGGGCATGCGGATCGGTGCCATTTCCGAGGTGCGGCCGCAAGCGGCGATCGATGCCGCACTGCTCGCCGGCCATGACCGCTCCGGCATCGTCCAGGCTGCGAACGCCTCTGCCATCGACCGCGCCATCGAGGCCGGCAAGATCGCTGTCACCGAAGATCTGCATGCGCTGGCCGCGGCCGGCCGCATTGATGTCATCATCGACGCGACAGGCAATCCCAACATCGGCACGCTGTTTGCGCTCGAAGTGATGAAGAACGGCAAGCACATCGTTATGCTCAATGTCGAGGCGGACATTACGATCGGCCGCTTCCTCAAGGAGGAAGCGCGCAAGGCCGGCGTGGTCTACACCGGTGCGGCCGGCGACGAACCCGCCTGCACGCTGGAGATCATCGGCTTCGCCAAGAGCCTCGGCTTCAACATCATCGCCGCCGGCAAGGGCAAAAACAACCCGCTCAAGATCGACGCCATGCCCGCCGACTACGAGAAGGAAGCGGCCGAGCGCAACATGAATGCGCGCATGCTGGTCGAGTTCGTCGACGGTTCCAAGACGGCGATCGAGATGGTGGCTATCGCCAACGCCACCGGGCTGGTGCCCGACGTGCCGGGCATGCACGGCCCGACGGCGACGCTGGAGGAACTGGCCAGCGTGCTTTGCCCGCGCGAGGATGGCGGCGTGCTGCATCGCAAGGGCGTGGTCGACTATTCCATCGGCAAGGGCGTGGCGCCCGGCGTGTTCTGCATCATCGAAACGAGGCATCCGCGCGTGCTGGAGCGCATGGTCGACCTCAAGGTCGGCAAGGGCCCCTATTTCACGATCTACCGTCCCTATCACCTGACAAGCCTTGAAGTGCCACTGTCGGCGGCGCGCGCCGTGGTCTACAAACGCGCCGACATGGAGCCGCTCGACCACCCGGTGGCCGAAGCGGTGGCGGTGGCCAAGAGCGATCTCGGCGCGGGCCAATCGCTCGGCATGATCGGCGAGAACGACTATCGCGGCTTCGCCATGACCTGGGAGGACGCCCGCGCCAAGGGCGCGCTGCCGCTCGGGATTGCCGAACGCGCCAAGGTGGTCAAGCCGGTCAAGACCGGCGACTTCCTCACCTATGAAAATTGTGTACCCGACGATTCGATGGTGATAACGCAGATCCGCCGCCGTCTCGACCAGTCGGACGGACAGTTTGTGACCAACGCCGCCTGAACCTTCGGGATCTCCCTGTGATGGACGATGTCGTTATCGGGATCGATGCCTCGACGACGGCGGTGAAGGCAATCGCCTTCACCCGCGACGGCGCGGAGCTGTTCCAGGCGCGCGAGGCCTATCCGCTGGCCAATCCGAAGCCCGGCCATTTCGAGCAGGATGCCGAACATTGGTGGGCAGCCCTCATCAGTGCGCTGAAGCAGGTCGCCGACAAGGTCGGCGCCGCGCGCGTGGCGGCAATTGCCATAGCCCATCAGCGCGAGACCTTCACCCTGATCGATCAGGCCGGCACGCCGCTCATCCCGGCGATCCTGTGGCTTGACGAGCGCGCCCGGCCTCAAGTCGCCAAGCTGTCGGCCGAGCTTGGCCGCGAGACGATCCGCGACTGGAGCGGCAAGCCGCCGGATCCGACGCCGGCGCTCTATGCCATCGCCTGGCTGGCGGAACACCAGCCGCAGGTGCTGGCCAACGCCGCCGCCCTGGTCGATGTTCATGGCTTCTTCGTTCACCGGCTGACCGCACGGCTGGTAACCAGCACGGCAAGTGCCGACCCGCTCGGCTTGCTCGATGTGGCGACAGGCGAATGGCACGCTGAGCTTGTGGCGGCTGCAGGGCTGCAGCCACGGCAGTTGCCGGCGCTGATCGGCCCAGGCGAAATCTGCGGCGGCCTTGCCGAAAGCATTGCCCAGCTGACTGGCCTCAAAGCGGGCACGCCAATTGTCGCCGGCGCCGGCGATGGCCAGGCCATGGGTCTCGGCATGGGCGTCTATGGTGCCCGCAAGAGCTATCTCTCGCTCGGCTCCGGCGTCGTCAGCGGCTGCTATTCCGGCACGGTCACCACATCGGACGCGTTTCGCACGCTGGTCTCGCCCACCGGTTCGGGCTTCATGCTGGAAACCGTGCTGCGCTCGGGCATGCAACTGGTCGACTGGATCGTGCGCACCACCGGCGCGTCTTCCGCGGCAGAACTGGAGAAGGGTGCGGTCGATGTTGCGGCCGGCAGCGACGGTCTTTTGGTCATGCCCTATTGGGCCGGCGTCATGAGCCCCTATTGGGATGGCGCGGCGCGCGGCGCCGTTGTTGGCCTGTCGCTCGACCATGAGCCCAGGCATCTCTTCCGCGCCACGCTGGAAGGCATCGCTTTGGAGCAGGCCATCGCCAGCGAGGCGATGGAGGCCGAAAGCGGCGGCAAGCCGGGAGAGATGATTGCCGCCGGCGGCGGCACCAATTCGGCGCTGCTGATGAAGATCATGGCCAGCGTGCTGGAGCGGCCGCTGTTCGTGTCGCCGGTCAACGAGGCGGCGGCCCTTGGCGCGGCGATGCTGGCGGCTTCGGCGATCGGCTGGTTCGCCTCGGCGGAAGACGCCGCCAAGGCAATGGCGGCGGCGCCGGCCAGGCGTGTCGATCCTGACATGACGCTGGTGCCGGCTTACCGGGCGCGCAAGGCGATCTACCGCGACCTCTATCACGCGACACGCGACATCCACGCGCGGCTCGGTGCGATCTGAGTTCAAGCGCAGCTTGCCTGCGTGAGGCTCCCATGCCCAACCTGCCCAGCTTGCCGATTTTGCGTCCTGCCCGGCCAATGCTAGACTCATCGGGCTAATGAAAGCAGTATTTCACCTTGCCGCCCTGCCCTGGATTGTCGCGCTTGCGGCAGCTCCAATGACGGCGCGTGCGCAGGACGAGCCGCCCTTCGAGGTCACGCTCGACATGGACAATGACGGCAGGATGGATCGGGCCGCGATCGCGGCGGATTCCGACAGCGGGCTGGCGGATCTCTCGATCTATCTGGCTGCCGGCGAAGGAAAGCTCGATCCTTCGCGCAAGCCTGACTTCGTCAAGAAGGCGCTGACGCAGGACCGTATTCTCGGGCTCGAAAGCAAGGGCAAGGGATCGCTTGTCGTCACCTCGTGCTTCGGCTGCGGCGCCAACAAATCATGGGATACAACGCTGACCATCGTCTGGCGCGGCGGTAAATTCCTTGTCGCCGGCTACAGTCGCGACTGGGACTGGAATGTGCAGAAAGCCGACGGCTCGGTCGAGACGACGCTGGGCGGCTGCGACATCAATTTTCTCACCGGCAGAGGCGTTGCCTCAAAGGACCTGGACGACGGCAAACCGGTCGCGGGAAAATTCGTGCCGATCGCACTGGCCGACTGGTCGGACGACAGTCGTCCGGAGCCCTGCGAATTCTGACCGACGCCGGACAGCGCTCAACGATTGAGCAGGCCTTTGGCCGCATCCTCATCGGTGATCAGCACCGAAATCCTGGTGTTGGCCAGCGCCGCGCGCATCACAGCGACCTTCTCCTGACCACCTGAAACCAGTATGATGCTCGGAATATCGGACAAATCCTGCAGCGGATAGGCGCAGACGCGGCGGTTGACCTCATGGTCGACCGGGTGGCCCTCGGCGTCGATGAAATGGCACAAGAGGTCTCCGACCGCGCCGGCGGCCTGCAGTTCCTCAAGTTCGCTCGGCTTGATGAAGCCGTAATTGGCGATCGGGCTGTCCTTGGAAAACGAGCCGACGCTGAGCACGGCGATGTTGGCGCGGCGCGCGCGGAAGACGACATCCTGGACGCTGCGCTGGCTCATGAAGGCATCGCGCTGTTCCGGCTTGTCGGCATAGACCGGCACCGGCAGCAGGAAACATTCAGCGCCGATCTTTTCGGCGAACTCCCAGGCGCTTTCGGTCGGGTTGAGCGGCTGCGCATGGGTGAGGCCGCCGAGCATCGAGACGACCGTCGTCCTGGCGATCGGCCGCCTCGGCAATTCGTTGATGGCGAATTTCAGCGTGCGGCCCCAGCCCAGCGCAATGACGTCGCCGGCATTCACATTGTCGGCGAGATAGGCGGCAGCCGCGTGGCCGATCATCAGCGGCGCGTTGCTGCGATCAGCGGCTGATGGCACCACGACCGCCTGGCTGAGCCCGAAACGCTGCTTCAGGCTCTCCTCGAGCTGCACGCATTCGACGACACTGTCGCGAATGCGGAACTGCACGATGCCCTCCTCTCGCGCAGCGGAGAGAATGCGGTGCACCTTGATGCGGCCGACGCCGAGGATCTCGGAAATGCGCTCTTGCGTCAGACCTTCGACATAGTAATGCCAGGCGGCCCGGGCCTTGAGCTCGGCATCGGGGAAGCGCGAGGCCTTCTCGTTTTCGACGGTCGCCATCTTTTGCCCTCCCGCGGCAAATTTCGGAAATCTTTCCGCAAGCGCCGCCCCCTGGCCTTCCCTAGGACAAACCGCCCGGTGGCGCAAACCACCGCCGAATGGCGCAACGGCTCTTGACAATTTTCTAATGAACAGTTTAGCTGAACAAAATTGCATATCAAAGATAAATTGTTCACAGGGAGGTGCCTGGTGAACAAGAGCGGACGGCAGGCCATCGCCGTTTCGCTGACGGAGGAGACGAAGTGGCCGTGAGCAATGATGCAAGCGAGTCGAAGGCTGGCGAGTTGAAAGCCGCGCCCGGCACTCAAGGTGCGACGGCCGCGAAGCTTTCGGCGCTGTTTGCCGGAACCATGGGGCCGCTGATCGGGCTGCTGCTGCTTTGCCTGGCGCTGACGTTGACCACCGACACGTTCCTCACCGTGCGCAACATCCTCAACGTACTCGACCAGATCACCGTGCTCGGCATCATGGCAATCGGCATGACGCTGGTGATCCTGATCGGCGGCATCGATCTCTCGGTCGGCTCGGTGCTGGCGCTGGCCGCCATGGTGATGGGCTTTGTCTCCCACCCCGACTATCTCAATCTCGGCCTTGCGGCCGGCGTCGTTGCAGCACTGGTCGTCGCCGGCCTTTGCGGACTGGTGTCCGGCCTGCTGGTGACCGTCACCCGGCTGCCGCCGTTCATCGCGACGCTGGCGATGATGTCGGTGGCGCGCGGTCTTGCCAATATGATCACAGACGGTTCGCAGATTGTCGGCTTTCCCGACTGGTTCACCAGCCTGTCGATCATCCGCCATTTCGGCTTCCTGTCGGTCACAGTCGGGGTGATGATGGTGCTGGCGATCGTCTTCGCCATCTTCCTCAACTACCGCGCCACCGGCCGCAGCCTTTACGCCATCGGCGGCAGCGCCGAGGTGGCGCGGCTCTCCGGCATTCCGGTGAAGTCACTGACCAACTGGGTCTACGCCATCTGCGCCGTACTTGCGGGTCTTGCCGGCATCGTGCTCGCCGCGCGGCTGGATTCGGTGCAGCCGAGTTCCGGCCTCGGCTATGAGCTCGACACCATCGCGGCGGTGGTGATCGGCGGCGCCAGCCTGTCGGGCGGCATCGGCTCGATCGGCGGCACCGCGGTCGGCGTACTCATCATCGGCGTGCTGCGCAACGGGCTCAATCTGCTCGGCGTCTCGCCCTTCATCCAGCAGGTGGTGATCGGCGTGGTGATCGCGCTGGCGGTCGCCAGCGATACCTGGCGGCGCAGGGCGCGATAGAGAACGGGGCACAATTGAGAATTCGCCCGGAGCGTCCGGGCGATAGACGGATCGGTCGATCCGAAACTGGGATGTTCCAAGGGGCGCGATGCGCTGGCGGGACAGTTTGACTATCAACGGAGGAAACACATGCTGACCAAACGTTCACTGCTGCTCGCCGCTGCCGCCATCATTCCTATGCTCGGGCTGACCGACATGGCCTCGGCCAAGGAGGCCAAGAAACTCGGCCTCGCCGTGGCCAATTTGCAGGCCGACTTCTTCAACCAGATCAAGCAGTCGGTCGAAGCCTACGGCAAGGAGAAGGGCATCGAGATCGTCACCGTCGACGCCAAGGGCGATTCAGCGACCCAGGTCAGCCAGGTCCAGGATCTGATCACGCAGAACATCGACGCGCTGATCTACATTCCGGCCGGCGCCACAGCCGCCACCGTGCCGACCAAGACCGCCAAGGCTGCCGGCATTCCGGTGGTCAATGTCGACCGCAACGCCGACGGCGCGCCCGGCGACACCTTCATCGCCACCAACAGTGTCGCCTCGGCGCAGGCGGTGTGCGACTACATCGCCAAGCAGGCCGGCGGCAAAGGCGAACTGATCATCATCCACGGCCAGAAGGGCACCACGCCGGAAGTCGATCGCTCGAAGGGCTGCGGCGAAGCGCTCAAGGCCTATCCCGATATCAAGGTGGTCGGCGAATTGTGGAGCGAAGGCTGGCACCAGGACGAAGGCTTCAAGCTGACGCAGGACCTGCTGCAGTCGCATCCCGATGTCTCCATCGTCATCGGCCAGGCCGATGCGCTGGCGCTGGGCGCGGCACAGGCGGTCAAGGTCGCCAATCCCGGCCACAAGGTCTGGGTCGCCGGCTTCGATGGCGACGTGGCCGCACTCAAGGCGCTGAAGGACGGCGTGTTCGACGTCACCGCGACGCAGCAGACGCAAGGCATGGGCCGGCTCGCCGTCGATGCGGCGATCAAGCTGGTGGCCGGCGAAAGCGTTCCGGCCGAGCAGCTGCAGGATGCGACGCTGACCACCAAGGACAATGTCGAACAGTTCATCGCCAAGCACCCGTAATAACCCGCACCGCTTAGAGAGAGCGCCACGATGTCTCCTGATCCTCGCCACAGCGAACGCCCGCACAACGGGCTTTTCGTCAACGGCCTCTGCAAGAGCTACGGACCGGTCCAGGTCCTGGCCGATGCGAGCTTCGAGGTGCGGCCGGGCGAGGTCGTGGCGCTGCTCGGCGAAAACGGCGCCGGCAAGTCGACGGTGTCCAACATCATCGCCGGCTCGACCCGGCCAGACGCGGGCACCATCATCTGGCGGGGGAAGCCCTATTCCCCCGCCTCGCCTGCCGCGGCAATCGATGCCGGTGTGGGCATGATCCACCAGGAACTGAAGTTGCTGCCGGACCTGTCGGTGGCGGAGAATGTCTATGTCGGGCGCCTGCCGATGCGCGGCGGCCGCATCGACCGCGCAGCAATGAACGCCAAGGCCTCGGCGCAGTTGAAGCGGCTTGGCCTCGACGTCTCGCCCGAGCGCAATGTGGGCACGCTGCGCATCGCCGCCCAGCAGCAGGTAGAGATCGCCAAGGCCCTGACGCTGAATGCCGAATTGCTGATCTTCGACGAACCGACCGCAGCGCTTGGCGGCGAGGAAACGGAGCTTTTGTTCCAGCAGATCCGCAAGCTCAAGGCGGAAGGCATGTCCTTCATCTATATCAGCCATCGTCTCGACGAGATCGCGCAGATTGCCGACCGCGTGGTGGTGATGCGCGACGGACGCATCGTCGCCCGCCACGAGCGCGCCGATATTCCCGTGCGCACAGTGGTCGAGCAGATGGTCGGCCGCTCGGTCGAGCGGATGTTCCCGCATCTGACGCCGCCGCGCGAGGAAACACTGCTCGAGGTCGAGAACCTGTCTTCGCCGGAGAAGAGTTTCAACAACGTCTCCTTCTCGGTCAAAGCAGGCGAGATTGTCGGCATTGCCGGGTTGATCGGCGCCGGCCGCACAGAACTGGTGCGGGCGATCGCCGGCGCCGATCCGATCTCGTCCGGCTCGGTGCGTGTTGCCGGCGAACCGGTGCATCTCAGCGGGCCGGCGGCGGCGATCAAGGCCGGCGTCGTGCTGGTGCCGGAAGACCGCAAGGCGCAAGGCGTCGTGCTCGACCAGACAATCGGCGAGAATCTGGCGTTCGGCAATTTCGACCATGTCGCGCCGAAGGGCTGGGTGTTCCCGAAAGCGGTGCAGAAATTCGCCGAGGCCGGCATCGCAAGGCTCGGCGTCAAAGGCAAGCCGAACCAGGCTGTGTCAAAACTGTCCGGCGGCAACCAGCAGAAGGTGATCATCGCCAAATGGGTGTCGCGGCCGCCGAAGGTGTTCATCCTCGACGAGCCGACGCGCGGCATCGATGTCGGGGCGCGTGCGGCAATCTACGACGTCATTGCCGACCTCGCCCGCTCCGGCATGGCGGTGGTAGTGGTCAGCTCCGACCTCGAGGAGGTGCTGGGCCTGTCGCACCGCGTGCTGGTGCTGAGCCGCGGCCGCCAGCGCGGCATTCTCGACCGCAGCGAGGCGAGCAATGTCGCGGTGATGGAACTTGCCACGAGCTGAGGACAGGAGTCGGAACAAAGCGCAGCAGGTGGTATCCTCCCAAGGACCGGACCGCGCGGGGCGCCAGCAAAGACTGGCGCCCTTCATTTCAGGAGGGGGAACAACATGAAACTATTCGATCTCAGCGGCGACGTAGCGCTGGTAACAGGCGCCGGCAGCGGCATCGGGCAAGCGATCGCCATTGGATTGGCCGAAGCCGGCGCCGATGTCGTCTGTTTCGGCCACACCTCCAAGGGCGGGCTGGACGAGACGGCGCACAAGATTTCGGCACTTGGCCGCAAGGCGCTGGTGCTGACCGGCACGGTGACGTCGGAGGCCGATCTCGCGTCAGCGATCGAGCGCACCGAGAACGAACTCGGCGCGTTGACCATCGCCGTCAACAATGCCGGCATCGCCGGGGCCGAGCCGGCCGAGACGCTGCCGCTGGAGACGTGGCAGAAAATCTACGACGTCAATGTCAGCGGCGTGTTCCTGTCCTGCCAGGCCGAAGCGCGCGCCATGCTTTCACGACGCAAGGGCTCGATCATCAACATCGCCTCCATGTCGGGTTCGATCGTCAATCGCGGCCTGACCCAGGCGCATTACAATTCGTCGAAGGCGGCCGTCATCCATATGTCGAAGAGCCTCGCCATGGAATGGGCCGATCGCGGCCTGCGCGTCAATGTGGTGAGCCCCGGCTACACGCTGACGCCGATGAACAAACGGCCTGAGGTCGCGGAACAGATCAAGATATTCGAGCGCGACACACCAATGGGCCGCATGGCGACGCCGGAAGAGATGGTCGGCCCGACCGTGTTCCTGGCCAGCCGCGCCGCGAGTTACGTCACCGGCATCGACCTGATCGTCGATGGCGGCTTTGTCTGCTGGTAGGAGAAGAAAAGTGCAGAAGCGTTTTGAAGGCAAGACTGCTGTGATCACCGGAGCCAGCGGCGGCATCGGCGCGGCGATGGCGAAGCGCTTTGCCGAAGAAGGTGCGGCGGTCGTGGTCAGCGCGATCGATGCCCGCGTCGAAGAGGTCGCCGCCGGCCTCAAAGCGGCTGGCGCCCAGGTCGCGTCGATGCGCATGGACGTGACCAACAAGGACGAGGTCACCGCGCTGTACGACCTCGCCGAGAAGGAATTCGGCCGCGTCGACATTTCGGTGCAGAATGCCGGCGTCATCACCATCGCCCGGATCGAGGCAATGACCGAAGCCGAGTGGGACAAGGTGTTGGCAGTGAACACCAAGGGCGTGTTCCTGTGCTGCCAGGAAGCGATCGCGCGCATCCGCAAGCATGGCGATGGCGGCCGGCTGATCAACACGGCATCGGGCCAGGCGCGGCAGGGTTTCATCTACACGCCGCACTATGCGGCGTCGAAGTTCGGCGTCGTCGGCATCACCCAGAGCCTGGCCAAGGAAGTAGCCAAGGAAAAGATCACCGTCAACGCGATTTGCCCCGGCATTATCGACACTGACATGTGGGCTTACAACGACGCCGCCTGGGGCAAGCTGATGGGTGACTACAAGCCCGGCGAGCTGATGGCCGAATGGGTGAAGAACATCCCGATGGGACGCGCCGGCAGCGGCGAGGACGTGTCCGGCCTGGTCAGCTTTCTCGCCAGCGACGACGCCACCTACATCACCGGCCAAACCATCAATGTCGATGGCGGCCTGATCATGTCGTGAACGTCAGCTCTGGCGGTTGGCAATCGACCAGTCTGAAATTCCGCAGTGCACAGGGCATCAGCCGTTGCGCCGCATGAACGTTGGTATATATAATTTCATCTCATGAAACGGCCTTGGCGGGGATGGGGCTCGCCGGCCGAGACCATGGGACCTTGATGGCTCGCACGTCTGAGAGCGCCGCTGGAGCGGCGATCGATCTGTTGACGATTGCTCACGCAGCAATCCATCCGATGCCATGACGCGGGCCCGCCCGGCATCACATAAACGCCAAGTCGAGCAACCATTTCGCCTGCGCAAGTTGCGGCTGCGGCACTGGCTTGGTGCGAACGAGCTTGCGTAACGACCCGCCTTTCCAACACAATCAAGAAAAGACGCAAGAAGGGAACGATCAAGAAATTTCCACATGGTTTGACAGGAGAACAAGCATGTCATTTCGCAGTGTGATTTCGAACCTATCAATGGGAGCCTTTGCGCTTGCCACCGCAAGTTCGCTTACATCGCCGGTCCAGGCAGCAGCACCCGAATCCAACGACCCGATCAAGATCGCGCTGTTCGACTGGACCAGCGTCAATCTCAACGCCAAGATCCTTGGCGGTATCCTCGAAAAGCTCGGCTATACCGTCGAATATCCGACAGCCGACTACCTCTCCAGCCTGACCACCGGTCTCACCAATGGCGACCTCGATGTCGGCCTGGAGTTCTGGGACACGACGGCCGGCGAGGCGATGAAGGCCTCCGACGCCACCGGCCAGACCGAGCGGCTGGGCAAGCTCGGGCCGAAGGCCAAGGAAGAGTGGTGGTTTCCCGAATATATGAAGGAGAAATGCCCGGGCCTGCCCAATTGGGAGGCGCTGAAGGACCCGAAATGCGCCGAGGCGTTCTCGACGGCGGAGACGGCGCCGAAGGGCCGCTATCTCGGCGGCCCGGTAACCTGGGAAGGCTTTGACGACGAGCGCGTCGAGGCGCTGAAGCTGCCCTTCACCGTCATCCATGCCGGCACCGACGCGGCGATGTTCGCCGAGTTGGACTCGGCCTATCAGCGCAAGGCGCCGATCATGCTGTGGATCTATTCGCCGCATTGGGCGCCGGCCAAGTACAAGGGCGAGTGGGTCGAATTCCCGGAGTATACGCCCGAGTGCTACACCGACCCGAAATGGGGCACCAACCCGGATGCCAAATATGATTGCGGCAAGCCGCATGGCGAGATCTGGAAATACTCCTGGTCCGGCATGAAGGACAAATGGCCGATCGCCTACAAGGTGGCCAAGGCCTACACGATCGACACCGATGAGCTCAACAAGATGAGCGGCGAGATCGATCTTGGCGGCAAGACGCCGGAAGACGTCGCCGCCGCCTGGATCGCCGCCCACGAAGCCGACTGGAAAGCCTGGGCGCAGTGATGGCTCCGACTGAAGGCCGGACCCGGCCGTAACGGCCGGGTCCATATCTTCATTTTCCAGAAGGGCCATTGGATGACGGAAGCGACTGAACCGCAGGCGGCTGGCACGCCCAAAGATGTGCGGCCGATAAAGCTTGCCTGCCGTAATGTCTGGAAACTGTTCGGATCGAACGCGGCCAGCTTCATCCGCGAGCGTGACGGCAAGGCCAGCATGGCCGACATCGCCGCGGCCGGACTGGTCGGCGCGGTGCGCGCCGTCGATCTCGAAATACGCCAGGGCGAGATTTTCATCATCATGGGGCTGTCCGGCTCCGGCAAGTCGACGCTGGTGCGCTGCATGTCGCGGCTGGTCGAGCCGACCTACGGCAAGGTCGAATTCGAAGGCAACGACCTGCTCAAGATTTCCGATGCGGCGCTGATCGAACTGCGGCGTCATCGCATGGGTATGGTGTTCCAGAATTTTGCGCTGCTGCCGCATCTTAACGTGCTCGACAACATTGCCTTTCCCCTGAGCATCCAGGGCCAGGACCGACCGACGCGCGAAGCGAGAGCGCGGGAGGTGATCGATCTCGTGGGCTTACGCGGCCGCGAGCATTTCTATCCGCGCGAACTCTCCGGCGGCCAGCAGCAGCGCGTCGGCATTGCCCGCAGCCTCGCGACCAAGCCGGAGATCTGGTTCCTCGACGAGCCGTTCTCGGCGCTCGACCCGCTGATCCGCCGCGAGATGCAGGACGAACTGATGCGGCTGCAGACCATGCTGCACAAGACCATCGTTTTCATCACCCATGATTTCGACGAGGCGATCAGGCTGGCCGACCGCATCGCCATCATGAAGGACGGCGAGGTCATCCAGATCGGCACACCGGAGCAACTGGTGGTCAATCCGGCGACCGACTATGTCGCCGAATTCACCCGGGATGTCGACCGCGCCAAGGTGATTTCGGCGCGCAGCCTGATGCGTGCCCTGGATGGCTCCGAGCATGGCGGCACGGTTTCGCCCGACGCCAGGATCGCCAGCTTCTCGGCCAGCATCGTCGCTTCGGGAAAACCGTTCGCGGTGGTCAACGGCAGCGGCAAGTCGATCGGCGAGGTGACGCCGCAAGCCGTGATCGGACTGCTGGCCGGCATCGACAAGCAAAGAGCCGGCGCATGACGGTGACTGCAAGCGCCAGCCAAACGAGGCCACCGGTTCAGCGCTGGCTGCTGATCTGGGCGCTGGCGCTGGCCGCCGTGCTGGTGGTATTCCTGCTGCAGGAGAGGCTGCCATGGGCGGTCGACTATCCGGCCGATGCGGTCGTTCCCGTCGCCGACTGGGTCAGTGCGCTGATGCGCTGGATCAAGTCGAACTTGTCCTGGCTGACCCGCTCGATCACCGCGGTGCTCGGCGTTCCCCTCGATTTCGCGCTCGACCTGCTGGCCAAGAATTTCAAGATTGGTCACGGTGCCGATGCCTATGTCCTGCCGCGCCTGTCCTGGATCGGCGTCTGCGTAGCCGCCTTCATCGCCGGGCACGCCGTGGGCGGTAGAAAACTCGGCATGCTGGTCGGCGGCTGCTTCCTCTACACCGCGCTGTTCGGCCAGTGGACCAGCGCCATGCTGACACTGGCACTGATTTCCATCGCGGTGCCGTTCTGCATCGTCACCGGCCTGTTCGCCGGCATCTGGGCGTGGCGCAAGCCATGGGCCGAGCGGCTGATCATCTCCCCTGCCCTCGATTTGATGCAGACCATCCCGACCTTCGCCTATCTCATCCCGATGCTGCTCCTGTTCGGCAACAGCCCGGTCTCGGCGATGATCGCCACCGCCATCTTCGCCACGCCGCCCATGGTGCGGGCAACGATGCTGGGTCTGTCGCGGGTGCCCTCCGAGATCGACGATTTCTCAGAGATGGCCGGCTGCACGGCGCGGCAGAAATTGTGGCGCGTGCAGCTGCCGTCGGCGCGGCCGACACTGATGATCGGCGTCAACCAGGTGATCATGCTGGCGCTGAACATGGTGATCATCGCCTCGATGATCGGCGCCGGCGGCCTCGGCTATGATGTGCTGCTGGCGCTGCGTGCGCTGAAGGTCGGCGAAGCGATGGAAGCCGGGCTCGCCATTGTGGCGCTCGCAATCGCGCTCGACCGGCTGAGCCAGGCGATCGCGCATAAGCAGGCAAAAGGCCACGTTCAACGGCAGGCGAACCAGAGCGTTTGGCGGCGCTATCCCAATCTGTCGCTGGCCATCGCCATCCTGGTCGTGACGACGCTGCTCGGCCTGTTCGTACCGGCGTTCGCAGCGGTGCCGAAGGAGATCACCTTCACCACCGCGCCACTGTGGAAGGCGGCGGTGAGCTGGGTGACGATCAACTTCTTCGACGTGATCGAAGCGTTTCGCGTGGCGCTCATCCTCAATGTACTGAACCCGCTGCGCGCCTTCTGCGAAGGCTTTCCGTGGCTCGGCGCGGTGGCCCTGCTCGGCCTCGCCGGCTATCAGCTCAGTGGCCTGCGTTTGGCCGCCCTTGTCGCGGCGCTGACCGCCTTCTGCGCCGTCACCGGCCTTTGGGAAAAGACTATGGCGACGGTTTATCTCTGCGGCATCTCGGCCTTCATCGCTTGCCTGATCGGCATCCCGATTGGCCTGATGGCCGCGCGCAGCGACCGCTTCGAAAAGATCGTCACGCCCATCATCGACACGCTGCAGGTGCTGCCGTCCTTCTGCTTCATCATTCCTGTGGTGATGCTGTTCCGGGTCGGCGACGTCACCGCCATGATCGCCACGGTGGCCTTCGCCGTGGTGCCGGCGATCCGCTACACCAATCATGGCATAAGGCAGGTGCCGCCGGCATTGATCGAGGCGGCGAAGGTTTCCGGCTGCACGCCGCGCCAGACGTTCTTTCGCGTGCAATTGCCGCTGGCGCTCCCCGAGATCATGCTCGGCGTCAACCAGACCATCCTGATGGCATTGGCGATGATCATCATCTGCGCCATGGTCGGCACGCGCGATCTCGGCCAGGAAGTGTTCATCGCGCTGTCGAAAGCCGATTCCGGCCGCGGCATTGTCGCCGGGCTGGCAATAGCCTTTATCGGCATCGTCGCCGACCGGCTGTTCAATGCCTGGACGGCGAAGGCGCGGGCAAGACTAGGATAATTGTTGAATGTCCAATCCCGGCGAACCGCCTTTTGCCGTTGTCGTTTTCGACATGGCCAAGACCGGCGAGCCGGATGGCGAGCATCTGATTTCCGGCTTCGAGAAGCTGGGGGCGGCGACGGCCTATGCGATTGCGCGGGTTCGCGCCTCGGTGGAGGAATTGCGCAAGCCTGGCCTCACAGCCACCGAATTACGCCAGCTTTGGCACCTCTATGGCGAAGACTGTTCGGTGCTGAACGCCGGAGTGCGCGGCAGCGATCTACTCGACGATTTCATTGCGACGCCGTCGATGCCGGCCGAATGCAACTGGCAAGTTCTCGCGCCCAGGCTGCGCCGCTTCCGCGCCTCGCTGCTGATCTCCAACGGCAACAACGAATCCGTCTGGGCCGGCGGCTTCTTTCGCTCGACCTTCAGGCTGTCGCGAGACGGTCTGCTCGAGCGCTTTGGCGACGACGCCATTGCCGCCTTCAAGGCCAAGGGGATCGAGCCGGCGGAGCCGACGAAGCTCATGGTCGCCAATTACTTCGAGCTTCCCGACCCGCCCTACCCGCCGCCAGGCGTGACGCTGCGATCCTGGAAGGTCGAGGTCGGTTTCGTCTGCCATGACGTGAAGTTCGGCGGCGACGCCGCCGGAATCTTCGCCTGGCCGCAAGAGCCCACCGACTGGGCGCTCAGAACCATGCAGTTCCTGCTGATGGCCGACATGATGGCCATGCGCGGCGATGGCCCCGACTGGGCCAACGACTGCGAGATACTAGCCGCCAAGGTGACCGAGACGGAGGCGCCTCCCGACTATCCGCTGGATTGAAGTGATGATCATCACCTGCCCCGTGGCCGGCACACGCGATCTCGGCCAGAAAGTGTTCATCGCACTGTCCAAAGTCGCGGCATTGTCGCGGGCTGGCAACAACCTGCCATCGACATCATCGCGGTCGGTCTTCGACCCCTGAGCCGCGAAAGCTCAAGCACGGCTCGGATAGACGGTTTCGCCTCTTCTGGAGTTCGCCTCTTCTGGAAATGGCAGGCCGCGCTCCAGCTCTTGACTTTGACGCATTTTCGCGCGGAAAGCTGCTTCATCCTCGACCAGCCTGAGCTTGCTGCCGAATGCCCGATCAGCGCGAACCGCCTTTTACTGTCGTCGTCTTCGACATGGCCAAGACCGGCGAGCATGTGGTTTCGGGGTTTGAGACGTTGGATGCGGCTACGTCCTACGCGATTGCTCGGGTTCGCGCCTCGGTGGAAGAGCTGCGCAAGCCTGGCATCGCAGCAGCCGAGCTCCGGCGGCACTGGCATATCCATGGTGAGGATTGCACGGTGCTGAACGCCAATGTGCGCGGCAGCGATCTGCTTGACGATTTCATCGCGACGCCGGGGACACCGGCCGAATGCGACTGGCGGGCGCTGGCGCCACGACTGCGCCGTTTCTACGCCGCTGTGAACGTCTTCAACAACGATGGCAAATCTATCCGGGTCAGCGGCTTTTTCCGCGCGACCTACCGGTTATGGCACGCTGGCCTGCTCGCACGATTTGGCGACGACGCCATCGCCTCCTTCAAAGCCAAAGGCATCACGCCGGCAGTGCCGACGAGAGTCTCGGTCGACCATCACTTCGAGCAGCCCGATCCGCCGCGCCCGCCGCTCAGCGATATCAGGCCGTTGCTGTCGTGGAAGGTCGAGATCGATTTCGGATGCACCGATGTGAGGTTCGGCGCCAAAACCGACGGCGTCTTCGCCTGGCCCGAGGAGCCGACCGGCCGGGCACTCAAAGACATGACACATCTGCTGATGGCTGACAGACTGTCCATGTACGGCACCGGCCCGGAGGGCGCCTATTATAGCGAATTGGTGTGGGTCAAGGTGACGGAGACCGATGCGGCTCCCGACTACCCTCTGAATTGAAACTGGGCCGGTGCCGGCGCATTGTTTTGCATCACGCCGACCTATTCCGCCGCCACGCCCTTCACCTGGAGATAGCTTTCCATCGAGTCGTCCAGCGCCTGCAGCCAGGGCGTATGGTGCGATGGCGCCATGGTGCCGGTCATCAGCGAGCGGTAGGCGTGGTCGCGGAAGCTCATAATGTCTTCCGCCTTGTGGTGCTCCCACTCCATGAAGGTCTGGTTGACCGCCTCGACGTCGAAGCCGGGATAGTCGGTCTGGTCCATCAATTCCTTGGTGTAGTCGCCCTGGAACCAGATCATCTGCTCGGCGTCTTCCAGCGTCTCTTCGCGTGCCCGCCACTTGGCGCCGTGCTCGGCCATCGCCTGTACCGACGGCAGCTTGATGCGGCCCATGATGACGTCACGGGCGAACCAGGCCTGGGCGTCGAACATGTTGAAAGTGTAGAACTGGTCCTGCATGCCGATATAGGACAGTTTCGGGTTCTTCTCCCACACGACGCCCTCATAGAGCCCGTCCGGCCACATGCGGTTGGCGGTCTTCAGCTTCAGCTCTTCCGTGAGGAACGGGAAGGAATGCAGATAGCCGGTGCACAGGATGATGGCGTCGACGTCCTTGGTGGTGCCATCCTTGAAGTGCGCCGTCTTGCCGACGACCTTCTGCAGCAGCGGCACTTCCTTCCAGTTCTCCGGCCATTTGAACCCCATCGGCTTGGAGCGGTAGCTGGAGGTGATAGATCTGGCGCCGTATTTGTAGCATTGCGAGCCGATGTCCTCGGCAGAATAGGAGCGGCCGATGATCAGTATGTCCTTGCCCTTGAACTCCATGGCGTCGCGAAAATCATGGCTGTGCAGGATGCGGCCGTTGAATGTCGAAAAGCCTTCGAAATAGGGAACGTTGGGAACGGAAAAATGCCCTGAGGCGACGACGACATTGTCGAACTCCTCGGAGTAGGTGACGTCGTTGGTGCGGTCATGCGCGGTGACGGTGAATTTCCTCGTCTCGTCGGAGAAAGTCACCATGCGCACCGGGCTGTTGAAGCGTACCCATTCGCGCAGGCCTGATTTCTCGACGCGACCCTTGATGTAATCCCACAGCACCGCGCGCGGCGGGTAGGATCCGATCGGGCGGCCGAAATGCTCCTCGAACGTGTAGTCGGCGAATTCCAGGCACTCCTTCGGTCCGTTCGACCAGAGGTAGCGGTACATCGAGCCGTGGACGGGATCGCCGTGCTCGTCGAGGCCGGTGCGCCAGGTGTAGTTCCACAGGCCGCCCCAGTCGGACTGCTTTTCGAAGCAGACGATTTCGGGTATCTCGGCGCCCTTGTCGGCAGCCGACTTGAAGGCCCTGAGCTGGGCCAGACCGGATGGCCCCGCTCCAATGACGGCAACGCGCGTTTTCATGGCAGGCCTCCCGGTGTCATTCGATTTTTGGAATTGCTCTTACGAAACAAATTTCACTCACAGGACAGTAATTGCCTCTTGGATGCTGTCAACAGGCCTTGTGGAGAAACCGCGTTTCGCCCCAGCGGATTTCCGGAAACGGATGACGGCGCAAATCCGGTGCGGACACCATTCGACTTAACGGGCTTGCTGCGCGGTTGCGTTTCTGTATCGGCACCGAATATGTTCACCTGGAGTGAAATAATCATGGGGATTCGGGGGTGAGATGGCGAAGACAAGTTCCGACTCCAAGACTGCTTCGACAAGGGCAAAGCCACCGGCGAAGGCATCCGTGGACGGGAAGACCATCCGCGCGCCGCTGACGCAGAACCCGCATGCCATTCGCGACACCCGCGAAAAAGTGCTGGAGGTGGCGATCGGGCGCGAGGTGCGCGCCTTCCGCAAGAAGCTCGGCATCACCGTCGCCGATCTCGCCGTCGCCACCGATATTTCGCTGGGCATGCTGTCGAAGATCGAGAACGGCATCACCTCGCCGTCGCTGACCACACTGCAGGCGCTGTCGAGGGCGCTCGGCGTTCCCGTCACCGCCTTCTTCCGCCGATTCGAGGAAGAGCGCAGCGCCGTCTTCGTCAAGGCCGGCGAAGGGCTAGATGTCGAACGCCGCGGCACCCGCGCCGGCCATCAATACAATCTGCTCGGCCATATCGGCTCCAACACCAGCGGCGTCGTCGTCGAGCCCTATCTGATTACGCTGACCGAGGATTCGGATGTGTTCCCGACCTTCCAGCATGAGGGCATGGAATTCCTCTATATGCTGGAGGGCGAGGTGGTGTACCGGCACGGCAGCAACCTCTATCCGATGAAGCCGGGCGACAGCCTGTTCTTCGACGCCGACGCGCCGCACGGGCCGGAGCAACTGACGAAACTTCCGATGCGGTATCTGTCGATCATTTGCTATCCGCAGAATAGCGCTGGGTAATCGGACCGCCGCAGCCCCCTCACCCGGATTGCCAAGGCCGAATTGCAAGAGCAATTCGGGGCAATCCGACCTCTCCCCGAGGGGAGAGGAGTCTGGCGTCAGCGCTGGCGATCTCTTCTCCGCTCGGGGAGAAGGTGGCCGCGCAGCGGCCGGATGAGGGGGCCTTTAGTCCGGCCCGAACCCCGGTGACGTCGCACTGCCATCATCCAGCTTCGACAGCCATTCCACCAATGTCGGCCGATACCGCGTCAGGCCCTTGTAGGTGGCCAGCTCTTCCGGCAAATCCCGGATCACCCGGTGCAGTCGTCTTGCCCATTTCGGCTGTGTCACCAGTTCGTCCATCTTGATGAGATAGCAGCGGATCGGGAAGACGATGCCGTTCGAGCGCGGCAGCCGCCAGAAGCTTTGCAGTTCGACGCGCAGATGCACCTTGTCGCCGACATTTTCGGGCGTCACCGTCGCGCGGTCCGGGCCCCATTTGTGGTAATTCTCCGGGCTGGTGTCGAGGCGCGGGTTGATGGTCATCGTCCAGTTGAGACGCCGCGCCGGCTTGCCCTGCTGGATGTTGGTGAGGAACTTCAGCGCCCTGACGAAAATCTCCTTCTCATGCGCCAGCGGCACCGGCGCGTGCCATTCGAAGAAATTCATGCCGATGTCGAAATCGAGCGACCAGTCGGCCTGGGTGGTGACCATGCCGGCGTCCATCCACAGATTGCCGTCGCGCTGATCGAGGATGCAGAAATCGCCCTGGCTCTGGCGGGTGATGTACTCCATCGGCCCGTAAGGCAGTGTCGAGGTGTCGCCGAAGGTGAAGGTGTCGTCGATACCGAGCGGCCGGTTGATCCAGCGCCAGCGGTCGCCGTCGCGGGTCAGGGTGAAATGCTCGGGATAGCCAAGCGCCTGTTGCTCCATCAAAAGTTCGAGCAGGTCCCAGCCGGCCAGCGTCATGTGCGGCAGCGACTGGCAGCGCAGCGGATCCTCGGCCAGCACCAAAGCGCGGTCCTGCATCTCGGCGACATAGTGCTCGTCGACGTCTATCAGGTTTTCCATCACGCTGCCCTTGGGGCCAACCACATGCGGCTCGATGTTGACCGCATACATGTAGGCATCTTCGTGGAACGGGAACGGAAACCGCCTGATGTGTTCCGGGCTGTTCTTGAAGGTGAAATCGTCCCGAAACGTTTCCTTGCGAAAGGTGATGCCCAAGCTCGCCTCCTATCTTTCCAGGACCAGCGACTTGCCTTCGAAGCGCGACACGCACGGCATGATCTTGCAGCCGGAACGATGGTCTTCCTCGCTGAGCCAGTGGTCGTTGTGGATGAACTTGCCGTCATACGAGACGACGTTGGTCTCGCACTGGCCGCAGACACCGCCGCGGCAGAGATAGGGCGGATCGACGCCGGCGGCCTCGATCGCTTCGAGCAGGCTCTGCTGCTCGCCGACGCGGATGGTCTTGCCGCTGACGGCAAGTGTGACGTCGAACGGCAGGCCGGGCTGGGGTGCCGCGAAATGCTCGTAATGCACGGTCTCCGCCGGCCAGCCGAGAGCCGTGGCGCGCTCGCGCACCCAGTTGATCATGCCGGCCGGGCCGCAGACATAGAGATGGGTGCCGAGCGGCTGCGAGGACAAGAGACGGTCGAGTTCGATGCGCTCGTCGCGGTCGTCGTGATAGAGCCGGACGCGACGGCCATAGCGCTCCTGCAGCACATCGGCATAGGTGCCGAGCGAGGCGGTGCGGCAGGTGTAGTGCAGCTCGAAATTGCCGCCGGACCCGGCGAGCTGCGCGGTCTGCGCCATGAACGGCGTGATACCGATGCCGCCGGCAAGCATCAGATGCTTCTTTGCCCTGAGGTCGAGCGAGAACAGATTGACGGGGTAGCTGACCACCATCTCCAGGCCGGGCTTGACGCTCCGGTGCATGAACAACGAGCCGCCGCGGCCGACATCGTCGCGGCGCACCGAGATGGTGTATTCGCGGGTGTGGAGCGGCGATCCCATCAGCGAATAGGGATTGAGCCTTGTGCGGTCGCCATCGCGCATCTCGACCACGACATGGGCGCCGCCGGAAAAGGTCGGCAAAAGCTCACCGTCACGGCGGCGGAAATGGAAGCGCGTCACCAGTTCGTTGACCGGGACGACGTCGCTGACGACGACATCGAGCTTGGTGGTGCCGGTGCTCATGGGAAGACCTCCTCGATGGGAGGAATCTCCGAGCGATCCTCGGCATTTATGCAGACGCCCTGGAATGCTGCCAGCCGTCGCGAATAATGATCGCGCACCAGAAGCAGCAGGCCGCAATGCGCGCAGGTGGCCGGCTGCGTCGTCACATTTTCGGTGATGCCTTTGCAATGCACGCACTGCATGCGCCGCGCCAATGAGCCGCGATGCTCGGTCTGCATGGAGGTATGATCGATGCCGGCTTCGAGCGCCACCTGCATGGCCTGGCCGATCAGCCCTTCGGTGCCGGCGAGATAGAGGCGCAGGCCCATATGCGCGTTGGCAAGCGTCTGCTTCAGCCGGGGCAGCAGGCTGGCGAAGGTTGGCGCGACATGAAATTGCGCGGACTTCAGTGCCTCAAGAGCGGCAACATGCTTGCCGTCGGCCCCGGGAATGAAGACGATTTCGGCGCCGTCGAAGAAGCCGGGGGGCGCCGTCCTTGCCATATCGACGATCGCCAGCGCGCCTTCCGCATCCGCCACGAAAAGATGATGCTTGCCGGGCTGCGGGGACAGGGTTCCGTAAATGGGCCGGCTGATGATCGTTTTGGCTGCCATTCTCTACTTCGTACCTCGAAACCCCTCGCTGTCGATTGTGCCTCAGCCTTTCGCCGTGCGCTTGGTCTTTTTGGGATCGTCGAAGGGCAGAGGCTGCGCCGTCGCCCTGATCGAACCGCTCTTGTTGCGGATCTCGAGCTTGGTGTCCTTGACCGCGCAGTCGACGTCGAGGCGGGCGATGCCCATCGATTTCTCGACCAGCGGCGAATACATGGCGCAGGTGACCACGCCCACCTTTTTGCCGTCGCGATAGACCGGCGCGCCCTCATCCGCGGGTTGCTTGCCGTCGAGCAGCACGCCGTAGATCTTGAAGCGCTCCTTGCCCTTGAGGCGGTAATGCTCTTCGGCGCCGCGAAAGCCGGTCTTGCCGGGGCTGACGGTGAAGTCGAGGCCGAGCTCCCACAGCGTGTCGCCGGGGCCTTCGTTCTCGAACGGATATTTCTGCGAGTTGTCATAGGGATAAAACAGCAAATAACTTTCGACGCGCAGCATATCGAGCGTGGTGAAGCGGCACGGAATGATGCCGGCGCTCTTGCCCTCGTCGAGGATCCTGTCCCAGATCGTGCCGGCGTCCTGGCCGCGGCAGAATATCTCGTAGCCGCGCTCGCCGGTATAGCCGGTGCGCGAGATCATGACGGGAAAGCCGAACAGCTGCGTCTGCATATGATGGAAATAGTTGAGGTCGCGAATGCCCGGCACATGCTTTGAGAGATAGTCGACCGCGGTCGGTCCCTGCAGCGACAGGTCGTGCAGATTGTCGTCGAAGCGCAGCGATACGTCGCGGCCGACGGAAGCGCGCTGCAATTCCTCATGGCCGGTGCCGGAGCCGTGCACCACCATCCAGGCGTTCGGCCCGGTGCGGTAGAGGATGCAGTCGTCGGTGAATTTTCCGGCCTCGTTCAGCATGCAGGCATAGGCCGACTTGCCGGGATAGATCTTCTCCACGTCGCGCGTCGTTGCCAGGTCGATGAGGTGTGAGGCGTGCGGCCCGGTGATGTGAACCTTCTTCAGGCCCGACACATCCATCAGCCCGGCCCTGGTGCGGATGGCGGTGTATTCCTCGTCGGCGTCCTTGTCGTAGGTCCAGGCGGTGCCCATGCCGCTCCAGTCTTCGAGCTTCGAGCCTAACGCGCGATGGCGATCCGCCAGGGTCGAAAATCTCCAGGATGCCGTCATCCGCAAATCCTCCGTTCGAAAATTCTATTGTGTTCCCGGCTCCCTGCGCGAGGCGGGAGCATTTGGTCGAATATTGATCGCAAACGTCCTGATGCCGCAATACCCGGAAGCAAATAATTTCATTGTCAGGCAAAATTCGCGGCTGGGGACAAACGGTTAACCCAACGTAAAATCGGCTTGACAATTGCTGGATTCGGCCCGAATTTATGAAAAAAATTTCACTCTGTTGAAAGAGGCAGCGGGCGGCCAATTCGGGGTCGGGCGCTGGAAAAGGGGAAACCGATGTCAGACCTGCAGCAGCGCATCGAAACGCTGTACCGTTCCGACCTGCGCGGGTCCGCGCTCCTGATCATCTGCCTTTGGGCGACGATCCTCTTCGTGCTCGTCATGACATGGCCCTACATCCCGGACACCGGGATCAAGATCGTCGTCGCCATCGCTGCCGCCGCCGTGCTGATCTTCAATACGGCCGCCATCCTGGCGATGGTCAATCACTACAAGGAAGACAAGGACTTCATCTACGGTCTCGACATCAAGAACGCCGACGCGGCCCGCAGCCGCAAGTCCTGAAAACAGAACGTCCTGAGGGGTAGAAGACATGTCGCGCTACACGCCGCCGGAACAAGGCAAGGCCGGGCAGATTTTCGATATCGTGGTCGTCGTGGTCGCCATTTTCGTGGCGCTGTGGCTGCCATTGAAACTCGGCCTGGCGGGTGCGGCGAAATCCATCGACGCGCTCGATGCCAAAACCTGGGAAGCGTTGGGACAGAACCCGACCATGGCCTCGATCTGGGAAAAGCTCGGCTATACGCCGGAGACCGCGCACGACATCATCCAGAACCGCTTCCACTACATCATCGACTGGCCGACGCTGATCATCATGGCGGCGGTGCTGATCGGCTATTTCGTCTTCCTGTTCCGCGCCTCCGACCGCGAATATCGCGACGTCATCAACGAAAAGTTCGACGACAAGTAACGCCAGAGATTTTGGGGAAGCACGCTCATGTGGGTCGCACTCTCTTACGCATCGTGGGGCATCTCGGTCGTGCTTGCGCTGTGGATGCTCTACGACTGGTTCAAGATCGACACGACCTATTCCGAGGAGGTGCTGACTTCCTCGCGCGAAGGCGAGCTTGAAGCCGCTTCCGAAAAACACCGGATCTGAGTGGGGATTGAACAATGACGATCACGCTTGAACCGGCAATACACGGCGACAGAGTTTCACTGCTACGCGTGCTCGGCCCCGCCCATGTCTGGGCGCTTGGCGTCGGCATCGTGCTGGTCGGCGAATTCACCGGCTGGAATTTCTCGGCCGACAAGGGCGGCGCACTGGCGGCGCTGATCGTCTGCTGGGTGGTCGGGCTCTTGTACACTTCGGTCGCCATGATCGACTCCGAGGTGACATCGACGGTTGCCGCCGCCGGCGGCCAATACGCGCAGGCTAAGCACATTGTCGGGCCGCTGATGGCCTTCAACGTCGCGCTGTTCCTGGTCTTTGCCTACACCATGCTGGAGGTTTCGGACGCCATCCTGCTCGGCGACACCATCGTCGCCAAGGCCGGCGTCGAAGGGCTCACCCACAACTCCTTCATTGCCGCCACCATCGTCGTGCTGGCATGGCTGAACTATCGCGGCGTGCTGATGACGCTCAACGTCAACTTCGTCATCACGGCGATAGCCTATGTCTCGATCGTTATCCTGTTCTTCTCGGTCAGCCCCTGGACGCAGGGTGCTGTGCTGAAGCTCAACGAACTGGTCACCCCCGGCAATGCGCTGCCCTATGGCTGGATCGGCGTCATCGCGGCCTTCCAGTTCGGCATCTGGTACTATCTCGGCATCGAAGGCACCACGCAGGCCGCCGAGGAAGTGCGCTCGCCGGCGCGTTCGCTGCCTTACGGCACCATGGCCGGCATGATCACGCTTTTGATCGCCGCCGCCATGACCTGGTATGTCTGCGCCTCGCTGATGCCCTGGGAGTACCTCGGTATCACCTATTATCCCTTGTGGGACGCCGGCAAGCTGACCGGCAGCCCGCTGCTGGAAAACCTGTTGTTCGTCGCCACGCTGCTCGCGGCACTGGCGTCGGCCAATGGCTGTATCAACGATGCGGCCCGCGCGTGGTTCTCGCTTGGACGCGACCGCTATCTGCCGACATGGTTCTCGGCCGTGCACCCGAAATACCGCACGCCCTATCGCTCGATCCTGTTCCTGTTGCCGATCGCGCTCGCCTTCGCCTTCATCGCCGACCTCAACCAGGCGATCACCTTCTCAATCCTGTCGGGCGTGCTGCAATACACCTTCATGAGCATAAACATCATGATGTTCCGCAAAAAGTGGCCGCTGGGCACGATCCGCCGCGGCTATACGCACCCGTTCCACCCGATCCCGGCGATCGTGCTGTTTTGCCTCTGCGTGGTGACCTTCTTTGCGATCTTCCTCGGCTACGGCACGCAGCTGATCGCCATGGTCGCCTTCTACTTCCTGATCTCGCTGTGGTTCCACTTCTACCGTTACCGCTATGTGCGCCGCGGCGACCAGTTCACCATGCCGTGGCCGAAGCCGCAGGGCTATTGACAGGAGAGGGCCTGCCGGTCTGGGCGGGCATGGCGTGACGAGGTGTCTGACGTGACGACAGCATTGCTGGCCGGGGCGGTCGCCGTGGCTCTCGTCCTGCACCTCGCCTGGCATACGCGCGCCAGCCGCAAAAAGGCCAAGGCTGATCTTGCAGCCGAGGCAGCCAGCATCCGGACCGTCATCACAGATGCCGTTGATGTCTCCGATGGCACAGCCGGCGTTGTCACCTGGGTCGGCACATGGAACGGACAGCGCGTGCAGCTGCGCACCATCGTCGACACGCTGGCTACGCGAAAGCTGCCGGCGCGATGGTTGAGTGTCACGATCACAGAGCCGGTTGCGGTGCCGGCGACCTTCGACATGATGATGCGGCCGGGCTCGCCGACGACCTTCTCCAATTTCGATCATCTTCAGCATACGCTGCCGAAGGCTCCGGGATTTCCGGCTGAAGCCGTGCTGCGAACCGACCTCAGGGCGGCGCGCTTTCCGCAGAACCTGATCGCCAGCCATCTCGACATCTTTGCCGAAGGCCGCGCCAAGGAACTCTTGATCACCCCGAACGGCGTGCGCATCGTCTGGCTGCTGGCCGAGGCCGAGCGGGCGCGCTACGGCGTGTTCCGGCAGGCCGCATTCGGCGGCGCAAGGCTGGATCCAACGCTGGTCGAGAGACTGCTGACCTCGGCCTCAGTGCTGCGCGATGCCATCAACCGACAGGAAAGGCAGGTCGCATGAGCGCACCCGCACCGACAAACCCGTATCTGGTGCTCGGCGCTGCCATCGTCTTACCGGCCAGCGGCCACGTCATTCTGGGCGTGCCCGTGCGCGGCCTGCAGTTCCTGTTCTTCATGGTGATCCTCGCCTGGGTGACGGCCAAGATCGCGCCGGCCGATGCCAGCTTCGTCGGCCGCCACGCCGGCGGCTTCCTGATCTATGCGCTGTCGATCCTCGATGCCTACAGAATAGCCCGCATCCGCACCGCCACATGGATTCACAGCGCCCGCGACGGCGGCGATAGTTCACAAGGCCGCATCGAGCCGGATACGTAACTACAGGAATATTTTTTTCATACGATTGAATTCGCACGACGCATTCGATACATCATCGTCTAGTGGTAACGTCGGGAGGCTGACATGTGTGGAATCGTCGGACTTTTTCTGAAAGACAAGTCGCTTGAGCCGCAGCTCGGCTCGATGCTGTCGCAGATGCTGATATCGCTCAGCGATCGCGGCCCCGACAGCGCCGGCATTGCCATCTATGGCGCGCCTTCCAGGAATGAAGCCAAGATCACCATCCAGTCCGCGAAGCCCGAGCGCGATTTCCGCGGCCTCGACGCCGAACTCGCGAAGGCCATCGGCGCGCCGGTGAGCATAGCGGTGAAGTCCACCCATGCAGTGTTGAGAACCGCGCCCGACAAGGTCGATGCCGCGCGCGAAGCGCTGCAGTCAATCCGCCCCGACGTGCGCATCATGGGCGCCGGCGAAGCGGTGGAAATCTACAAGGAAGTCGGTCTGCCGGAAGCGGTCGTCGACCGTTTCGACGTCCGCTCGATGACCGGCACGCATGGCATCGGCCATACCCGCATGGCGACGGAATCGGCCGTCACCACGATGGGCGCGCATCCGTTCTCGACCGGCGCCGACCAGTGCCTGGTGCACAATGGCTCGCTGTCCAACCACAATAATGTGCGGCGTGAGCTGGTGCGGGAGGGCATGAAATTCGAGACCGAGAACGACACCGAGGTCGCCGCCGCCTATCTCTCGTCGCAGATGGCGCATGGCAAGAACCTCGGCGAGGCGCTGGAAGGCACGCTGTCCGATCTCGACGGCTTCTTCACCTTCGTCGTCGGCACCAAGAACGGTTTCGGCGTGGTGCGCGATCCGATCGCCTGCAAGCCCGCCGTCATGGCCGAGACCGACCAGTATGTCGCCTTCGGCTCGGAATATCGGGCGCTGACCAAGCTGCCCGGCATAGACAATGCGAGGGTCTGGGAGCCGGAACCCGCAACCGTCTATTTCTGGGAGCATTGAGCTCATGCCGGCAACCAAACTTTCGAAGGCGGCGCAAGACCAGGCGTCCCGGGTCTTCGATCTTGATGTGTCGTCGCTGCGCGAGCTCAACCAGGCGCTTCACAATCTGACGCCCGGCTCCAACGAAACGGCGTGGGAAGTGCTGCACCCGAAGGGCAGCCATTCGGTTGCCGTCGGCGTCGATCAGCCTGTCAGCATCGATGTGCGCGGCAGCGTCGGCTACTACTGCGCCGGGATGAATGACGGCGCTGCCATCACCGTGCACGGCTCGGCCGGACCTGGCGTCGGCGAAAACATGATGTCGGGCTCGATCGTCATCAAGGGCGACGCCAGCCAGTATGCCGGCGCCACCGGCAAGGGCGGGCTGCTCGTCATCGAGGGCAACGCCTCGTCGCGCTGCGGCATCTCGATGAAGGGCATCGACATCGTCGTGCACGGCAATATCGGCCACATGTCGGCCTTCATGGCGCAGTCCGGCAATCTGGTGGTGCTGGGCGATGCCGGCGGCGCACTTGGCGATTCCATCTACGAAGCGCGGCTGTTCGTGCGCGGCAAGGTCGAAAGCCTGGGCGCCGACTGCATCGCCAAGGAGATGCGGCCCGAGCATATCGAACTGCTGCAGGGACTGCTCGACCGCGCCGGCGTCACCGGCGTCAAGCCGTCGGAATTCAAGCGCTACGGCTCGGCGCGCACGCTCTACAATTTCAATATCGACAACGCCGACGCGTATTGAGGCAGCATGACCTACAAGAACCCGCCGACGACGCCGCGCAAATCCGCGACCTTCGACGACTACACGCTTTCCGAAATCCGCCGCGCCGCGGCGACCGGCATCTATGACATCAGGGGCGCCGGGGCCAAGCGCAAGCTGCCGCATTTCGACGATCTGCTGTTCCTCGGCGCCTCGATCTCGCGCTATCCGCTGGAAGGCTATCGCGAGCGGTGCGACACGTCGGTGGTGCTGGGCTCGCGCTATGCCAAGAAGCCGATCGAGCTGAAAATCCCGATCACCGTTGCCGGCATGAGCTTCGGGTCGCTGTCCGGCCCGGCCAAGGAAGCGCTCGGCCGTGGCGCCACACTCTCAGGCACGTCGACCACCACCGGCGACGGCGGCATGACGGAGGAAGAGCGCGGCCATTCCAAGCAACTGGTCTACCAGTACCTGCCGTCGCGCTACGGCATGAACCCCAGGGATTTGCGCCGCGCCGACGCCATCGAAGTGGTCGTTGGCCAGGGCGCCAAGCCGGGCGGTGGCGGCATGCTGCTTGGCCAGAAAATCTCCGACCGCGTTGCCGAAATGCGCACGCTGCCGAAAGGCATCGACCAGCGTTCGGCCTCGCGCCATCCCGACTGGACCGGGCCGGACGATCTCGAGATCAAGATCCTCGAACTGCGCGAGATCACCGACTGGGAAAAGCCGATCTACGTCAAGGTCGGTGGCGCCCGCCCCTATTATGACACTGCACTTGCGGTGAAGGCCGGCGCCGATGTCGTCGTCGTCGACGGCATGCAGGGCGGCACGGCGGCGACGCAGGAAGTATTCATCGAAAATGTCGGCCAGCCGACGCTTGCCTGCATCAGGCCGGCAGTGCAGGCGCTGCAGGATCTCGGCATGCACCGCAAGGTGCAGCTGATCGTCTCCGGAGGCATCCGCAACGGCGCCGACGTCGCCAAGGCGCTGGCGCTCGGCGTCGACGCGGTGTCGATCGGCACGGCAGCGCTGGTCGCACTCGGCGACAATGATCCGCGCTGGGAAGCGGAGTACAATGCGCTCGGCACCACCGCCGGGGCCTATGACGACTGGCACGAGGGTCGCGACCCCGCGGGCATCACCACGCAGGACCCCGAACTGATGAAGCGGGTTGATCCGGTCGCCGCCGGACGGCGGCTGGCGAACTACCTCAAGGTGATGACGCTGGAGGCGCAGACCATTGCGCGTGCCTGCGGCAAGAACAGCCTGCACAATCTCGAGCCCGAGGATCTCGTAGCCCTCACCATCGAAGCCGCCGCCATGGCCGGCGTGCCGCTGGCCGGCACCAACTGGATACCGGGGAAAAACGGCTTCTAAAAAACACATCAAAATAAGCGAGGAACTATAATGGGGAACGATCTCGCCGCATTCGCCAAAGAGAACGGCGTCAAATATTTCATGATTTCCTACACCGACCTATTCGGCGGCCAGCGCGCCAAGCTGGTGCCGGCGCAGGCGATCGCCGACATGCAGAAGGACGGCGCCGGCTTCGCCGGTTTCGCCACCTGGCTCGACCTCACGCCGGCGCATCCTGATATGCTGGCGGTGCCGGATCCGGATTCGGTGATCCAGCTGCCGTGGAAGCCCGAGGTCGCCTGGGTCGCCGCCAACTGCATCATGGACGACAAGGAGGTCGAGCAGGCGCCGCGCAACACGCTGCGCCGGCTGATTGCGGAAGCCGCCACTGACGGCATGCATGTCAAGACCGGCGTCGAGGCTGAGTTCTTCCTGATCTCGCCGGACGGCAGCGTCATCTCCGACAAATACGACACGGCTTCAAAACCCTGCTACGACCAGCAAGCGGTGATGCGCCGCTACGATGTCATCGCCGAGATCTGCGATCATATGCTGGCGCTGGGCTGGAGCCCCTACCAGAACGACCATGAGGACGCCAACGGCCAGTTCGAGATGAACTGGGCCTTCGACGATGTGCTGGCGACCGCCGACAAGCACTCGTTCTTCAAGTTCATGGTCAAGTCGGTGGCGGAAAAGCACGGCCTGCGCGCGACCTTCATGCCTAAGCCCTTCCAGGGCCTGACCGGCAATGGCTGCCACGCCCATATTTCGGTGTGGGACAAGGCCGGCAAGGTCAACGTCTTTGCCGACAATGCGATGGAGCTCGGCCTGTCGGCCAAGGGCAAGAATTTCCTTGGCGGCATCATGAAACATGCCTCGGCGCTGGCCGCCATCACCAACCCGACGGTGAACTCCTACAAACGCATCAACGCGCCGCGCACCATTTCGGGCGCCACCTGGGCTCCGAACACGGTGACCTGGACCGGAAACAACCGCACCCACATGGTGCGCGTGCCCGGCCCCGGCCGCTTCGAGCTGCGGTTGCCGGACGGCGCCGCAAACCCTTATCTGCTGCAGGCCGTCATCATTGCCGCCGGTCTCGACGGCATCCGCTCCAAGGCCGATCCCGGCAAGCGCTACGACATCGACATGTACCAGAACGGCCACACGGTGAAAGGCGCGCCGAAGCTGCCGCTCAATCTGCTCGACGCGCTTCGCGAATACGACAAGGACAAATCGCTCAAGGCGGCGCTGGGTGAGGAATTCTCGTCGGCTTATCTAAAGCTGAAGCACCAGGAATGGAATTCCTATGCTTCGCACTTCACGCAATGGGAGCGCGACCACACGTTGGACATATAATCGTCCCAGCTGTGCGAGCGACCTCGGAATGACCTGATGAAATATTCGATCTTCTCGCTCGCCCGTGCTGCCCTTTCCGGCCACAAGAACTGGCAGCGCACCTGGCGCGATGCGGCGCCCAAGGACCACTACGATGTTGTGATCATCGGCGGCGGCGGCCATGGGCTCGCCACCGCCTGGTTCCTCGCCAGCGAGTTCGGCATCAGAAACGTCGCCGTGCTGGAAAAGGGCTGGATCGGCTCCGGCAATGCCGGCCGCAACACCACCATCATCCGTTCCAATTACGGCCTGCCCGGCAATACCGGCTTCTACGAGCTTTCGATGAAGCTTTGGGAGCGGATGGAGCAGGACCTCAACTATAACGCCATGGTCAGCCAGCGCGGCGTCCTCAACCTCTATCATTCCGATGCGCAGCGCGACGCTTATGCGCGGCGCGGCAACACCATGCGCATCAATGGCATCGATGCCGAACTGCTCGACCAGGCGGCGCTGAAGAAGATGCTGCCGTTCCTGAATTTCGACCATGCGCGCTTTCCCGTGCAGGGCGGCCTCCTGCAGCGCCGCGGCGGCACCGCGCGGCATGACGCGGTGGTCTGGGGCTATGCCCATGCGGCGAGCGAACTCGGCGTCGACATCATCCAGAACTGCGAGGTCACCGGCTTTGTCCGGGACGGCAACGGCAAGGTGACTGGCGTCGAGACGTCGCGCGGCAAGATCGGCGCCGGCAAGGTCGGCATGGCAGTCGCCGGGTCATCGTCGCGTGTCGCAGCGATGGCGGGCATGCGCCTGCCGATCGAAAGCCATGTGCTGCAGGCTTTCGTCTCGGAGGCGATCAAGCCGCTCATTCCTGGCGTCATGACCTTCGGCGCCGGGCATTTCTATGTCAGCCAGTCCGACAAGGGCGGGCTGGTCTTCGGCGGCGACATCGACGGCTATAATTCCTACGCCCAGCGCGGCAATCTGCCTGTCATGGAAGATGTCTGCGAAGGCGGCATGGCGCTGATCCCGATGATCGGCCGCGTGCGGCTTCTGCGCCAGTGGGGCGGCATCATGGACATGTCGATGGATGGCTCGCCGATCATCGACAAGACGCCGGTCGAGGGGCTCTACCTCAACGCCGGCTGGTGTTATGGCGGCTTCAAGGCGACGCCCGGTTCCGGCTTCGTCTTTGCCCATCTTCTGGCGCGTGACGAAACGCACAAGGAGGCGGCGCTGTTTCGGCTCGACCGCTTCCGGACTGGCGCCATGATCGACGAAAAGGGCCAGGGCGCCCAACCGAACCTGCACTGAGGCTGGCGAGATGCGTATTGTCTGTCCCTTCTGCGGCGAACGCGAACTCGGCGAGTTCAGCTATCTCGGCGACGCCAAGCCGGCGCGGCCGGCGGCGGGTGCCGGCGAGGATGCTGTCTACGACTACGTCTATCTGCGCGACAACATCGCCGGCGTGATGGCAGAGAACTGGTATCACGGCGGTGGCTGCCGGGCCTGGCTGAAGGTCACCCGCAACACGCTGACGCACGAGATCTCCGCGGTGGAACCGGCGGCGGGGGCTGGTGCGAGCCAGGTGGAGACATGAGCTATTCTGTCGAGACCACAGCCGTCGCGAAAAGCGCCAGCCCCCTACCTCCCCCTTGTGGGGAGGTAGGACCGCAGGTCCGGGTGGGGGTCGGTGCCGCACCCCCACCCCGCTGCTGCGCAGCGACCCTCCCCACAAGGGGGAGGGTAAGGGACGGCGCCATCCTTCGCCGTGACACCATATGGATCAGAGGCTGGACATCGTGACCTCTCATCGTCTCTCATCCGGCGGTCTCATCGACCGTTCCACCCCCCTCACCTTCCGCTTCGACGGCACGACATTTTCCGGCTTCCAGGGCGACACGCTGGCGTCGGCGCTGGTCGCCAATGGCGTCAAGCTGGTCGGCCGCTCGTTCAAATACCATCGTCCGCGCGGCATTCTGACTGCGGGCTCGGAAGAACCCAACGCGCTGGTCGAACTGCGCACCGGCGCACGGCGCGAGGCCAACACCAAGGCCACGACGGCCGAACTCTATGAAGGCCTCGAAGCGGCCAGCCAGAACCGCTGGCCGTCGCTGCGCCACGATGTGATGTCGGTGAACCAGCTGTTCGCACCGATCTTCGTCGCCGGCTTCTACTACAAGACCTTCATGTGGCCGGCAAAATTCTGGGAAATGGTCTACGAGCCGGCGATCCGACGCGCCGCGGGTCTGGGTCGCGCGGCGGTCACCCCCGATCCGGATCACTACGACAAAGCCTGGGCGCATTGCGATGTGGTGATCGCCGGCTCCGGCCCCGCAGGTCTGGCGGCGGCTTTGGCGGCCGGGCGCAGCGGCGCTCGCGTCATCCTGTGCGAAGAAGATTTTGCGCTCGGCGGCCGTCTGTTGTCGGATGGCGGCACGATCGATGGGCTGCCGGCTGCGGAATGGATCCAGCGCACACTGGCCGAACTCAGCTCAATGCCTGACGTTCGCATCATGACGCGCACGACGCTGTTCGGCGTCTATGACGGCGGCACCTATGGCGCGATCGAACGCGTCAACGATCATCTGCCGGTTCCGCCCGAGCATCAGGTGCGACAGCGGCTGTGGCGCATCGTGGCCAAGCGCTGTGTTGTGGCTGCAGGCGCGATCGAGCGTCCCATCGTCTTTGCCGGCAACGATACGCCCGGCGTAATGATGGCGTCGGCGATGCGGACCTATGTCGCGCGCTATGCCGCGACGCCGGCAAAGCGTGTTGCGCTGTTCACCAACAATGAGGATGGCTGGCGCACGGTCGAGACCGCGCTCGCAGCCGGACTGCAGGTCGCGGCGGTGATCGATGCGCGGACTGACGTCTCGCCTGCCCATCGTTCCCTCGCCTCCAGGAACGGCTTCACCGTGCTGCACGGCTCGGTCAGCGGCGTCGACGGCGGCAAGGACGGCGTAAGAAAAATAGCGGTGTCGCTGACCGGCGGCGCGCGCGCCGAGGTCGAGGCCGACGGGCTTGCCGTTTCCGGCGGCTGGAATCCGGCGGTCGGGCTCACCTCTTACCATCGCGGCCGGCCGAAATGGCGAGACGACATCGCCGCCTTCGTGCCGGACGGCGCGCCGCCCGGTATGGTCGCCGCAGGTGCGGCTAACGGCGACTTCGGGCTAGGCGCCTGCCTGCGCGCAGGTTTCGAGGCCGGCGCCGCAGCGGCGCGGGACGCGGGACGCAATGGCAATCCGGGCTCTGCAGCTGTTGCCGGCGACGAGTCCTTCTCACTGACCCCGCTCTGGCACGTCGCCGGCAAAGGCAAGGCCTTTGTAGACCAGCAGCATGACGTCACCGCGTCCGACATCGAGCTGGCGCAGCGCGAGGGTTTTGAATCGGTCGAGCATCTGAAGCGCTACACCACGCTCGGCATGGCGACCGACCAGGGCAAGACGTCCAATGTCGCCGGCCTCGCCATCATGGCGGCGGTGTCGGGCAAATCCATTCCCGAGACCGGCACGACCATCTATCGCCCGCCGTACGTGCCGGTCGCCATCGGCGCCTTTGCCGGCCACCATCGCGACGAAAATTTCCATGCGACGCGGCTGACGCCGTCGCATCACTGGGCGGCCGAACAAGGCGCGATCTTTGTCGACACCGGCCTGTGGAAGCGCGCGCAATGGTATCCGCGCGCGGGCGAGAAGGACTGGCTGGAATCGGTCACCCGCGAGGTCAAGGCGGTGCGCTCGGGCGTCGGCTTCTGCGATGTCTCGACGCTGGGAAAGATCGATGTGCACGGCCCCGATGCCGGCGCCTTCCTCGACCGCGTCTACATCAACACCTTCTCAAACCTTGCCGTGGGAAAAGCCCGCTACGGGCTGATGCTGCGCGAGGACGGCCTCGTCTATGATGACGGCACGACCTCGCGGCTGGCCGAGGACCATTATTTCCTCACCACGACCACGGCGAAGGCCGGGCTGGTGATGCAGCATCTCGAATTCTGCCGGCAGGTGCTATTCCCCGAACTCGACGTGCAACTGACCTCGGTCTCCGACCAGTGGGCGCAGTTCTCGATTGCCGGGCCAAGGACGCGAGACCTGTTGAAGGAAATCGTCGACCCTGCCGAGGACCTTTCGAACGAAGGTTTTCCCTTCATGGGCGTGCGCGAAGTCGCTTTGCGCGGCGGCATCAAGGCGCGGCTGTTCCGCATCTCCTTCTCCGGCGAGATGGCGTTCGAGATTTCGGTGCCGGCGCGTTACGGTGAAGCGATGGCACGCAATTTGATGCTGGCGGGAAAACCGTTCGGCGTGACGCCGTATGGCACAGAAGCCCTCGGCGTCATGCGCGTTGAAAAGGGCCATGTCGCCGGACCGGAACTGAGCGGCATGACGACCGCCGCCGATCTCGGCCTCGGCAAGATGATGTCGACCAAGAAGGATTTCATCGGTCGCGTCATGGCCGGCCGCGAGGCGCTGGTGGCGCCGGACCGGCAGGTCGTGGTCGGCATCAAGCCGATCGACAAGGCGCGCCGCCTGCGCTCCGGCGCGCACATCATCCCGAAGGGCCAGACGCCCGGGCCTGATAACGACCAAGGCTACGTCACCTCGGTCTGCTTCTCGCCGACGCTCGACCAGTGGATCGGTCTCGGCCTTGTCGAGCGCGGCCGCGAACGCATCGGCGAGATCGTCCACGCGTATGATCCGCTGCGCGGTGAAGACTATGATGTCGAGCTCTGCAATCCCGTCTTCTACGATCCCGATGGAGGGCGCCAGCGTGGCTGATTTTTCCTGGGATGTTCGTAGCCCGCTCGAGCGGGCACTCGCTCCTGGCGCTTACGGCGTGCAAGGCGATGCCGGTGTGTCGCTGACCGAGATCCGTAATTTCGACCTCGTCCAGGTGATGGCACGGCGCGGCAAGGCGGGTGATTTGGCCGAGGCGGCGAACGCTCGTTTCGGCGTCGCGGCTCCGGAAACGCCGAAGGCGGTTGGCACCGCGGATGCGACGCTGATCTGGTCGGGACCGGATCAGTTTTTTGTCCTGTCGAAGGGTGGCAGGACTGAGGTGCTCGCTCAGACCTTTGCATCTTCCGCCTCACTATCCGACCAATCGCATGCCCGCGTGCTGATCAGCGTCTGCGGCCCCAAGGCGCGCGCCATGCTGGCGAAACTGTCGTCGATTGATTTGCATCCCGATGCGTTTCCGGTTGGCGCTGCTGCCGCGACTTCGATGGATCACACCAGCGTCACGCTCTGGCGTGGTGGTGACAAGGCGGATGGGCAGGCGGTGTTCAACCTCCTGGTGTTTGCGACGTTTGCCGAAAGTCTGTGGCACACGATGTTGGATTCGGCTGCGGAGTATGGTGTGGCTGTCGAGCATTCCGAGGAGCTTTAGCTCGATAGTTTCAGATGTTGGCGCCGCCCTCATTGCCCTGCCGGGCATTTCTCCCCGTATAGTGACGGGGAGAAAGAAGCTGGCCGCAGCCTCGGCGCTCATCCTGCAACGTTGGCGATTGGCGAAGCCGGCGACGACCGCTTCGCCCGTTTACGGGGAGAAGATGGCGGCAGCCAGATGAGGGGCGGCGCTGGCGTTCGGAAGATGGGTTTGATTGGAAGGGTCTAACCTGCAGCGACCGCGTCGAGAACGCCACCTCCACCTTGCCAAACCCAACCGCGCTGCTATTCTTGCTGCTAAAATAATTTTACACACAGGCAAACTTGTTTCTGTAACCGCAAGGCTGAGATGAGCCAGTCGCCCTACCCTTCAGTGACAGCCGGGCCGCCGCGGCCGAGCCTCATCCTGAGGCCCGGCCAGATCGCGCTGCCGCCGGGCATGGAGCGCCATACTATCCTGGGGAATGGCGCGGTGCTGATCGAGGTCGAGGCCGGCGATACGTTCACCGTGCGCAATGTCGAGGGCGGGCAGGCTTGCGAGTTGCTGGCCTGGGACAGGACCGGCGCCACCGATCCTTCCATCCTCGGCGAAAAGTCCAACAGCAATGCCGCCGGGATCAAGGCGCTTCTGGCCGAGGGCGATGACAGCCTGGCTTCCGTCCGTCGTGGCCTTGAGCGCCGCCAGGTGCAGCTCGACGAGCCCAAGGCGGTGCGTGTGTTCGGCGGCGCAACGCCTGCCGGCACCGAGCAGGCATTCACGGTCAGGCGCGACGGCGCGATGCTGATTGCCGCACCCGGCGGGCCGATGCTCGTCGACAGCCATGATACGGCAACGCCGCTCACCGTCATGGTGCGCCGCGCCACCGTGCGCCTGAAGACAAAGTCGCAGCTGGCCGATCCGCTTGCCGATCCGGTGCTCGATCTGCGCGTCCATTCGGCGACAGCCGAATCCTATTTCGTCAAGGCGGGCGACTACCTGCAGATCATCGATGTCGACGGCCGCCAGTGCACCGATTTCCAGTGCTTCTCGGCGCGCAAGCTGGACAAGGGGCTGGACCATCCGCTCGACGTAACGACCACGCGCACGCTGATGGGGTCGAGCTACCCGATGCCCGGCCTTCACTCGAAATATTACGACCAGGACATGGAGCCCCTGGTCGAGGTTATCCAGGACACATGCGGCCGGCATGACGCGTTCGCGCTGGCGTGTGCGGCCAAATATTACGACGACATCGGCTATCCCGGCCACACCAACTGCTCGGAGAATTTCAACCGCGAGCTGGCCGACAAGGGTGTGACCCCACGTGCCGGCTGGATGGCGATCAACTTCTTCTTCAACACGGAGATCGACGCCCATGGCGTGATGGTGTCGGATGAGCCGTGGTCGCGCGCCGGCGACTATGTCCTGCTCAGGGCGCTCACCGACATTGTCTGCGTCTCCTCCGCCTGTCCCGACGACACGACACCGGCCAATGGCTGGAACCCGACCGACATCCATGTGCGAACCTATTCCGGCCAACACAAATTCTCGCGAGCGATCGCCAGACGCATGACGCCCGATTCGGAACCGAAAATGACCCGCGAGACCGCCTTCCATTCAAGCTTCGCCAAGCACACCCGCAACTTCGTGGAATACCGGGGTTATTGGCTGGCCAATTCTTTCGCCAAAGAGGGGCCGATCGCCGAGTACTGGGCCTGCCGGCAGGACGCGGTGATCATGGACCTGTCGCCGCTGCGCAAGTTCGAGGTCACCGGTCCCGATTCCGAAGCGCTGCTGCAATACACGCTGACCCGCGACGTCAAGAAGCTCGGCGTCGGCCAGGTCGTCTATTCCGCCATGTGCTACGAGCATGGCGGCATGATCGACGACGGCACGCTGCTGCGGCTCGGCAAGGACAATTTCCGCTGGGTCGGCGGCGATGACCTGTCCGGCGAATGGCTGCGCGAGACGGCAAAGAAGCTTGGCCTCAACGTGCTGGTGCGCTCGTCCACCGACCAGATGCACAATGTCGCTGTCCAAGGGCCGAAGAGCCGTGACATTTTGCGAGAGGTGGTCTGGACCTCGCCGCTGCAACCGTCGATCGACGAACTCGAATGGTTCCGCTTCGCTGTCGCGCGCATCGGCGGCGGCAATGGCATTCCGGTCGTGGTGTCGCGCACCGGTTATACCGGCGAGCTCGGCTACGAAATCTGGTGCCACCCACGCGACGCCGAAAAAGTGTTCGATGCCATCTGGGAGGCCGGCCAGCCGCACGGGCTGAAGCCGATGGGCCTGCAGGCACTCGACATGGTGCGCATCGAAGCCGGGCTGATCTTCGCCGGTTACGAATTCTCCGACCAGACCGACCCGTTCGAGGCGGGCATTGGTTTCACCGTGCCGTTGAAGACCAAGACCGACGATTTCATAGGCCGCGAGGCGCTGATAAGGCGCAAGGAACATCCGCAGCACAAGCTCGTCGGCCTCGACATCGACAGCAATGTCGCGGTCGGCCATGGCGACTGTGTCCATATCGGCCGCGCCCAGATCGGTGTCGTCACCTCGGGCATGCGCTCGCCGGTGCTGAACAAGAACATCGCTCTGGCGAGGCTTGACGTCACCCATGCGGCCACCGGCACAGAGGTCGAGATCGGCAAACTCGACGGGCAGGCCAAGCGGCTGCCGGCGCGCGTCGTGGCCTTCGCCCACTACGATCCGCAAAAGACCAGGCCGCGATCCTGAGGGTTGCACCCCCGGCCCTTCGCAGGCTCAGGGCGTTCGAAGCTCGAAAGCAATTGGCTTTCCGTCCGCTACCGCGGACCGCTTCTCACCCCACAAGGGGAGAAGGACAAAGCGAGCGTTTCGCAACCGTGATGTGCACGGCGCCACAAATCACTTGACGTGAAAGCGCGCCGGATCAATCTTCACTGTTAAGAAAAAAATACGACTGAGTGGAAACACTGGAGTCGTGCGGTCATGTACCGGGGAACAAGCTTCGCGAAGCCGAGGCATCACCGGCCGGGAACACAAAATGGGGAATTCAGACAGATGAGCACGATTACCACTGCCCTGGAGCAGCCCGCTGAAGGCAAGCTGCTCCGCAACATCGACTGGCGCGGCGCCTTCTGGGTGGCGAGCGGCGTTCCTGCCCTTGTCCTGTTTTCGATCGGCGGCATTGCCGGAACGACGGGAACGCTGGCCTTCGGGATCTGGATCGCTTCCATGATCATGGGCTTCCTGCAATCCTTCACCTATGCCGAGATCGCCGGCCTGTTCCCGAACAAGTCGGGCGGCGCCTCGATCTACGGCGCCACCGCCTGGCTGCGTTATTCCAAGTTCATCGCGCCGCTGTCGGTGTGGTGCAACTGGTTCGCCTGGTCGCCGGTGCTGTCGCTGGGCTGCTCGATCGCCGCCGCCTATATTCTCAACGCGCTGGCGCCGGTGCCGCTGTTCACCGAGGCGTCGCCGGACGTCGTCGCCTATATCGCGGCGCATGCCGGAATGGTGCCTGCCGACGCCATCGCCGCGGTGACCGCGGCGGCCACGCCGGCGATCCGCAACTGGACGCTGTTCAGCCACACGCTAGGTCCTGTCTCCTTCACCCTCAATGCCACTTTCTTCATCGGCGCGGTGCTGATGCTGATCATCTTCTCGATCCAGCATCGCGGCATTCTCGGCACCGCCAATGTGCAGAAGTATATCGGCCTCCTGGTCATCATCCCGATGCTGATCGTCGGTGTCGTGCCGATCGTCACCGGCCAGATCAACTGGGCGAACTTTTCGCCGCTGGTGCCGCTGGCGGCGGCTTACGCGCCGGAGCCCGGCTCGTGGAACATTGCCGGCTGGACGCTGGTTCTAGGCGGCATGTTCATCGCGGCGTGGTCGACCTATGGCTTCGAGACCGCCGTCTGCTACACATCGGAGTTCAAGAACCCCGGCACCGACACGTTCAAGGCGATCTTCTATTCCGGCCTGCTCTGCATGCTTCTGTTCATCCTGGTGCCCTTCACCTTCCAGGGCGTGTTGGGCCTCAACGGCATGCTGGCGACGCCGATCGTCGACGGCTCCGGTGTTGCCGATGCACTGGCCGGCATGGTCGGGGGTGGCGCATTGATCCACAGCCTCTTGGTGATGCTGATGATCCTGGCGCTGGTGCTGTGCATCATGACGGCAATGGCCGGCTCGTCGCGCACGCTCTACCAGGGCTCGGTCGATGGCTGGCTGCCGCGCTATCTCAGCCACGTCAACGAGCATGGCGCGCCGACGCGCGCCATGTGGACCGATCTCGTCTTCAACCTGATCGTGCTGGCCATCGCCTCGGCCGACGCGACGAGCTTCTTCTTCATCCTCGCCGTGTCGAACTGCGGCTACATCATCTTCAACTTCCTCAACCTCAATGCCGGCTGGATCCACCGCATCGACAACGGCCACATCAACCGGCCTTGGAAGGCGCCGAGCTGGCTGCTCGGCCTCGGCGCCATCTTCGCCTATGTAAACGCCATCTTCATGGGCGCCGGCGCCAAGGTGTGGAACCCGATGGCGCTCTGGGCCGGCCTGATCACAGCCGCCTTGATCATCCCGGTGTTCTGCTACCGGCACTACGTCCAAGACAAGGGCAAGTTCCCCGACCACATGCTGGCCGACCTCGGCATGGCGGGCGCAGACCTCTCGGTCAAAAAGGCAGGCATGCTGCCCTACCTGACGCTGGTCGCCGGCCTGGTGGTGATGCTGCTCGCCAACTGGTACTTCGTCATCTGAAAGTGATGGCTTGAAAAGAATGGGCGCGCTTCGGCGCGCCCGTTTCTTTTTGTGGCAGACGTCAGCCGGCCTTGCGGATGACCGCTTCGGAGCCTTCGAAGAACCGGTTCGGCGGACGCTTCAGGCCGAGATTCTCGCGCAAGGTGGTGCCCTCATACTCGCGCCGGAAGAGCTTTCGCCGCTGCAGCTCGGGCACCACCTTCTCGGCGAAGTCGTCGAGCCCGGCTGGCAGATAGGGGAACATGACGTTGAAGCCGTCTGACCCTTCGGCAAACAGCCATTCCTCCATCGAATCGGCGATGGTTTTCGGCGTGCCGACGAAAGCAAGGCCGGAATAGCCGCCGAGCCGCTGCGCCAACTGGCGGACGGTCAAATTCTCCCGGCGCGCCAGCTCGATGACGCGCTCGCGGCCGCTCTTCGAGGCATTGGTTTCGGGGATTTCGGGCAAGGGCGCGTCGGGATCAAAGCCGGATGCGTCGTGCCCCAGCGCGATCGATAGCGAGGCAATGCCGCTCTCGTAATAGACCAGGCTGTCGAGCTTGGCGCGTTTGGCCTGTGCTTCCTCGACACTGTCGCCGACGATGACGAAGGCGCCGGGCAGGATCTTGATGTCGTCGCGCGAACGGCCAAGCTTCTCGGCCCTGCCTTTGACATCGGCGAAGAAGCGCTGTCCGGCTGCGAGATCGGAGTGGGCGGCGAAGATCACCTCCGCCGTTTCGGCTGCCAGCTGCCGCCCGGCCTCAGACGCGCCGGCCTGGACGATGACCGGCCAGCCCTGCACGGGGCGCGCAATGTTGAGCGGGCCGCGCACCGAGAGATGCTCACCCTTATGGTCGAGCACATGCAGCCTCGCGGGATCGAAATAGAGCCCGCTCTCGGGGTCGCGGATGAAGGCGTCGTCGGCAAAGCTGTCCCAGAGGCCGGTCACCACATCGTAGAATTCCCGCGCATTGTGATAGCGCTCGTCGTGCTCGACATGCTCGTCGAGGCCGAAGTTCAGCGCGGCGTCGGGATTGGATGTGGTGACGATGTTCCAGCCGGCGCGGCCGCCGCTGATATGGTCGAGCGAGGCGAAGCGGCGGGCAATGTGATAGGGCGCGTCGAAGGTTGTCGATGCGGTGGCGACAAGGCCGATATGATCAGTGACGGCGGCGAGCGCCGACAGCAGCGTGAACGGCTCGAACGAGGTCACCGTGTGGCTGCGCCGTAGCGCCTCGATCGGCATGTTGAGAACGGCCAGATGGTCGGCCATGAAGAAGGCGTCGAACTTCGCCGCCTCAAGCGTCTGCGCGAAGCGCTTCAGATGGGCGAAGTTGAAGTTGGCATCGGGATATGAGCCGGGATAGCGCCAGGCCCCGGTGTGAAGACTGACCGGACGCATGAAGGCGCCGAGCCGCAATTGCTTGTTGTCTGCCATGGGATGATCACCTGATGCGAATGAGCGTTGCCGCTCCGATATGTAAGCAGGATCGGACGGCTTTGCCGTCCTGGAAAGGAATTCTGTTTTGCAAAACCGGCGCCGCGAAGCATTTTCATACAGGTGGCCGTTCAACCTATTTTGATGAACCCGCCTGGTGTTGAGATACTTGCCTGGGTGCTCGGTGCCACCGGCAAGGAGAAAGCCAGAACGCCGCACGTCAAGCGTACGGCGTTCCAGCCTTTTCCAAGGTGCATCCTGTGCGCCGGCAGCGCCTACTCGGCGGCCAGCGCGAGTGGCGGCCTGTCATTGTCCTGCACCGCCTCATCAGCCGGCTTCCTGCCTTTCTTCGGCTCGCGGCCGAAGAACAGCGCGTAGCCTGCCGGCAGCACCAGGATGGTGAGTACGGTGGCGACGAGGATGCCGCCCATCATGGCGTAGGCGAGCGGTCCCCAGAACACCGCACGCGAGATCGGGATCAGCGCCAGCACCGCCGTCATCGCCGTCAGCACGATCGGCCGGAAACGGCGCACGGCCGAGCCGATGATGGCCTCCGATCGGTCCATCCCCCTGGCGATGTCCTGATCGATCTGGTCGACCAGGATGATCGAGTTGCGCATGATGATTCCGAGCAGCGCGATGACACCGAGGATGGCGACGAAGCCGAACGGCGCGCCGCTGATCAACAGAGCCGCCGCCGCACCGATGATGCCGAGCGGACCGGTGGCCAGCACGAGCATCGCCTTGCCGAAATGCTGCAGCTGGATCATCAGGAGCACGACGATGACGGCCAGCATGATCGGCGCCTTGGCGGCAATCGAGGCCTGGCTTTCGGCGGAATCTTCCGCACCGCCCTGGATCTCGATCTTGTAGCCGGGCGCCAGGCCGGCGCGCATGCCCTGCATGTCATTGTAGAGCTTGGTGACGACGTCGTTCGACTGCACACCATCCGGCAGCGTGGCGCGCACCGAGATGGTCGGCAGGCGGTCGCGCCGCCATTCGACGCCCTGCTCGAGCACCGGCACCACCTTGGCCACCTGCGACAGCGGCACGAAGCCGCCGAAATCGGTCGGGATATAGACCGAGTCGACCGAGGACAGCAGGCTGCGGCTGGCGTCCGGTTCGCGGGCGACGATGGAAACCGTCTCCTCGCCATCACGGAAGTCATCGAGCGGCGCGCCGGACATCGCTGCCTGCAGCATCTGGCGGATGCGTTGCGAGGTGACGCCAAGAGCACGGGCGCGGTCCTGGTCGATGATCAGCTTCATCGCCGGTACCGGCTCCAGCCAGTCGTCATGGACGGCGCCGAGCAGCGGATTTTCGGCGAATTTCGCCTTCACCTGGTCGGCGATGCGGCGCACCTCCTGGCGGTCCGGACCCATGATGCGCATCTGCACCGGCCAGCCGGTCGGCGGGCCGAGGAACAGACGGTCGACCTTGGAACGGATCGAGGGGAAATCCTGCGCCAGGATTGAGCGCAGCTTGAGGATCAGCCGCTCGCGTGCCGGCTCGTCATTGGCCATCACCAGAAGCTGCGCATAGTTCGGATTGCGCAATTGCTGGTCGAGCGGCAGGAAGAAGCGCGGCGCGCCTTCGCCGATATAGGTGGCGATGAAGCGCTTGTCCTTGTCGTCCATCATCCGGGCTTCCAGCGCCTTGGCCTGCGTCTCGACTTCCTTGATCGAGGTTCCCTCAGGCAACCAGAGATCGACGAGGATTTCCGGCCGCGAGGATTGCGGGAAGAAGTTTTGTGGGATGAACTGGAACGCCCACAGGCTGGTGGCGAAGGTGACCAGCGTCATCACCAGAACGATGATGCGGTGGCGCACCGCCCAGCCGACCGTGGCGCGCAGCCGCCGGTAGAAGCCGGTGTCGAAGGCGTCATGATGGTTGCCGGCATGCTTGCGCTGCTTGAGGATCATGTAGCCCAGCCACGGCGTGAAATAGACGGCGACGAACCACGACACGACGAGCGCGATGCCGACGACATAGAACAGCGTGCGCACATATTCGCCTGCGGTCGAGGCGGCGAAGCCGACCGGGATGAAGCCGGCGATGGTGATCAGCGTGCCGCTCAGCATCGGGAAGGCGGTCGAGGAATAGGCGAAGCTCGCCGCATCGATCTTGACCAGCCCCTCTTCCAGCTTGCGCTCCATCATCTCGACGACGATCATGGCGTCGTCGACCAACAGCCCGAGCGCGATGATCAGGGCGCCGAGCGAAATGCGCTGCAGATCGATGCCGAGCTCGTACATGATGGCGAAGGTGGCGGCCAGCACCAGCGGAATGGCAATGGCGATGACCAGGCCGGAACGCCAGCCGATCGACAGCAGCGAGACAGCAAGCACGATCAGCAGCGCCTCGCCGAGCGCCTCCATGAACTCGTTGACGGCGTCCTTGACAACCTCGGGCTGGTTGGAGATCTGGTCAACCGCAACGCCGTAGGGCAGCGCTTCCTCAAAGCGCTTGTAGGTCGCCTCGACATCCGTGCCGACGTCCCTGACGTTAAAACCCTTGGCCATGACGACGCCGACCTGGACGCTTTCGTGGCCGTTGAAGCGGTACTTGCGCTGATAGGGATCTTCGAGACCGGAACTCACGGTGGCGATGTCGCCAAGACGTGTCACCTGACCACCGGCGCGCAGGCGCAATTCCCTGATGTCGGCAGCCCTGGTGACATCGCCCTCGACCGAGATGCGCACCGAGCGCAGGCCGGTGTCGACGGAGCCCGCCGGATCGACATTGTTCTGGCCCTTGATGGCGTTCTGCAGGTCGGTCAGCGTCAGGCCGCGTTCGGCCAGGGCCTTGGACGAGACGTCGATATAAAGCTTCTCCGGCTGGTCGCCGATGATGACGGCCTTCTCGACGCCCGGCGTCGTCAGCAGCATGTCGCGAGCCTGGGTGGCGAATTTCTTCAGCTCCGGATAGCTGTAGCCGTCGCCGCCGATCGAGTGCAGGGTGATGAAGGTGTCGCCGAACTCGTCGTTGAAATAGGGCCCGAGCAGGCCTTGCGGCAGGTCGCCGGAGATGTCGCCAACCTTCTTGCGCACCTGGTAGAAGGCGTCCTTCACCTCCTCTGCATTGGTGTCGCCCTTGATCTGGACGGTGATGATGGCGCTGCCGGCGCGGGTGTAGGAACGGACGAAGTCGAGGTGCGGCGTTTCTTGCAGCTTGCGCTCGATCTTGTTGACGACCTGGTCTTCCATCTCCTGGATCGAGGAGCCCGGCCAGATCGCCTGGACGACCATGACGCGGAAGGTGAAATCGGGGTCTTCCTTCTGGCCCATGCGCATCAGGCCGAGCGCGCCGGCAATGATGATCAGACCGAACAGGAAGCGCGCGATCGAGGGATGGCCGATGGCCCAGCGCGAAAGATTGAAAGGCTGCTTTTCAGTGCTGTCGGTGGCGGTCATCGGCGTCAGTCCAATTCGTTGATCGTGCGCGCATACGCTTTGCATGCAGCTAGGATATTCCGATGCTGGCTTCCGGGCGGCGAGGCTTTCCGAGCGGAGAGACACTCATCGCGGTGGGACGCGCGGATCGATGCGGGGGAACTCGATCTTGGCGTCTCGACCATCGGGCGCTCGCCGCCCGGAAACCTGAATTCGCTTGCCCAGCCCTTTCGCCGAAGCGACGATCAAGCCGGCTTCATGCCTGCGGTCAGCGCAGGGCCTTTGCGGCATCGCCTTCCGCAGAGGCGGCCTGGACCGCATCGCCGGTCAGCTTGACCTTGAGATTCTCGGTCATGAACTGGGTGCCGGCGGCAACGACGACATCCCCCGGCTTGAGCCCGTCGGCGACGCTGACGCCGTCGGCGGTGAACTCCGCAACCTTGACCAGGCGCTCGTGCACCGTCTCGCCGGCGCGGTCGACGGTCCAGACAATCTTGCGACCATCCTTTTCCGCAAGCGCGCTGAGCGGGATCGACACCATCTCCTGCTTCTTGGCCACCGAGGCCTCGATGTTGGCGGTCATGCCGAGCAGCACGCGCGGGTCGTCGGGCAGCGAGACGCGGACGGCAAAGGTGCGCGACTGCTGGTCGGCGCTGCCGGCGACTTCACGCACTTTGCCGGAGAGCGCCAGCGCGTCATCGGACCAGAAGCTGGCCTTGACGTCCTTTCCCGGCTTGAAGGCGGCGATGTCCATTTCGGGAACCGCGATCAGCACTTCCTTTTCGCCGTCGACGGCAACGGTCATCACAGGCGTTCCGGCGCCGACCACCTGGCCGACATCGGCCGAGACCGCCGTGACGATGCCGTTCTCGCTCGCCTTGAGATCGGTGTAGACGACCTGGTTCTGCGCCTGGGCAAGGGTAGAGCGGGCGGCATCGCGCGTCGCTACCGCCTGGTTGTAGCTCAGCGTCGCCTGTTCGAGCTGCGACTTGGAGGTGAAGTTCTTGGCAAAAAGCTGTTCGGCGCGCTTGCGGGACAGATCGACCGTCTCGACCTGCCGCTCGGCGGCGTCGAGGCTGGCCTTGGCGCTCTTGACCGACAACTCATAGTCCGTGGGATCGATACGGGCTAGCACATCGCCTGTCGTCACATGCTGGCCGATGTCGACCAGACGCTCAGTGACCTTGCCCGAGATGCGAAAGCCGAGGTTCATTTCGGTACGGGCTCGCACCGAGCCGGAATAGGTGAGTTCGCGACTCTTTTCGGCCTGGCCGATCTCGACCACCTTGACCGGACGGATGATGTCCTGGACCTCGGTCTTCTCCTGGCTGCAGGCGGCGAGCCCGAGCGTGGCGACGATCAGGCCGGCGACCGGCAGCTTGCGGATGATGGAACTGGACAAAGACACTTTCGTACTCCCGACTGGAGATGAACGGTCGACACCGGCGCCCGGCGGGCGGCGGCTATTACTTCAGAGCCTTGATCGCGTAATCGATGAGATCGTCGGGCATCGCCCGATTGGTCTTGGCAAGGCACTGCGCCACCATTTGCGGGTGGCACAGAATGACGGTGGCGGCGCCGAAGCAGCGCGATGCGATGACCGGATCCTGGTCGGCAAACTCGCCGGCCTCGATGCCCTCGCGGATGACCTCGGCAAACAGGTCGTGAATGCTGTCGATATGCTTGTCGATGACGCCCCAGTCGCGCTCGAGCGCGACGATGACCATTTCGTGGACCTTCTGGTCGTCGAGCATGACTTCCAGCGTCATCTTGTACTGCGCATGCACGTAGCGGCGCAGCCGCTCCTCGGCGCTGATCGGCAACCGGGAAATCTCGTAGGCCATGTTGTAGCTGGCGAGGAGCATGCGGCCGCAGACGGCCTGGTGGATTTCGACCTTGGAGGCGAAGAAACGGTAGATATTGGCCGGCGACATGCCGAGTTCGCGGGCGATGTCGGCGACATTGGTCTTGCCGTAACCATAGTGCCGGAACAGGCGTTCGGCACAGTCGAGAATGCGGGTGACATTCTCCTGGCGGGTGGAGTCGGCCATTATGCTGGCGGCTTCGGACATGGCTCTCTGTCGATTTATGAGTGACGAATTTCAACTTTCGTCAGTCGTAAATCGAAAAGAGGGAAGTGTCAATGCGAATTCGACGTACGCGTATAATTTGGTGACAGAGGGTGTGCGCGAACTCGACCTTGCGCGTGCCGTTGCGCTCTGGAACTAAGATCCCTTCGCCATTTCCCGCAGCTGAAACTTCTGGATCTTCCCCGTCGATGTCTTCGGGATCTCGGCAAAAATCACCGCCTTCGGCACCTTGAAGCGGGCGAGCAGCGCGCGGCAGTGTTCGATGATCTCGGCCTCGCTTGCCACCTTGCCGGGCTTCAGCTCGACATAGGCGACCGGCACCTCGCCCCATTTGTCGTCTGCCTTGGCGACGACGCCGCAGGACGCCACGGACGGGTGTTTGTAGAGGGCTTCCTCGACCTCGATCGATGAAATGTTCTCGCCGCCGGAGATGATGATGTCCTTGGAGCGGTCCTTGAGCTGGATGTAGCCGTCGGGATGCATGACGCCGAGGTCGCCGGAGTGGAACCAGCCGCCGGCGAAAGCCTCGTCGGTCGCCTTCCTGTTCTTCAGATAGCCCTTCATGACGATGTTGCCGCGGAACATGACCTCGCCGATGGTCTCGCCGTCGGCCGGCGTCTTCTGCATCGTCTCCGCGTCCATCACCGTCAGGCCTTCGAGTGCGGCATAGCGCACGCCCTGCCTGGCCTTTCTGGCGCTGCGTTCGCCCTTGTCGAGACCGTCCCAGGCGGTGTGCCATTCGTTGACGACCGCCGGGCCATAGGTCTCGGTCAGGCCGTAGAGATGGGTGACCGCAAAGCCGGCATCGGCCATGCCTGACAGCACGGCTTCCGGCGGCGGCGCGGCAGCGGTGTTGAAGGTAACGGTCTGCGGGAAGTGGCGCTTGTCCTCATCGCTGGCGTTGATGAGCACCGACATGACGACCGGCGCACCGCAAAGATGTGTGACGCCGTGGTCGGCGATGGCATCGTAGATCGGCTTCGGCCGCACCCAGCGCAGGCAGACATGGGTGCCGGCCTGGACGGCCATTGTCCATGGGAAGCACCAACCATTGCAGTGGAACATCGGCAGCGTCCACAGATAGACGGCGTGCTTGGCCATGCCGGCATGGATGGTGTTGGTGTAAGCCATCAGGGCAGCGCCGCGATGGTGGTAGACGACGCCCTTCGGATTGCCTGTCGTGCCGGAGGTGTAGTTGAGCGAGATGGCGTCCCATTCGTCGTCGGGCATCGACCAGGCGTAGCCCTGGTCACCGCCGGCGACGAACGCCTCATAGTCGATCGCGCCGATGCGCTCGCCCTTGGGATAGGGTGCATCGGCGGCATAGTCGGGATCGTCATAGTCGATGACCAGCGGCTTCACCTTGGCCAGTGCCAGTGCCTGTTTGACGACAGCAGCGAATTCGCGGTCGACGATGAGCACCTTGGTCTCGGCATGGTCGAGCTGGAACGCGATGACGGCGGCATCGAGCCTTGTGTTGAGCGAATGCAGCACCGCTTTGGCCATCGGCACGCCGAAATGCGCCTCCAGCATGGGGGGCGTGTTGGACAGCATGACGGTCACCGTATCACCCTTGCCGATGCCGCGCTTCGACAGCGCCGAGGCGAGCTTCAGCGAGCGCTGCCAGAAGGTGCGATAGGTGATGCGCTGGCTGCCATGGATGATGGCGACATGATCGGGATAGGTGCTTGCCGCCCGCTCCAGATAGGTGAGCGGCGTCAGCGGCTGATGGTTGGCGGCGTTCTTGCCGAGATCCTGCTCGTAGGGACTGCCCATCCCGTGCTCCCCGAATTTTCATTGTTGAGAACTTCTAACCACAGCTTCCCGCCACGTCACCATCGGCGATTCCCGACCGGGCACATTTGGCGCAATGATCGTCCAGATTCGATGGGCAAAGAGGTATCGTGTACCCACGCCAGTTTGACTTTTGTCGAGAGCCGTGAATAATGTCAGCCGAGGAGACGGCATGGCGATCCGACCGGCAGAACAGCTTATCCACAAGGCCGCATGGCTCTATTATGCCCATGGCCTGCGCCAGGACCAGGTCGCCAGCCAGCTTAACATCTCCCGCGCCTCGGTCGCCATGTATTTGCGCAAGGCGCGCGAGACCGGCATCGTCAACATCTCGACCTCGACGCAGCTGTTCACCGACGACGTGCTTGCGCGCCAGCTCGAGGACGCGCTCAAGCTTGATGCGGTGTGGATCGCGCCGGAGAATGCCTATGTCGTCGACCCTTCGACGGACGTTGCGGTGCTGGCGGCGGGCGTCTTTCTCGAACTGGTCAAGAAGGGCGACCGGATCGGCGTCGCCTGGGGCCGCACCGTCTACACCATCGCCGACGTCATGTCCTATGCCGACCTGCAGGACGTCACCGTTGTGCAGCTCTGCGGCAATCTCGGCGCGCCCTACTCCTACCGTCCCGACCAGTGCACGATGGAGATCGCCCGGCGGCTCAACGCCAAGGGCCTCAATTTCTACGCGCCGCTGGTGCTGACAACGGAATTGCTGGCGCATGGGCTGCGCGCCGAACCGGTGATCCGCGAACAACTGGCCGATATTGCCAACTGCGATCTGGCGCTCTATTCGGTCGGCACCGTCGACGCCGACAGCCATGTCGTCAAATGCGGCGCGCTCAGCCCCGGCGAGATGGGGCTGTTGCGCGAAGCGGGCGCCGCCGGCGTCGTTGCCGGCCAGATCATCGATGCCGCCGGCAAGGCGCTCGACTGCAGCTACAACCGCCGCGTCATCTCGGCCTCGCTGTCGTCACTGCGCCAGATCGAAAAGCGGCTGATGGTGGTGCAGGAAGACAGCAAGTTCGAACCGCTGCTCGCCGCGCTCGCCGGCGGGCTCTGCACGCATCTCGTCGTCGGCGCCAGCATGGCGCGGCGGCTGCTCGACCATGCCGGAGCCAGTGCGGGGGCAAAAAAGGCTTCCTGACCAACGAAATCCCAGCAGCCGGCGCATTGTCATCAAGGCATCGCGGTACTCCTGTTCACAGCAACATCAAAGACAGCAAAGCGGACATAGCGACATGAAGAACCTTTGGAATGACGACGACGCGGAAAGACTGGTGGCCGACTATGCGAAAAAGGGCGTGGCCCGCGACCTCGCGTTGCGCGTCTACACCACCCGGCTGCTCGGCGGCGAGCCGCGGCTGGTGCTGCATGGCGGCGGCAACACTTCCTGCAAGACCAAGGCCACAGACCTCGTCGGCGACGAATGGGACGTGCTGTGCGTCAAGGGCAGCGGCTGGGACATGGGCGTGATCGAGCCGCAAGGCCTGCCGGCGGTCAAGCTCGGCGCGCTGCTGAAGGCGCGTGCGCTGGCCAGCCTCGCCGACGAGGACATGGTGGCGCTGCAGCGGGCGAACCTCATCGACCCCGCCTCCCCCAATCCATCGGTCGAGACGCTGCTGCACGCCTTCCTGCCGCATAAATTCGTCGACCACACGCATTCGACCGCGATCCTCGCCATCGTCGACCAGGCGGACAGCAAGCCGCTGATCAAGACCGTGTTCGGCGACAAGATGGGGTACGTGCCCTACATCAAGCCGGGCTTCGACCTCGCCAAGGTGGCCGCCGATGTCTACGACGCCGACCCCAGCGTCGAAGGCCTGATCCTCGACAAGCATGGCATCTTCACCTTCGGCGACGATGCGAAGCAGGCCTATGACCGCATGATCCATTATGTGAACGTGGCCGAAGACTATGTGGCGAAGAACGGCAAGCCGAAGACAGCGAAAGCCGCACTGCCGGCCAAGCTCGCAACGCCGGCAGCGATCGCGCCGATGCTGCGTGGCGCGGTGGCGGTGGCGCGTGGCGAAGGCCGCTTCGACCGCATGATCAGCGATTTCCGCACTTCGGACGCCATCGTCGATTTCATCAACTCAGCCGGCATTGCAGACTATGCCGGACGCGGCGTGTCGACGCCCGACCTGTCGATCCGCATCAAGACCGGACCGATGGCGGTTCCGGTGCCAGACGCCGACAAGATTGGCGACTACAAGGCCGTCATCAAGAGCCATGTCGACGCCTTCGCCAACGACTATCGCGCCTATTTCGAAACCAACGATGCGCTGGACGACGTCCAGCGCACCATGCTCGACCCGATGCCGCGGCTGACGCTGGTGCCGGGCCTCGGCATGTTCGGCCATGGCCGCACGCTGAAGGATGCGAAGATCGCATCTGATGTCGGCGAGATGTGGATCGAGGCGGTGCGCGGCGCCGAGGCCGTCGGCAGCTTCCATCCTCTATCGAAGGCCGACCTCTTCCCGCTGGAGTACTGGTCGCTTGAGCAGGCCAAGCTCGCCTCCAACAAGCCGAAGCCGCTGACCGGCCAGGTGGTGCTGATCACTGGCGGCGCCGGCGCGATCGGTGCTGCGACGGCAAAACTGTTCGCCGCCAATGGCGCGCATGCCGTCGTCGTCGATCTCGATGCGGCCAGGGCGGCCGAGGCGGCAAAGGCAGCCGGCAACAATTCGATCGGCGTCGGCGCCGACATCACCAACCCGGCCGAGCTGCGCGCCGCCTTCGACAAAGCTGTCGCTGTCTATGGCGGCGTCGACATTCTGGTCTCCAACGCCGGTGCCGCCTGGGAAGGCCGCATCGGCGAGCTCGACGATGCCCTGCTGCGCAAGAGTTTCGAGCTCAACTTCTTCGCCCACCAGTCGGCGGCGCAGAACGCGGTGCGCATCATGCTGGAACAGGGCACCGGCGGTGTGTTGTTGTTCAACACCTCCAAGCAGGCGGTCAACCCGGGTCCGAAATTCGGCGCCTATGGTGTGCCGAAGGCGGCGACGCTATTCCTGTCCCGGCAATATGCGCTCGACTACGGCGCGCACGGCATCCGCTCCAATGCGGTCAACGCCGACCGCATCCGCTCCGGCCTGTTGACCGACGCCATGATCGCCAGCCGTTCCGGCGCGCGCGGCGTGTCGGAGAAGGAATACATGTCGGGCAATCTGCTCGGACAGGAGGTGACGGCAGAAGACGTGGCGCAGGCCTTCCTGCACCAAGCATTGGCCGAACGCACCACCGCCGATGTGACGACGGTCGACGGTGGCAACATCGCCGCAGCGCTGCGCTAGACATAGACCTGGAGCGGTTCATCGTTCACCAAAACGACGAACCGCTCTCCCACCTGAAGGACTCCAGGCGGAGAACTGCTTTTGCAGGTCGTGCTGAAAAACTGCTCGAACTGGTCAAAATCCACTCCAATCCTTGGCCTATTGCTCGACCACTTTAGGGCGCGCCTTGTGTTTCGCATGCGAGCTCCGACCCTGATCCTTGGTGGAGTTGTCGATGGCTGCGAAGAGACTTCGTGTCGGCTTGCTGTTCGGCGGGCGCTCCGCCGAGCATGAGGTGTCGCTGCTTTCGGCAACCAATGTCATAGCCGCGCTGGACCCGGCGAAATACGACGCCGTTCCCATCTTCGTCACCCGCGAAGGCCAATGGCTGCTGAGCAATTTCAAGGACGGCGCGCTGGCGACACCGTCTGATGGGACGCAGCTTTGCCTGGCGCCGGGCGGGCATGGGCGGATGCTGGCGATCCCCGCCAAGGGTGCGCCGCACGACCTGCCTGCCATCGAATATGGTGTTCCGGTACTGCACGCCTGCATGGCGAGGACGGCGCGGTGGCTGGTGCGAGTCGGGCGGTCATGATGCAGGGGCAGATTCCTAACAGATATTGTTAGACCTTGTTGGATGCATTATAATGTGGGTATGAAAAACGAACCTATGCGCACCCTCACCATATCCCTCACCGCGCAGCAGATAGCTCGCCTGCAAAGCGCTATCGAAGGTGGCGGTTATGCTTCCAACAGCGAGATTGTCCGCGACGCCCTGCGCTTATGGGAGCAGCGCGAGGAATTGCGCACGCTCGAACTCCAGCACTTGAAGCGGGCCTATGCCGACGGGATGGGCAGCGGCAAGCCAGTGGCTGTCGACCCCACCGAGTTCATCGGCAGCCTGAAGGCAGAACGCCGCGCCCGTGGCTAGCTATAGGCTCACACCGCGCGCTTCGCAGGATTTGCGAGACATCTGGCACACCATCGCCGCCGACAATGAAAAGGCAGCAGACTGACTGTTGATGCGCATTTTCGAAAGACTGGAGCTGGCGGCGCAGCACCCCAAGATGGGCAGCGCACGGCCCGAGTTAAGCGCAACGGCCCGCGTGCTCGTCGAAGGCCGTTATATCATCATCTACGAGCCGCAGCCCGATGGTGTCTGTGGCGATTGTCCACGGGATGCGCGATCCAGACCATTGGTTGTAGGCCGGCAGGCTTACGATCAATATGAAAAGAGCGGCCCATGCCGCCCTTCGCATCTATCAGACGACCGATCCTACTTCGCGTTCGGGTTCGGCATCCAGGCCGGCATGGCGACATCGGCATGGGCGAATTGCGGCAGCTTGGCCGACAGGTCCTCCATGTTCTTGATGTCCTTGTCGATCAGGTCCTTCTGGGTGATCAGCGTCGGCGGCACGATGACGTTGTGGCCGGGATCTTCACCGGCGAGCAGCTGCGCCAGCGCGCGCACCGAGACCTGGCCGACGACGGCAGGGTTGGTGGCGGCGGTGGCGGCCCAGGCGCTGTCGGTCTCGCGCATGGCCGCGATGTCCGAGGTAGAGATGTCGGCGGAGTAGATCTTGATCTTCTTGTTCAGCCCCGCCTCGTCGACGGCGATCTTCACACCCTTGGCGAACTCGTCATAGGGCGCGAACATCACATTGATGTCGGGATGCGCCTGCAGCACCGACCGCGCCTGGTTGGCGACCGAGTTGGCGATCGGGTTGTCGAGCGTGCCGAACATCGCGACTTCCTTGATGCCGGCATGTTTCTTCTTCACGTCGACCCAGGTCTCGTTGCGGCGGTCGAGCGGCGCGATGCCAGCGACATAGACATAGCCGGCGTTCCAGCTCTCGCCATTGTCCTTGACCGCCTGCTCGAGCGCCAGGCGCGCAAGGTCCTTGTCGGACTGTTCGATCTGCGGGATCTTGGGGTTTTCGACATTGACGTCGAAGGCGACGACCTTGATGCCGGCATCGACCGCGCGCTGGGCGGCGTCCTTCATCGATTCCGTCAGCCCGTGCTGGATGATGATGCCCTGCACGCCGAGTGCGATGGCCTGGTCGACCATGTCGGATTGAAGGGCGGCGTCCTGGCGGCTGTCGAGCACGCGCAGATCGATGCCGAGCGCCTTGGACTGGGACTCGACGCCCGAGAGATAGGCCTGGAAGAAATCGCCGGTCGAGAGATAGCGCACCAGCGCGATCTTGACGCCGGGCTTGTCGAACGGCGCCGGCTTGTCGGCGGCAAAGGCCGGGACCTGCATCAGCATTGTTGCGCCGGCCAATCCGAGCGCGACCTTCCCCAAAAGTCGTCTTGTGATGTTCACGTTCTTTCCTCCGTTTGTTGAACCCAAAACTGTCCCGGCAGCCATTCTATCTCCTGCCCCGGCCGGAAAGGGCGAAGGTAAAGACAAGGGCGACGACGAGAACCACGCCCTTGACGAAATCCTGCGTGTAGTAAGGCGCGTTCATCATCGTCAGGCCTTGCAGCAGGATGCCGACGAACAGCGCGCCGATGGCGGTGCCGAAGGCGTTCGGCTTGGCGGCGCCGAGCACCGCGTAGCCGATCAGCGCCGCGGCAACCGCATCGAGCAGCAGATTATTACCCGACGCGATGTCACCGCGTCCAAGCCGTGCGGCCAGCAAAATCCCGCCGATCGAGGCAAAAACTCCTGAAATGACGTAGGCCCAGATTTTGTATGCCTTGACAGGCGCGCCGGCGAGTTCGGCGGCCCGTTCATTGCTGCCCACCGCATACATCATGCGGCCGAAGCGTGTGTATTCGAGGAAGAACCAGATCAGCACGGCGAGCACGATCAGCACGACCACGGAGACCGGAATGAGGTTCGGGATGAAGAAGTCGAAGCGGTGGCGGCCGAGCGCCAGGAAGGCGTCGGAGAATTTGCCGTTGGCGACCGAGCCGTCCGGCATTGTCATACCGGTGGCGATGGAGCGTCCTTCAGTCGGGATGCGCTGGAGGCCGACGAGCAGGAACATCATGCCGAGCGTCGCCAGCAGATCGGGCACGCGCATATAGACGATCAGCCAGCCATTGATGAGGCCGACAAGGGCGCCGATGAGCAGGCAGATGAGGACAGCGACGACAACGTTCTGCTCCAGCACCACCATGACATAGGCAGCCGCCATCATGGCCGATGTGGCAACCGAGCCGATCGAGAGATCGAAGCCGCCGACAACCAGTGTGGCGGTGACGCCCAGCGCCAGCACGCCGGTGATGGCGACCGACTGGAAAATGAAGACGGCACTTTGCGGCGAGACGAACCCGTCGGCGGCGATGGCGAAATACGCGATCAGCCCGAACAGAAGCACGATGAACCCGTAGCGGATAGCGTAATCGCGCAGCGTCATTCAGCGCCCGCCGTCAATACCCAACTCAAACCCGTGCACTCCATTCCAACCCTCAGTTCTTCAATCATCGTGGCTCAGGCCGCACTGTGCAACGGCCCGCCCGCGACTTCGGCCAGCAGACGGTCGAGATCGACATCGGCGTTGCGGTGTTCGCCGACGATGGTCTGCTCGGACATCACCAATATGCGATCGGCCGTCTCCAGTGCCTCGTCGAGTTCGGTGACGAACAGCAGCGTGGCGCGGCCATTGGCGCTTGCCCTCAGCTTGGCGGCGATGTCGCGCCTGGCGGAGATATCGACGCCCTGGAACGGTTCGTCGAGAATGAACAATCGGGCGTCCTGCGCCATCCAGCGGGCCACCATCACCTTCTGCTGGTTGCCGCCCGACAGAGTGGTCATCTCGTCCTTCTCCGAGCGGCAGACGATGCCGAGATCCTCGATCTGCCGGCGGGCAATCGTGCGTTCAAGGCCGCGTTTGAGAACTGAAAAGCGCGACATGCGCTTGTGGAAGGGCAGGCTGATGTTTTCCTGGATGTTGAAGCCGCCGACGATGCCGTTTTCGCCGCGGTCCTTGGCGACCAGAAACACGCCGGCGGCGATGGCTTCGCCGGTCGACGCGGGCGCATAGGGCTTGCCATATAAAGTCATCGTACCGGACAGCGGCTTGCGCAAGCCGAACAGCGTCTCGGCGAGCGCGGTCTTGCCGACGCCAACGAGGCCGGTGATGGCAACGACCTCGCCGTCGCCGAGCGTCAGCGAGAATGGCCGGGCACCAGGGGCGATGCGCAAGGCATCGACGGTCAGGATCGGCTTGGCAGAACTCCTGGCTTCGATGCGGTCAAGATGGATCTTGCGGCCGAGCATGGCGTTAACGGCGCCCTCATAGTCGAGAGGCTCGCTGTCGAAGACGCCTGAGATGACGCCATCGCGCATCGAGACGATGCGGTCGGCAAGCCGCCTGATATCCGACATGCGGTGCGAGATGTAGAGGATGGCGACGCCTTGCTCGCGCAGCCGGTCGAGCAGGGCGAACAGCCGGTCCGCCTCGGCGCTGGACAGTGAGGAGGTCGGCTCGTCGAGGATCAGCACTTTCGGCTGGTGCGCCATGGCGCGCGCGATGGCCACCATCTGGCGATCGGCCAGCGACAGATCGCTGATGCGGGCCTTGAGGTCGATGGCGAGCCCCATGCGGTCGGCCACCGCTTTGGCTTCGCGGCGCACCCGGCCGGGGTTGAACAGCAGCGGCGCGCCCTTGCCGCTCAACCTATCCAGCGTCAGATTGGTGGCGACATCGAGATCGGCGACGACGCCGTCATTGATGTTTTGATGCACGGTGACGACGCCTGCGCGGATCGCCTCGGCCGGCGTGTTCGGCGCGAAATCATGACCGGCCAGGTGCATGGTGCCGCCGGCATGGTCGTAGACGCCGCTGATAATTTTCACGAGGGTGGACTTACCGGCGCCATTGGCGCCCATCAGCACGGTGATCTCACCGGCATGCAGTTCGAGCGAGACGCCGCCAAGCACCTCGATATGGCCGAAGGACTTCCTCAGCCCGTCCACGCGGAACACGGCATCATTGCCCATTCGTTTCCTCCCTGACCATGACGCTATGGGCTACGTCATCAATTGTCAACTCGATTGACAATTGCCAGTCAGCTTCCTAGCTTGGCCTCACCGCCATCGCTCCACTATGATTGAGCGAGCAAGCGGGAGGGTGAGGAATGACTGCGAAATTGCCGTTCGAAGCACTGTCGGTGGAGACGCTTGCAACGCGCCTCGGCACGAACGAAGCGCTGTGCGCAAAAATCGGCCCCGATACCGGTGCCTGGAAGGTGCGCGAGGTCGGCGACGGCAATCTCAACCTCGTCTTCATCGTCGAGGGCGTGTCGGGTGCGGCCGTGGTCAAGCAGGCCCTGCCCTATGTTCGCCTCGTCGGCGACAGCTGGCCGTTGCCGCTCAAACGCTCCTTCTTCGAGTATCACGCGCTGACGCGGCAAGAGGCGCGCGCGCCGGGTTCGGTGCCGGCGATCCTCCATTTCGACGAAGCCCAGGCGCTGATCATCATGGAATATCTGGCGCCGCCGCACATCATCCTGCGCCGTGCCCTGATCGGCGGCCGCGAGTTGCCAAATATCGCCCGCGACATCGGCCTGTTCATGGCCCGCACTTTGTTCCGCGGCTCCGATCTCTCCATGCCGACCAAGGACCGCAAGGCCGACCTGGCGCTGTTCGCCGACAATGTCGAGCTCTGCGGCATCACGGAAGACCTGGTGTTTTCCGATCCCTATTTCGACGCCAAGCTGAACCGGCACACCTCGCCGCAGCTCGACGGCCTGGTCGCCGAGCTGCGCGCCGACCGCGACCTCAAGGTCGAGGCGCAGCGGCTGAAGCATATCTTCGCCGCCAACGCCGAGACGCTGCTGCATGGCGACCTGCATTCGGGCTCGATCATGGTCACCGACACCGAGACGCGGATGATCGATCCGGAATTCGCCTTCTACGGTCCGATGGCCTTCGACGTCGGCATGCTGCTCGCCAATTTCTGGATGTCCTACTTCTCGCAGCGCGGCCATGAACACAAGGGCAAGCGTGACGCCATGCGTGCCTATCTGCTCGGGGTGACCAATGACACCTGGACGGTGTTCCGCGCCGAGTTCTCGCATCTATGGCGCACCGAGCGCACCGGCATGCTTTACCAGAAGAGCCTGTTCGAGGATCAGGGCGACATTCTCGCCTCGGAGCAGGCGCTCGACCATGTGCTGCACCAGATCTGGACCGACCTCTTGGGCTTTGCCGGCATCGAGGTGCACCGGCGCATCCTCGGCCTCGCCCACAATGCCGATTTCGAGACCATTGAAGACGAGGATCTGCGAGCCTCCTGCGAGGCCAAGGCGCTGAAATTCGGCCGCCACATCGCCGTCAACCGGCACCAGATTCACGGCATGGACGAGGTCAATAATCTGGCCGCTTTGATCGAACGGGAGAGCAGGATTTGAACGTCGGCGAGCGCCACTACCGCACCATCTGGCTGAGCGACGACCAGCGTTCGGTCGAGATCATCGACCAGCGCTGGCTGCCGCACGAGTTCCGGGTCGAGACGATCGGGAGCGTTGCCGGCATCGCCACCGCGATCCGTGACATGTGGGTTCGTGGCGCGCCGCTGATCGGCGTCACCGCAGCCTATGGCGTCGCCATCCAGATGGCGGACGATCCGTCTGACGAAGCGCTCGACGCGGTCTGGGAGACGCTGCACAAGACGCGGCCGACGGCGATCAATCTGCGCTGGGCACTGGACGAGATGCGGCGGTTCCTCAGGCCGATCGTATTGGGACAGCGCGCGGAGGCGGCCTATAAGCGCGCTGCCGAAATCGCAGACGAGGATGTCGATCTCAATCGCGCCATCGGCGAGAACGGGCTTGCCATCATCAAGGAGATCGCGGCACGCAAGAAGCCGGGCGAGCCGGTCAACATCCTCACCCACTGCAACGCCGGTTGGCTGGCGACGGTCGATTACGGCACCGCCACGTCGCCGATCTATCTCGCCGTCGAGGCCGGCATTCCGGTCCATGTCTATGTCGACGAGACGCGCCCGCGCAACCAGGGCGCCCAGCTGACCGCCTGGGAGATGGCCGGCCACGGCGTGCCGCACACGCTGATCGTCGACAATGCCGGCGGCCATCTGATGCAGCGTGGCGCGGTCGACATGGTGATCGTGGGCACCGACCGCACCACGGCCAATGGCGACGTCTGCAACAAGATCGGCACCTATCTCAAGGCGCTCGCCGCCTCCGATAATGAGGTGCCCTTCTACGTCGCTCTGCCCTCGCCGACCATCGACTGGACGGTGGGTGATGGGCTGACCGAAATCCCGATCGAGGAACGCTCCGGTGACGAGGTGTCGCTGGTCTGGGGCAAGACGGCGGACGGCAAGATTGCGCAGGTGCGGGTTTCGCCCGAAGCGACGCCGGCGGCCAATCCGGCGTTCGATGTGACGCCGGCACGGCTCGTGACAGGGCTGATCACCGAGCGCGGTGTGGCCAAGGCTTCGCGCGAAGGGTTGAAGGCGATGTTCCCCGAACGCGGATAATCTCCCCCCATTGAGGGTCCCTTGAGGGGGAGATGTCGCCAAAGGCGACAGAGGGGGTCGGCGCGTCCTGACGCGACCTCCCAGCACCGACAGATGGACGCTAGCGCTCCAGTCGAACCGACCCCCTCTGGCCTGCCGTCCATCTCCCCCTCAATGGGTAGATTAGCGCCTCACCGGCTGGCTACCGGATTTCAGCCCTGCAACAAGAATTGCGGCCACGATGGCCGCTGACGGTTGCGGTTCTGGCGAAATCCGGCCAGAAGCATCTAGGCCGGCAACCGGCCGGCCCGCGACGTTGCGCTTGAAACCAGATACGGGAGACTATTGGGTGGCTCGCATAACACTGAGACAATTGCTCGACCACGCCGCCGAATACGGCTACGGCGTACCCGCCTTCAACATGAACAATATGGAACAGGGCCTCGCCATCATGGAGGCGGCCGAGGAGACCAAGTCGCCGGTCATCCTGCAGGCCAGCCGCGGCGCCCGCGCCTACGCCAATGATGTGGTGCTGGCCAAGCTGATCGACGCGCTGGTCGAAATCCACCCCGACATCCCGGTCTGCATGCATCTCGACCATGGCAACAACGAAGCCACCTGCGTCACCGCCATCCAGTACGGCTTCACCTCGGTGATGATGGACGGCTCGCTGAAAGAGGACGGCAAGACGCCGGCCGACTATGCCTACAATTCCGGCATCACCCGGCGCGTCGTCGACATGGCGCATTGGGGCGGCGTGTCGGTGGAAGGCGAGATCGGTGTGCTCGGTTCGCTTGAGAGCGGCGGCGGCGAGCAGGAAGACGGCCACGGCGTCGAAGGCGCCATCAGCCACGACCAGCTCTTGACCGATCCGGAACAGGCGGTCGAGTTCGTCAAGGACACCCATGTCGATGCGCTGGCTGTCGCCATGGGCACCAGCCACGGCGCCTACAAATTCTCACGCAAGCCGGACGGCGCGGTGCTGGCGATGAACGTCATCGAGGAAATCCACCGCCGCCTGCCCAACATGCATCTGGTGATGCACGGCTCGTCCTCGGTGCCCGAGGACCTGCAGGAAATCATCAATAGATATGGCGGCCAGATGAAGCCGACCTGGGGCGTGCCGGTGGAAGAGATCCAGCGCGGCATCAAGCACGGCGTGCGCAAGATCAACATCGACACCGACAACCGCATGGCGCTGACCGGCGCCATCCGCAAGGTGCTGACCGAAAACCCGAGCGAGTTCGATCCGCGCAAATACCTGACGCCGGCCATGGCCGCGATGCGCAAACTGTGCAAGGAGCGCTTCGAGCAGTTCGGCACCGCCGGCAATGCCCAGAAGATCAAGCCGCTGCCGGTAGCTGAGATGGCCAAGCGCTACAAGTCGGGCAGCCTTGATCCGAAGTTTGGGTGAAGTCCCCTGGCGCCTCTTCCTTCTCCCCTTGTGGGGAAGAAAGAAGAGCTATTGACATAAAAAAGGCCGGGCGCGAAAGCAGCCCGGCCAAAAGAAGGTCAAGAACCTTCAGAGGGGAACACCGTTCGGTGGAATGGGAGGAAACCGCCGAACGATAATTCCTATATGCGCGCATTCGCTGCGGTTGGCGACGAACGGCTTTCTAAAACAATGCGGGATGCGGAAATTTCGTTCTTGTCTTCCAAGATTTCAGCCGGCTGAGCGCCGGTTTCCAGGAGATCGGCGTAGTGCCGGCGCGCCACGTCGGGATGCGAGCGCAGGCGGCTCTTCAGCACATTGGTACCGACATTGCGAAACAGCGGATTGTCGGGATCGCTGGCCGGACCCCGCGCCTCGGCCGCCAGTTCCTCGGGCAGGTTGAGCAGCGGGATCGTGGCGTCGAGCCGGGCGCTGAAGAAGAAGGGCACCGAAATCCGCTCGACACCGGCCGGTGGCGTTACCACGCGGTGGACCGTTGCTCTCAGATACCCGTTGGAGGCCAGCTCGAGCAGTTCGCCGATGTTGACCACCAGCGTGTCGGGCAGCGGATCGACGTCGACCCAGGCACCGTCATATTCGACCTGCAGCCCCTTGCTCTCGTCCTGCAACAGAAGCGTCAGGAAACCGCCATCCTTGTGCGCGCCGACGCCCTGGTTGTCGCCGGTGGCGTCGCGGCCGGGGTAGCGCACGATCTTCATGCGATGGTTGGGCTCGGCCCGGTAGACGGGATCGAAGGCGTCCTCGGCCTGATCGAGCGACAAAGCGAAGGCCCGGAGCAGCCGGATCGCCACCGCCGTCGCCTTGGCCTGCCATGCGAGTAGCGCCGGCTTCAGCTCGGGCAGCGTGGCCGGCCACTGGTTGGGCCCTTGCAGCCGCGTCCAGGCGGGCACGCCGGGGCCTTGTTCGATGGCCGGGCGTTCGACGCCGATGTCGAGCTGTTCGCGCCAGTCGGCCTTGCCTTTGGTCAGCTCGCCGCCGGCGCGCGTGTAGCCGCGGAACTGCGAGGACTTGACCATTTCAATTGCCAGTTTGTCGGCTTCCGGCAGGGCAAAGAAGCGGCGCGACGCGTCGAGCACTTCTGCGGTATCCGCAGCCGATATGCCGTGGCCGGTCAAATAGAAGAAGCCGACATCGCGCGCGGCCGTGCGCAGGTCGAAGAGAAACGTTCGCCGTTCCGAAGCGCCCTGCTCGAGGCGGCCGAGATCAAGCACGGGTACGATCCTGGGCATGGTCAAGCTCCTTGTTTCGCTGTCACGGTGGCACGCAGGCCGGTCCGATCAAAGCAACGCGCAACCCAATCTCGGCGCCGATAGAGAAAGCCGGCGCTGCGTTTGGCAGCCTGCCGGCAAATAACGTTCGTGGCCGCTCATCCGCGCCGGTCCAGCCTGGCGACCAGCCGGTCGCCGACCCACTGGATGCCGCAAACGAGAATGATCAGCACAATGACCACGGCGACCATGACGCTGGTCTCAAAACGCTGGTAGCCATAGCGGATGGCGAGATCGCCGAGCCCGCCGGCACCGATGGCGCCGGCCATGGCCGAAGCGCCGATCAGCGTTACCAGCGTCACCGTGAAACCAGCAACGATGCCGGGCAAAGCTTCGGGCACCAGCACCTCGCGGATGATCGTCCAGCGATTGCCGCCCATCGCGCGTGCCGCCTCGATCAGGCCGCGATCGACCTCGCGCAGCGACACTTCGGCGATGCGGGCATAGTAGGGCGTCGCCGCAATCGACAACGGCACGATCGCCGCCCAGGTGCCGATCGAGGTGCCGACGATCAGCCGCGTCACCGGGATCAGCGCCACCAGAAGGATGATGAAAGGCACCGAGCGGAAGCCGTTGATGACGGCGCCGAGCGCGCGGTTCACCCACAGGCTTTCGGCAATGCCGCCGCGCTCGGTGGCAATCAATGCCAGGCCGAGCGGCAGCCCGAAGACGAGCGAGATGAGGCCCGATGCCGCCGTCATCAGGACCGTCTCCCAGATCGAGCGCAGCAGAAGTTCAAACAGAACCGGCGACATGGCCAAGCACCTCCACCCGTGCGTCGCGGGCCTTCAGGAATGCGATTACTTTGGACAGATGTTTCGGATCGTTGCCCGCGACCGCAAGGAACAGCGTGCCGACCGGCTGCTGCTGGACATGGTCGATGCCACCATGGACGAGGCGGAACCGTCCCGGCACGGCCACCGCAAGATCGGACAGCAGCGGACCGCGCGCGGCCTCACCTGCGACGTCGACCCTGAGGATGAGCTCGGCGCCGCCTCCGGGAGCAAGCCGGCCGGCAATCTCGGCCGGCAGTTGCGGGCGGATGCCGCCGAGCAGGCTCCTGGTGATTTCGGAACGCGGCTCGGCAAAGACCGACCACACCGGGCCTTGTTCGACGATGCGCCCGGCATCGATCACCGCGACGCGGTCGGCGATCGAGCGGATCACCTCCATCTCGTGGGTGATGAGCAGGATGGTGAGGCCGAGCTGCCGGTTGATGTCTTTCAGCAAGGCCAGGATGGAGCGCGTCGTCTCCGGATCGAGCGCTGAGGTCGCCTCGTCGGACAGCAGCAGCGCCGGCCGCGCGGCCAGCGCCCTGGCGATGCCGACGCGCTGCTTCTGGCCGCCCGACAGCGAGGACGGATAGGCCTTCGCCTTCTCCGACAGGCCGACGAGATGGAGCAATTCGGCGGCGCGCGCCAGCCGTTCGGCCTTTGGGCGGCCCTCGATCTTCAGCGGCAGCGCGACATTGTCCTCCACGGTCTTGGCCGACAGCAGATTGAAGTGCTGGAAGATCATGCCGATGCGACGCCGCAGCGGCTGCAATTCACGCTCGCCGAGCCGGCCGATCTCGCGGCCCTCGATGAAGACGTCGCCGGAGTCCGGCCGCTCCAGCCCGTTGAGGCAGCGGATCAGCGTCGACTTGCCGGCGCCGCTGCGGCCGATGATGCCGAGGATCTCGCCCTTGCGCACCGTCAGCGAGACGCCGTCGAGCGCAGGCGTCGCGCCGAAGCGGCGCTTGAGGTCGACCAGGCGTACGACATCTTCCTGCCCGGCCGATATATTGACCGGACCGGATGCCTCGGCCGTGACGTGCTGGTTCATCTCACTGTCCGTTTCAACGCTCGACAAATGCGACAGCGGCCCGCTCAACAGCGGGCCGCCTGCTCCTGACAACCAGGCGCCAATCAATAGGCGCTGATCCCGGTGCCCTTGTAGACCTTGTCGAACTCGGCCTTGACCGCCTCGTTCTGGTAGGACGCGACCAGCGTCTTCACCCACGCCTCGTTCTCGTTGCCGGATTTCACGGCGATGAAGTTGCGGTAGGGGTTGTCGGCCACCGGCTCCTGGGCGATGCGGTTGTCCGGGCCGAGACCGCTCTTCAGCGCCCAGTCGGTGTTGACGACAGCCGCGTCGAGATCCTCGACCGAGCGGCCGACAATGCCGGCGTCCAGTTCCTTGATGACGACCTTCTTCGGGTTCTCGGCAATGTCGGCGGTAGTCGCCAGGATGCCGGTGCCGTCCTTCAGCTTGATCACGCCTTCGTTCTGCAGAACGCGCAACGCGCGGCCCTCATTCGAGGGGTCGTTGGGCAAGCCGATGACGGCGCCTTCGGGCAGGTCGGCAACCTTGGTGTATTTCTTGGAGTAGAGGCCGATCGGCCAGACGCCGGTGTAGCCGACGCGCACGATGTGGTACCCTTGGGTCTTGATCTGGTTGTCGAGATAGGGCTGGTGCTGGAAGGCGTTGGCGTCGATCTCGCCGCGCTCGAGCGCCTCGTTGGGCTGGGTGTAGTCGTTGAACACCACGGTCTCGACGGTCAGGCCTTTTTCGGCGGCCTGGGCGACGACGACGCGCCAGACATCCTCATCCTCGCCGCTGATGATGCCGACCTTGATAGACTTCTTGTCCTCGGCGAAGGACGGCGTCGGCTGAGCCAGACCAACAAGCGTGATGGCCGAGGCAAAAAGTGCCGCAAGGGCAGCTCGCCGGCTGATGGCTGAAAAAAGAAGAGAGCTGGAAGCGTTTCCGCGTTCGGACATTGTCGATCCCTCGTAATCCTGAAGTCATTGCGGCGAGGTGGAATACCAAGCCTTGACGACATCATCGGCAATGCTGCTTGCCGGATCAAAGAACCGCATTTCTTCTCAAACACGAAGCCGGGAATATTCTCTCAAAGATTTCGCGATTGCGAGAACGCTCACGCCGGACCGGTCAGAATGTCTCGACAAAGGGCCGCAGCTCGACCTCGAAGCTCCAGGCGCTGCGATGCTGGCGATGGGTCGCGAGATAGGTCTGCGCGATCGCATCGGGCGACAGCTGGCTGTCCGGTCGCTCGGGCTTCGTCCCGACCGGCTCGATCTGGCCGTCGATAATGAAATGGGCGACATGGATGTTCTTCGGGAAGAGTTCGCGCGCCATCGACTGAGCCAGACCGCGCAGGCCGAATTTCGGCATGGCAAAGCCGGCGGAGTTGGGAAAGCCCTTGATGCTGGCGGAGGCGCCGGTGAAAAGAATCGAACCGGAGCCGCGCGCAAGCAGCCGCCGCGCCGCTTGCTGGCCGACCAGGAAGCCGCCATAGGCGCCGACAAGCAAGGCTTGTTTGACCGCATCGGGATCGACCTCGGCGATCGGGCCGCGCGTGCGGCCGCTGGCATTGAAGACGGCAAGGGCCAGCGGGCCTTGCTTGTCGGCGGCGTCAAACAGGCCGGCGACGGAGGCCGGATCGGCGACGTCGGTTTCGACGGCCAGCGCGCCGGTTTCCCCGACCAGCGCCGCGAGTTTGGCCGTGTTGCGGGCGGCCAGCACCACACGATAGCCTTCCGTGGTGAGAAGGCGTGCCAAAGAGGCGCTCAGGCCCGCACCCGCGCCGGCGATCACTGCGACTTCGGATGCCATGTCGTTTCTCCTTGGCGATGACGTGTTCGTCTCATAGCTGGCGTCTTGAGCGGCGAGACGCAAGAACGGCGTTGCTCGATTTTCGCTGTTCGGTGAAAAACCCTGCCGGCAGGTTCGGAGCAATCGACCGCGGCCAGGGTCTTGCCTGGCGAGACAATCCGTCCGACAGGTGATTGCGTTGGAATCGCAAACGGTGTCGCAAGGGAGTCGACCGTGGAACCAATCTGGGCCGTCGGCCTGATGACCGGCACCGTGCTTGACGGCAATATCGACGTGGCGCTGATCAAGACCGATGGCGAGCGGATCGCCGATTTCGGCACCTATACGCTGGCCCCCTACCCCGCAGCGATCCGTGCCTTGCTGGAGGAGACGCTGCGTCAGGCCCGGGTGTGGAATTTCGACGGGCCGGAGCCGGCGATCTTTGCCGAAGCCGAGGAGGCGCTGACGCGGGCGCAGTCGGCGGCGGTGAAGGACCTTGTCGAAAGCTACGGCCTGACCATGGGCGATATCGGCGTGGTCGGTTTTCACGGCCAAACCGTGCTGCATCGTGCCCCGCAACCCGGGCGGCGCGGCGATACGCGCCAGTTGGGCGATGGCGCGCTGATGCATTCCATTTTGGGCGCCAAGGTCGCCTATGATTTCCGCTCGGACGATGTGCGCGCTGGCGGCCAGGGCGCACCACTGGCGGCTGCCTACCACGCGGCGCTTTTGAGGGAAGCCGACGCCAGCGGGGACACCGCTGTGCTCAATCTCGGCGGTGTCGGCAACGTCACTTGGTGGGACGGCAAGGACAACATCGTCGCCTTCGACACTGGCCCGGCCAACGCGCCGCTCAACGATTTCATCAAGGCAAACGGCCTCGGCGAGATGGACCGCGACGGCGCACTGGGCGCGGCCGGCACCGTCGATGAAGTGCGGCTGGCCAAATTGCTCCAGCATCCGTATCTGACCAAGCCCTATCCGAAATCGCTCGACCGTTTCGACTTCGGCGCCGCCATGGCCGACGGCCTCGGCGCAGAGGATGGGGCGGCGACGCTGACGGCCTTCACCGTCTCGGCCGTCGGCAAGGCGCTCGATTTGTTGCCGCGCCGGCCGAAGCGGCTGGCGGTCAGTGGCGGCGGCCGCCGCAACCCGACGATGATGGCGATGCTGGCGAGGCGCGCCAACGTCGAGGTTGTGCAGGCCGAGACACTGGGCTGGAAAGGCGATGCGGTGGAGGCTGAATGCTTTGCCTTCCTTGCCGTGCGCGTGCTGCGCGGCCTGCCGATCAGCTTTCCCAGCACCACCGGCGTGCCGCGGCCGATGCAAGGCGGGCGGCTGGCAGGTTAGAGCTTCTTCTGCAGGAAGATGCGGCTGCGGCCGACGGGAAAGTCAGGCAGTTCGCCGAAGCGCCGGTAGCCTTGCCGCTCATAGACTTTGGCCGCTGTCGGATTGAACGTATCAATCCAGGCGTTTTGGCAGCCGCGCTTGACCGCTTCCTCCTCGGCAGCGCCCAGCATGTCGCCGGCCATATGCCGGCCGCGCAGGCGTTCGTCGACCCACAGCCACTGCACATAGAGCCAGCCCCAGGCGGTGTATCCCGAAATGCCGGCGACGACAGCGCCGTGCTCATCACGAACGAAGACGGCGATCGGCTTGCGGCCGGAGGGGCCGACATCGCCGTCATTGAACGCCGTCAGCCGCTCGGCCAGGAAGGCGAGGTCGTCTGACGAGGGGTCGGCAGTGGTTTCAAGCGTCGTCTTCATCCGGGCGGGGCTCGCATGGCAAGCCAAGCTCTAGCGAAGGACGGGATGAGAACGCAAGCTTTACGGCTTGATGGGCAGCGGCGATCGCCATGACCCCGCTGCTGCCGCAACCAGCATCAGCACGGCGGCGACGATGGCGCAGATGGCAAAGCCGAACGATGAATAAAGCGGCCCGAAGCTGGTGGTGCCGATGAAGACGGCGAGGTAGGTGACCGAGCTGTTCAGGCCCATGATGGTGCCACGGCGCGACGGATCGAGCGCGGCAAGGCGCATCACCAGCACGTTCAGGCCGAAATGATTGGCAAGGCCCCAGATGGCGATGATAGCCAGGATCAGCACGAAATTGCTGCTTGCGAGCGCGATCGCGACATAGACGACGGCGACCAGCAGATAGGCGAAAGGCATGACGCGCCGTGCGCCGATGCGGTCGATGACGCCGTCGAGGAAGGCCGCGGCGCCGAAGCCGGCGCCGTAGGCGAGTGCGGCCAGCGCATTGGCGCTGACGGGCTCGCCCAGATCCTGGTGCAGATGATCGCCGAGATAGCCGTAGACGCCGTAAAAAGCGGTCATGAAGGCGGTGCAGGCGATGAGCAGCGGCACGATGCCCGGAATGGCCAGCGCAACGAACGGCGACGGCGCCGGGCCGCTCTTCCTGACGTCGCTGAGCGAGGTCATCGACAAGGCAGCAAGCGCAATGGCGGAAAGCACCGCGACGGCGGCGAAGACGGCGCGCCAGTGCACGAGATCGGCAAGCACGGCCGACAGCGACACGCCGGCCACCATGGAGACCGTCCAGCCGGTCAGCACGACGCCGATCGTGCCGCTTTCGCGGCCGGGCGGCGCAATTGCCGCTGCACTGGCATAGATGGCCGGCATGGCGACGCCGGCGGCGATGCCGGCGACGGCCTGGGCCGCGACCAGCATGATCACCGTCGGCGCCAGCGCGCTGACGAGAAGCCCGACCGCCAGCAACAGCAGAGCGCCCTGCAGCATGCGGCGGGCGCCGACGCCGTCGATATAGCGGGCGAGGAACAAAGCGCTGGCGGAAGTGCCGAGACCGAAGGCAGCCGACGCGGCCATCACCGCCGGCACGCTGGTGCCGAAGGATGCGGCGACTGCCGGAGCAATTGGACCCAGGACCAGCGAGTTCGAGCCGATGACGGCGATGCAGCCGGTCAGGAGGTAGGCCAGCGCCGGGATCGGCTGATGGAGCGTTGCAGCTTGATGCGCGTTCGTCATCGGGTCATAATGGCCGAACTGGATTCCGCGACAACAAGGAATTTCGATATGGACGAAGAAACAGATGGGGTTCTGCAGAACAAGGTAGCTCCCCGCGAGCTCGACGCAATCGACCGAAAAATATTAGGCGTGCTGGTCGAGGATGCGACGATCAGCTACGCCGAACTTGGCGAACGCGTCTGCCTTTCGCCGCCGGCGGCGCATGAGCGGGTCAAGCGCCTGCGGCGCAGCGGCGCCATCCGCGGCACGGCTGTGATCATCGACCCGAAGGCGGTGAAGAAGCCGCTGCTCACCTTCGTGCATATCGATACCAAGGGCTGGGGCAAGACACCGGAGCTGATGGCCGTCTCCCAATATCCTGAGGTCGAGGAAATCCATTCGGTGGCCGGCGACACCTGCATGCTTCTCAAGGTCCGCACCGAGGACACCAGGGCGCTCGAAGGCCTGCTGGCGCGTCTCTACGAAACGCCCGGCGTCACCTCGACGCGAAGCTATGTCGTGCTGTCGACCTATCTCGAGCGCCCGGTGCAGCCCGAGATCACGGCGCAATGGCCGACGCCCCGGCATATGGCCACGCCGTTGTACTGATCTGCGCTATCTTCGTCTTGCCGGGGCCACAACAATCCTTCACAAACGGCACCCTATATTGATGCCAGGCATTGATTTGGGGTGACGAGAGGCGCGGCTTGGAATTCGAACTGAAAACCATCGAGGCGCTGGCCCCCGATCAGGCGTCGCTAAGCGCCGCCTCGAAGCTCACCAAGCGCTCGAACTGGCCGCGGCTGGAGAAGAACGAGCAGCAGGCGCTGATCTGGGGCGAATGCCAGGGCTCGGGATCCAACCCCTATCGCACCGTCGTCGACACCGGCGACCACGGCTACAAATGCACCTGCCCGTCGCGAAAATTTCCCTGCAAGCACACGCTGGCGCTGATGTGGATCGCCGCCACGGCGCCGGCCAGCTTCACATCAGCCGAAACAACGCCGGAATGGGTCAATGACTGGCTTGGCCGGCGCAGGAAGAGTGCGCCCCCGCCGGTCGACGCAAAGTCTGGCAGGGGCGCGTCTGGCAAGAGCATTGGCGAGGCCTCGCAGGCAGAGGAAAGCACCGTCGATGACGCCGCCGCGACGGAGCGCCGCGAGACGGCGCAGCGCAAGCGGGCGGAAGATACGCGCACCGCGGTGGCAGGCGCGCTGGACGAACTCGACCAGTGGATTGCCGACCAGCTGCGGCTCGGCCTTTCCGCCTTTGCCGACGCCAGCAGCGAGCGCTGCCGCCGCATTGCCGCCAGGCTGGTCGACATGAAAGCAACGGCGCTTGCGGGACGCATCGACGAAATCCCGGCCCGGCTAATGGCGCTGCGCAGCGAGGAACGGCCGGACGCGGCGATCCGCGAACTCGGCAAGCTGGTGCTGCTGGCCAAAGCCTGGCGCTCGGCGCCCGACGATCCCGAGCTGAAGCGACTGGTGTCGGCGTCCGAAACCCGCGACCAGGTTCTGTCCAGTCCCGACGCGAAGCAGGTCGACAGCCATTGGGAGGTCGTCGGCGAGAAGATCGAGACCCGCCGCGACGGTCTCGTCAGCCATTCGACCTGGCTGCTCGATCTGAAAAGCCCGACGCCGCAGTTTGCGCTGCTGCTCGATTTCTTTCCGGCTTCGGCCGGCCGCCGCTCGGCGGCGTTCACGCCCGGTGACCGGTTCCACGCCCGCCTGGTATTCTACCCGTCGCGCCAGCCACTGCGGGCCTTGGTGGCGGAGCGCAAGGGCGACGTCGTGTCGGGCGCCTGGCCGGATTTCGGCCTCGACGCTGTCAAGGACCCGCTCGCGGCGCATGCGGCGCACCAGGACGCAGCGCCCTGGTCGACCGATAGCCCGCTGATGCTGCCTGCCGGCGCGATCCTGCTCGATGAGCGCGGCACCGCCTGGTGGCAAGCGGCGCACGACCCGCAAGGGATCGCCCTGCCTGTCGCCGGAACCGTCGATCAAACCGTGCTCGGTCTCGACCTTTCGGCAACGGCAGCCCTGTGGAACGGCGCGCGGCTCGATCTGCTCGCCGCGCAAAGCGGCTTCGGGAGGCTCGATCTGTCATGAACGAGCTCGAGCAAACCGGCCTGGCGACGATGCGCGACTGCTGGATCACCGGCGGAACTGCGTTCGATCTGGCGCCAGCCGCGTGGAAGGAAATCGCCGGCGGCGCAAGCCCGGACGAACGGGAGCGGCTGTTGCTGGCCATCGCCGCGCAGGCGCTCGATGTGGGCTTAAGGCCAGCCGCGCCGAAGTCGCTGAAGCGGCGCCCGCCGCTGCCGAGGCTTGGCCTGCCGCTGCTGCCGGAGCGGTTGCGGCCGCTGTTGCGGGCTGCCTTGAAGAACACCGCCGATGCGCGGCGCAAGGCGCGCGTGGCGACGCTCGTCGCCGGCCGTGGCTACGTGCTGCATCCGATGGACTGGATGCCGTCGGCATCAGACCAGAACAGCCCTGACATCTATGCGCCGTGGATCGACTGGCAGGCCAGCGTCGAGGGGCTGAAGATTGCGCCGCAGGAGCAACTGACGGTGCAGAACTGGGATGACTTTTACCCCGCCGCGCGCCGTATCGCGTTGACCGAGATGCGCCGTCGCGATCCGGCCACGGCCCGCAGCCTGATGGAAGCGAAGGCGCCCGGCGAGCCGGCGGAAGTCCGGCTGGCACTGATCGAACTCATGCATTTCGGCCTGACGCCTGAGGACGCGCCGTTCCTGAAAAGCCTGGCCACTGACCGCTCCGGCAAGGTGCAGGAACTGGCGAGCCGGCTGCTGGCGAGGTTGGGCGAGCACGGTCGTGTTGGTGGCGGTGCCGACGATCCCGTTGCCGAACTTGCCGCCTTCATCGCAGAAGGCAAATCCGGCTTTATCCGCCGCCGCACCACCTACACCCCGGCAAAACTCAAATCCCCGGCGCAGGAAAAGCGCCGCGCCGAACTGTTCGAGACCTGCAATCTGGTCGACCTTGCTTCCCGATTTGGGGTCAGCGAACCCGATTTCATTGCAGCCTGGCAGTTCGGTGCCGACAACAATGCCGACATCCAGATCTCACGAATGGTCGCCGCGTCGGGCAGCGACGCTGCAGTAACGCAGATGGCCGACACGCTGATCGCCGAGGGTGGCAAGCCGGCACTGTTCGTGCTGCACCTGACACCGCGCCTGGATAGCCGCAGGAAGCGTGTCCTGGTCAGATTGATCCTGAAAGATACGCCGCAGTATGTTAGCACGCTCACCCTTGCCGAGGGCTTCGAAGCCAACTGGCTGGATTGGCCCGACCTGACGAACGGCCAGAGCTTGGCGGTGTTGCGTTCGGCTGTCGCCGGCAATGATGACGCGATGAAGCGAACCGTCGACGACCTGTTGGAAACTTTGGGCTTTCTGGCCACTGCGGCGACAGCGGAAAAATTGATCGAGCATGTCGTTGCGGCCGGCATGCCGCCGGCGGCAGCCTCGCTCGCTTTCCTGCGCCTCAACGCGGCCCTGACGGGAACCAACCCATGACAATCCGGAGAACAGCACCATGAACGCAGCCATCCGCCTCCCCGTCGAGCAGGCCTATGCCGCTGAACTGCAGGCGCTGGCGCGCAATGACGACAAGCAAAAACCTGCGGGATGGAGCCTCTCGCCAAAGGCCGTTCTGACCTACCTGCTCGGCGGCAAGGCAAGCGACGGCACCGTGATATCGCCAAAATATGTCGGCCGCCGCCGACTGATGGAAACGGCGGTGGCGACACTCGCCACGGACCGCGCGCTGCTGCTGCTCGGTGTTCCCGGCACCGCAAAATCCTGGGTGTCGGAACATCTCGCCGCCGCCATCATGGGCAATTCCACGCTGATCGTGCAGTGCACGGCCGGTACCGACGAGAACCAGGTCCGCTACGGCTGGAACTATGCGCAGCTTTTGGCCAAAGGGCCGAGCCAGGAGGCGCTGGTGCCGACGCCGCTCTACCGCGCCATGGAGAGCGGCAAGCTATGCCGCCTGGAAGAGTTGACGCGCATGGGCTCCGATGTACAGGACACGCTGATCACCGTGCTGTCGGAAAAGATGATGCCGATCCCGGAGCTCAACACCTCGCTCTATGCCCAGCGCGGCTTCAACATCATCGCCACCGCCAACAATCGCGACAAGGGCGTCAACGAGCTGTCCTCGGCGCTCAAGCGCCGCTTCAATGTGGTGGTTCTGCCGCTGCCCGAAGACATGGCCGAAGAGGTGGCGATCGTCTCCAAGCGGGTCGACGAGATGGCCGGCGGCCTCGACCTGCCGGTGCCGAAAAATGTCGGCGAGGAGATTGCGCGCGTGCTGACCATTTTCCGCGAGCTGCGCTCGGGCGCAACCGCTGACGGCAAGGTGACGCTGAAGACGCCTTCGGGTTCATTGTCGACCGCCGAGGCGATCGCCACCATGGTCGGCGGCCTCAGCCAGGCGGCGTGGTTCGACAGCGGCAAACTCGGCGCCGAAGGCCTCGCCGCCAGCCTTGTCGGAGCGATCGTCAAGGACCCGGTGCAGGACAAGGTGGTGCTGGAGGAATATCTCGAAACGGTGCTCAAGAAGCGGCCGGACTATGCCGGCTATTACGCGGCACTGAACGCAGCGATCTGAGGTCATGAGCGACGTCGCCTATTTCGGCATCCGTCATCACGGGCCGGGCTCCGCCGACAGCCTGGTGCAGGCGCTGCGGGACTTGCAGCCGGTCGCGGTGCTGATCGAAGGGCCGAGCGACGCGTCCGCCCTGCTGCCATTGCTGGCGCGCCCGCAGATGCAGCCGCCGGTGGCGCTGCTCTGCTACCCCGAGGACGACCCGGCCGCGACAAGTTTCTGGCCGTTCGCCGAGTTCTCGCCGGAATACCAGGCGGCGGTGTGGGCGGTGGAGAACAAGGCGGCATTGCGGTTCATCGACCTGCCGTCATCGGCACGGTTCGCGGCACCGGCAACCGACGACACCGACAAAACGGCTGACGCCGACAAGCCCGAACCCAAGGACGAAACCGGTGAGGATGGCGAGCCCGCATCGCATCGCGACCCGATCGGCACGCTGGCTGCGGCCGCCGGCTATGAAGATGGCGAAAGCTGGTGGGCCGACATTATCGAGCAGAATCCGCAGCCGGGTCCAATCTTCGCTGCCATCACCGATGCGATGACGACGCTGCGCGACGGCGAAGGTGCGATCGCGCCGTTCGAGGCCAAGCGTGAAGCGCATATGCGATTGGAAATCGCCGCCGCGCGCAAGGAATTCGCCGGACCGATCGCCGTCGTCTGCGGCGCATGGCATGTGCCTGCCCTGCAGGCCGCGCACACGCAGAAGAACGACCAGGCGCTGATCAAGGGAATTGCCCGGCGCAAAAGCATCATGACATGGGCGCCATGGACCGGGCCGCGTCTTGCGCTGGGCTATGGTTATGGCGCCGGCGTCGTCGCGCCCGGCTGGTGCAAGCATCTGTGGCGCACACGAGGGCGGCGCGACGCCGCGACGCTGTGGCTGGCGACGATCGCGGCGGTGCTGCGGGCGAAGGGCCATCTGGTGTCGACCGCGTCGCTGATCGAGGCCGAGCGGCTTGCGCGCACACTGGCTGCCATTCGCGAGCGGCCGAAGCCCGGCTTCGAGGAATTGCGCGATGCCGCGATCGCGGCGCTGTTCAACGGCGAAGCGGTGCTGTGGGCGCTGGTCGAGGCCGAGCTGCTTTTGGGCGCGGATGTCGGCGAGATTCCGCCCGACACGCCGCTGGCGCCGCTGATCGAGGACCTGCAGCGCAACCAGAAGGCGGCGCGGCTGAAGCCGGAGGCGCTGGAACGCGAGCTGTCGGTCGATCTGCGCAGCGAAAGCGGACTGTTTCGTTCGACATTGCTGCACCGGCTGAACGTGCTTGGCGTGCAATGGGGCAGGCTGGCCGACGCCGGCCGCAGCCGCGGCACCTTTCGCGAAAAATGGACGCTGGCCTGGGAGCCGGAATATGCCGTGCGCCTGGTCGAGAACCTGATCTACGGCCCGACTATCGAAAAGGCCGCCAATGGCCGCCTGATCCAGATGCTCGGTGCGGCCGCGAGCCTCGACACGCTTGCCGCCCTTGTCCAGAGCGCCATTACGGCAGATCTGTCGGAGGCCGCGAGCGCCGGCCTTGTAGCGTTGGAGGCGCGCGCAGCGCACAGCAGCGAATGCCTGGAGATGCTGGCCTCGGTGCCGCCGCTTGCCGACATCATCCGTTACGGCGAGGCGCGCAAGACCGAAACCAACCGGCTGTCCGGTTTGTTGGAACGGTTGATCGTCGAAGGCGCGATCGCGCTGCCCTATGCGGTGCGCGACCTGGACGAGCAGGCCGCCACCACGCTGGTCGGTGCTGTGCGCAAGGCCGACACGGCGATCCGGCTGGTCGAGCCCGGCGAAGACGTGCTCGATGCATGGCGCAACGGCATGACCGGCGTGCTGGAAGGTCCGCGCTCGACGGCGCTGCTCGCCGGCTGCGCCGCGCATCTGCTCTATGAAGCCGGCCAACTGTCGGCAGAGGACGCCGCCGGGCTGCTCGGACGCAGGCTGTCGCCGGGGACGCCGGTCGCCCAGGCAGCGGGGTTCTTCGAAGGTTTCTTCAGCACTGCCGGCCAGCGGCTGATCTATGACGAGGGCCTGCGCGGCGCCGTCGATGGGTGGCTGAAATCGCTCGACGAGGACGCTTTCATCGCGCATCTGCCATTGCTGCGCCGCGTCTTCTCCAATCTGGACTCGATGGAGCGGCGGCGGTTGATCGAGGCCGTGCTCGGCCGCACCGCAAGGTTGCCGGCCGGCCTGACGCCGGCGCCGGATGGCGGCGAGGGCTGGCGCCGTCACCTGGAGCGGCTTGGGCCATTGCTGGCGGGCGGAGTGTGACAATGGATGACGAAGCCGAAGTGCCCGAACCCGGCCCAGCATCCTCCGATAGCGGGCGCGAGCGCCGCTGGCGGCTGGCGATCGGCGCCGATGACGAGGCTTCCTCCGCCCTTTCCAGTGATGACAAAAAACTGTCTTCGGCGCTCGATGCGCTTTACGGCGACGGCGCCAATGCCGATTCCGACCCGCGCAAGCGGCGCGGCGGGCTCGGCCGCTCGGCGCCACGCGTGGCGCAATGGATGGGCGATATCCGCTCCTTCTTTCCCGCCCAGGTGGTCCAGATCGTCCAGAAGGATGCCTTTGAGCGGCTGAACCTGAAGCAGATGCTGATGGAGCCGGAATTCCTCAAGGCGATCGAGGCCGACGTCAACCTCGTCGCCGACCTGATCTCGCTGCGTTCGGTGATGCCGGCCAAGACCAAGGACATCGCCCGCACCATCATCGCCGACATCGTTGCCAAGCTGATGCAGCGGCTGGAGCAGAAGACCGCCGAGGCGATCCGTGGCGCGCTCGACAAGTCGCGGCGCACCAACCGGCCGCGCCAACGCGACATCGACTGGCCGCGCACCATCTCGGCCAATCTTCGCCACTACCAGCCTGAGCACAAAACCGTCGTGCCGGAAAAACTGGTCGGCTTCATGCGCAAGCAACGCCGGCTGGTCGATCTCGACGAAGTGGTGCTGTGCGTCGACCAGTCCGGCTCGATGGCGAGCTCGGTGATCTACGCCTCGATTTTCGCCGCGGTGATGGCGTCGCTGCCGGTCGTGCGCACCAAGCTGGTCTGTTTCGACACGGCCATCGTCGACCTGACCGAAGAGCTCAGCGACCCGGTCGAGGTGCTGTTTGGCGTGCAGCTCGGCGGCGGCACCGACATCAACCAGGCGGTCGCCTATTGCGCCGACCGCATCGAGCGGCCGACCAAATCCCACTTCGTGCTGATCACCGACCTCTATGAGGGCGGCAACGGCCAGGACTTGCTGCGGCGGCTTGCGGCGCTGGTCCGGTCCGGCGTCAATGTCATCGTGCTGCTGGCGCTGACCGATCAGGGCCGGCCGGGCTATGATCCGGCGATGTCGGCTTCGGTCGCGGCACTTGGCATACCGGTCTTCGCCTGCACGCCGGACCTGTTTCCCGACATGATGGCGGCGGCGTTGCGGCGCGAGGATATCGGCGCCTGGGCAGCCGGCGCCGACATCAAGCTGATCCGCGCCGAGACGGAGCCGAGCAGTCAGGCCTGACTATTCGAACGAATAGGCAAACCCGTCAGTGGAAGCGCTGACGGTCACCTTGGTCATCTTCTCGCCGTCGAGCGACCGGTTCAGCACGCCGCGGCTGAGTTCCGGCAACAGCGTGTTGGTGAGGATGGCGTCGATCATGCGGCCACCGGACTCGATTTCGGTGCAGCGCGCCTTGACCAGCGCCATGACGCCGTCGCCGATCACCAGTTCGGCGTCGTGGCTGGCGCGCAGCCGCCGCGCGATCTTGCCGAACTGATGGCGGGTGATGGCCTCGATCATCGAATCCGAGAGCGGATAGTAAGGGATGGTCACGACGCGGCCGAGGAAGGCCGCTGGAAACACCTTCAGCAGTGGAGCGCGCAGTGCAGCATCGAGGCCGTCGAGCCCAGCCCTCACCGTGCCGTTGCCGGTCCGCTCCATGATGACTTCGGAGCCGACATTGGACGTCAGCAGGATCAGCGTGTTCTTGAAGTCGATGCGCCTTCCCTCGCTGTCATCCATCATGCCCTTGTCGAAGACCTGGAAAAAGATCTCGTGGACGTCGGGATGCGCCTTCTCGACCTCGTCGAGCAGGATCACCGAATAGGGTTTTCGGCGCACGGCCTCGGTGAGAATGCCACCCTTGCCGTAGCCGACATAGCCGGGCGGTGCGCCCTTGAGCGTCGAGACGGTGTGCGCCTCCTGGAATTCGGACATGTTGATCGAGATCAGGTTCTGTTCGCCGCCATAGAGCGTCTCGGCCAACGCCAGGGCCGTCTCGGTCTTGCCGACTCCCGAGGGGCCGCAGAGCAGGAACACGCCGACCGGCTTTTCCGGCGCTCCGAGCCCGGCGCGGCTGGTCTGCACGCGCTTGGCAATCATCTCCATGGCGTGATCCTGGCCGACGACACGTTCGGACAGCGTGGTGGCCAGCTTGAGCGCCTTTTCGGTCTGGCTGGACAGCATCCGTCCCGTCGGGATGCCGGTCCAGTCCTGGACCACGGCAGCTACCGCATTGCGGTCGACCGACGGCAGGATCAGCGGCGTCTCGCCTTGCGCGGTGGCAAGCTCGGCCATGAGTTCACGCAGCCGCGCCAGATCGGCGGCAGGATCTGACGGCGCAGCTTCGGCAGCCGGCGCTTCGGTCTCGGACGTTTCGGCCTTGGGCGTCTCGGCCTTGGGCACCTTGGTCTTTTCTTCGTCCGGCGCTGCCGGTTCGGCTTCGGCCTCAGCTGTCGCCACCGCATCGAGCGGGACGCCGTCGCCGCGCAGCCGCGCGCGCAGTTCGAGGATCTCGGCAACCAGCGCCTTTTCGCGCTCCCAGCGCTCCTCGGCGGCGGCGAGCATGGTCCCGGCCTCAGTGAGCCCGGCCTCGACCCGCGCCTGCCGGTCAGTTACTTCGATGCCGATCGCGGCCTCGCGGCTGATGATGCCGCTTTCGACTTCCAGCGCCTGGCGGCGCCGCAAAATGTCCTCGACCTCGGCCGGCGTCGCATGCTGCGAGATCGCCACCCTGGCGCAAGCGGTGTCGAGCAGGCTGACCGCCTTGTCGGGCAATTGCCGCGCCGGGATGTAACGATGCGACAGGCCGACCGCCGCCTCGATCGCCTCGTCCAGGATCTGCACTTCGTGATGCTGTTCGAGCACGCCGGCTACACCGCGCAGCATGAGCACAGCGACCGCTTCCGACGGCTCATCGATCTTGACCACCTGGAAACGGCGGGTCAGCGCCGGGTCCTTTTCGATGTGCTGCTTGTATTCGGCCCAGGTGGTCGCCGCGATGGTGCGCAGTTCGCCGCGCGCCAGCGCCGGTTTCAGGAGATTGGCAGCGTCGCCGGTTCCAGCCGCACCGCCGGCGCCGATCAGCGTGTGTGCCTCGTCGATGAACAGGATGACCGGCGTTTCGGATGACTGAACTTCGTCGATGACCGCCTTCAGGCGCTTTTCGAACTCGCCCTTGACGCTGGCGCCGGCCTGCATCAGGCCGACGTCGAGCATACGCACGCTGATGCCTTGCAGGGGCGGCGGCACGTCGCCCTGGGCGATGCGCAGGGCAAACCCCTCGACCACCGCGGTCTTGCCGACACCGGCCTCGCCGGTCAGGATCGGGTTGTTCTGCCGGCGCCGCATCAGAATATCGATGATCTGCCGGATCTCCGGGTCTCGGCCGACGACCGGGTCGATCTTGCCGTCATGGGCGCGCTGGGTGAGGTCTGTGGCGTATTTGGCCAGCGCGGAGTCCCCGCCCGGAGCGCGCCGCGGCGCCTCCGCGGTGGGAGCCACTGCTGCCGTGGCGCCGGCTTCGAGCGAACCGTCCACCACCTCGGCAAAGCGGGCGATGACCCCGTCGGCGTCGATCTTGTCGAATTCGCCGCTGATCTTCGCCACCAGGCCTTCCAGCACCGGCGTCTTCAGGCAGGCGAGCACGATATGGGCGCTGCGGACCTCCTCCATGCCGAATTCCAGCGTCGCCAGGTTCCAGGCCTCCTGGATGGCGTGGAAGATGTGGTCGGAAAATTCCTCGATCGAGGTGGCGCCGTAGGGCAGCTTGTCGACGGCGCGGGTCATTTCGCTGGTAAGCCGGCTGGCATCGACGCCGGCATCGGCAATGATCATCTGCACATCCGAACGCTCGGACAGCACCAGTTGTTCTATGAAATGGACGAGTTCGACGTAAGGATTGCCGCGCAGCTTGGCGCTGTCGGCGGCGGCCTTGAAGGCGCGCAGGCAGACCGGATTGAGCTTGCCAACCAGTTCCTTGCGTTTGAACCCCTGCGACGACCGGCGCTGTTCCATCGAACGTGCTCCTGCAATCTGCCCGTCGACAGCCTGCCACATAAGCAGCCGCTTGACAAAGCGCTTGATGCAGCCGGCCTTTTCCCTTTGTGGAGAGTCCCGCGCCGCCAAATGCAGACAACCACGATTTTTTATAATCCTATGCGATGCGCTTCACATACGAGGTTGGCCAAGCACGCCATGAATTGCGCCATCCGAGACGCAGTTGCACCGACATTCATTAGCGCTCGTTAACTTTTGAGCGGATGGCGAATTGTGGGAATATGCAACCGTGTGCTAACGTTGGGTCACGTACGGTTTTAGAGCCGGTCGCCGGGGGTATCTGTGATCGATCTCGCACTCTGGCTTGCTCCGCTGGACGGTGAAAATCCGTCAGGCGAAGACTTGCGCAACGATCCGGCTTTTCATGAGCTGGAGCGGCTCACGGAGCCGCAGGTCAAGGTCGTCCATGACGGGCGCAACAAGCCAGCCGCGCAATCGACCATTCCGGTCGACTGGCCTGCCGTGCTCGGCAAGGCCGAGGAGTTGCGTTCGCATGGCCGCGACCTGCGCCTGCTTGTCATTGTCGCCCGGGCGCTGGCCAATGAAGAGGGATTGGCCGGACTGGCACAGGGCCTGACCCTGATTGCAAGGACATTCGAGACGCATTGGCAGACGATGCACCCGGCGCTGCGGGCCAGCCCCCAACCACGCGAGGCCGCCCTGCGCCGCCTCAACGCGCTGGCCGACCTGCAGAACGGCCAGGAAGGCCTGCTGGCGAACCTCAGGCAGATGGTCTTCTTCGCGCCGCGTCCCATCGGGCCGATCAGCGGACGCGATCTCGAACAGGGTGCGCTCGACGATCGCGTCATGCTTCAGGAAGCGGCGTCGGGATTGAATGCCACGGAGAAGGCAGCGCTGGTCAGCGCGCACGGACAGCTCCTGAACCGGGTGGGCAGCGGTTGTGCCGCCCATCAGGACCAGGCCGGTGAACAGATGACAGCGCTCATCGCCGGGGCGCACGCAGCGATCGAGGCGCTCGACGCGGTCGATACGGCCCTGAATGCCCGTCTTGACGGCAACGGGGCTGCCGTCCCGGACCTGAAACGATTTTTGCAGCGCGTGCTGACGACGCTGGAACGCAACACGGCGGTCGAGACCACGGAAGAGGCAGCGACGAAGGGGGCTGCCAGCCCGGCTGCTCCCCCGGCAAGCCCGGCCGCGCCGGTCAGAAACGGTCATGGAGCCGAGACGATGGCAAGCTACGCGGAGACCGGTGCGGGGCTCCCGGACAGGATTTCCTCGCGCGACGATGTGGTGAAGTGCCTCGACCTTGTGGTCGCGTTCTACGACCGCACCGAGCCGTCGAGTCCGATCCCGCATCTCGCCCGCCGGGTGCGCAGGATGGTGCACATGGATTTCGTTGAACTGATGGAAGACCTCGCCCCGTCGGGGCTCAAGGAATTCCGGCTGCTCGCCGGCGTTCCCGACGCCAAGAAGACTGCCCAGAAGGATGAAAGGTAGCAACACATGCCAGCCGAAAGCAAAGCGAAGGTCATCGAGCGAAATCGCGCCCCGCGCGTGCAGATCGCCTACGATGTCGAAACCTACGGCAGCCCGACGACGATCGAACTGCCGTTCGTCATGGGCGTGATGGCCGACCTGTCGGGCGCATCGCAGACCAGGGAAGCGTCCAAGACGGTGCTCGACCGTTCCTTTGTCGAGACCGATGCCAACCGCTTCCCCAAATTCATGGAAGCGCTGGGACCCAGGGTCAAGGCGCGGGTGAAGAACACGCTGCCGCAGGCCGAGGGACAGGAGCGCGACGAAGAACTGGCGCTCGACCTGACCTTCACCAAGATGGGCGATTTCGCCCCCGACAAGATCGCCGAACAGGTCCCGCAACTGGCCGAAATCCTCAAGATGCGGCGCCAGCTCGAGGAGCTGCTCGGCTTCATGGACGGCCGCGTCGATGCCGAAAAGCGCATAGCCCAATTGCTGAACAACCAGCCGTTGCTTGGCCAGATCGCCGCCCAGGCGCTGTCCGACGACAAGGGCGAGGAATAGATCATGGCCGAACAGCAAAAGACCGCAGCATCCGTCGCCGAGGCCGAGGCCGTCGATCTCGGTGAATTCAGCCAGCTGCTGGAGAAGGACTTCAAGGTCAAGAAGGACGACAGCGAGAAGCTGCAGCAGCTGGTTCGCAACCTGGCGCTGGCGGCGCAGTCGCGCTCCGAGACGACGACGATTTCGTCCAACTCGATCAAGTCGATCAAGTCGTTGATCGCCGGCATCGACAAGATGCTGACGACCCAGGTCAACGAAATCCTGCACGCGCCGGAAGTGCGGCAGATGGAAGGCACCTGGCGCGGCCTCTGGTATCTCATCAATAACACCGAGACGGATCAGAAGCTGAAGATCCGGGTGATGAACATTTCCAAGGAGCAGCTGGCCGATACGCTCGAAGACTATGAAGGCCAGATGTGGGACCAGAGCCCGATCTTCAAGAAGGTCTACACCGACGAGTATTCGATGCTCGGCGGCGAACCGATCGGCTGCGTCATCGGCGCCTACGAGTTCTCCAACCACCCGCGCGACGTCGGCCTGTTGCGCAACATCTCCGGCATCTGCGCCTCGGCGCACACGCCGTTCATCGCCGCCGCCTCGCCACGGCTGTTCCGCATGGACAGCTGGCAGGAACTGCCCAACCCGCAGGACCTGCAGCAGATCGTCTCCAACCCGGCCTACGCCTCGTGGCAATCGCTGCGCGAGAGCGAGGATGCGCGCTATATCGGGCTGACCATGCCGCGCGTGCTGGCGCGGCTGCCCTACGGCTCGGAGACAGTCCCGGTCAAGGGCTTCTCCTTCGAGGAGGAAGTGCAGGGCGATCACAACAAATATGTCTGGATGAACGCTGCCTTCCCGATGGGCGTCAACATCAACCGCAGCCACAAGCTCTATGGCTGGGGCACCCAGATCCGCGGCGTCGAAAATGGCGGCACTGTGCTTAACCTGCCGGTGCACTCCTTCCCGACCGATGACGGCTCGATCGCGATGAAATGCCCGACGGAAGTCGCCATCGACGACCGGCGCGAGGCGGAACTGGCCAAGCTCGGGCTGATGCCGATCCTGCACCGCAAGAACACCGATCTCGCGGCCTTTATCGGCGCCCATTCGCTGCAGGATGACGAGACGCGGGCGGGCCGCCTGGTCGACCCCGACGCCCAATCCAACGAGCGGCTCTCAGCCAACCTGCCCTATCTGTTCCCGGTCTCGCGCTTCGCCCACTACCTCAAGGCGATTGCGCGCGACAAGGTCGGCTCGTTCAAGGAACGCACCGACATGCAGATCTGGTTGACCGAATGGATCAACCGGTACGTGCTGGCCAACCCGGCCTTCGCCGACGACAAGGCACGCGCCAAGCGTCCGCTTGCCGCCGCCGAGGTGCAGGTCGACAGCGTGGAGGGCCGGCCGGGCTACTACAATGCCCGCTTCTATCTGCGCCCGCACTACCAGCTGGAGGGCATCAACGCCTCGCTCAGGCTGGTGTCGGAATTGCCGTCCGTGAAGACCTGATTGCAGCAACCAAACCTTTGTTTGAAAGCGGTGGAGAACGAAAATGCCCACAATGAAGATCGACGGTTTTCTGAAAGTTCCGGATATCAAGGGGCCTAGCACACGCGACGGCCATGACGACGAGATCGAAATCCATGGCGTCGATTACAAGATGGTCGCGCCCTACGACCCCAATTCCCTCTCGCGCCGAGGCCGCGTGTCGATGGGCATGATCAAGTTCACCAAGCACTATGACAAGGCCTCACCCTATCTGGCCAAGGCCCTGTTCGAAAACAAGGCGCTGGACGAGGTCAAATTCTCCGCGCGGCGGACCATCGACGGCGAGAGCAAGGACTATCTGGTCGTTACCCTGACCGACGCCTCGATCATGGAATACGACATGTCGCAGGCCGATGATGAAGCCGACCTGATCCAGGAGGAAGTCTCCTTCGCCTACAAGAAGATCAAGTTCGTCTATGACGACAATGACGAAGCCGAAATGGATGTCTATGTCGGCAAGTGAGGGGCGAGCAAAGCGCCCTGCCGCCGACAAGGTACAGGCGGGCGGTTCACGGGCCAAGCGCGAGGCGGTACAGCCTTCGCTGTGGGACCGCCTCGTCAACGATCTGCCGGGCCTGAGCTCGGAGATAGACGGGCTCAGGCAGGCTCTGCAGGAGGAGCTTGGCGCAGAGCGCCTGGACGAGCTGCTGGCAGACGGACCGAGGCGCATCGACGCCGATGACGCATTGAACCCCGATCAGAAGCGCCGGCTGCACCGGCTGGCGTTTCAGAACCGGCACCGTGGCGAGCTTGAAAGCCGAGGCATCGTGGTGTCGCCCGATGTGCTGCGCGAGGCCGTGCGGCGCGACATCGAGGCGCTGTTCAACACCGAGCGTTTCGAATCCGCGCCGCTGCTATCCGATCTCGAGGCCGAGCAGATGACCGACAGTCCGACATCGCTGGCCGACTTTCCGGAGGTGCGCCGCAGCGTTGTCAATTATGGCGTGCCGTCCTTCTCCGGCCGGTCGTCGCGCGACTTCGATCGCGATGTTCTGGCACGCGAGATCCGCGCCGTGCTCGCCACTTTCGAGCCGCGGCTGAAGGAGAGCGCGACCAAAGTCACGGTCAACCTCGGCGACAAGACCGGCCTGAAGATCGAGATCGACGCCGTGCTGATCATGACGCCGACGCCCGAGCGCATGCGCCTGCGCACGACGATCAATCTCGATAACGGATTGGCGCGCACCGAGTTCAGGGAAGCCTGAGAGATGGACCGGGTCTTCGTAGAATATTACGAGGAGGAACTGTCCCACATACGCGGGCTGGCGGCGGAGTTCGCCGACATGCATCCGGCGGTCGCCCGCAATTTGTCGCTGGATACGGTGCCGTGTCCCGACCCTTATGTCGAGCGGCTGCTTGACGGTGTCGCCTTCCTCGCCGCGCGCACGCGCCTGAAGGTAGATGCCGAGCGCTCGCGGTTTTCGCGCAGCATCCTCGACGTGCTCTATCCCGATCTCGTCACGCCGGCGCCGGCAACCGCCATGGTGGTGCTGAAGCCCGGCCAGCAGGTGCAGACGATGCTTGCCGGCCACGTCGTCAAGCGCGGCACGCGGCTGGTCTCCAGCTTGCAAGCCGGCCTGTCGACGCGCTGCACCTTCACCACCGCGCAGGACATGACGCTGTTTCCGATCGCGATCAGTTCGGTCGGCTATTTCCAGGACCGCAGCGCGCTTGCCGCCGCCGGCATCGGCCCGATCGCCGGGAAGGCCGGCGAAGCGGCACTTCGCATCACGCTGGCGCGGACCGGCAAAGGCAAGCTCGACGAACTGGCGCTCGACCGGCTCGACTTCTATTTCGCCAACCGCACCAAGGCGCCGCTGATCTTCGACGCCATCTTCGGAGTCTGCTCTGGTGTCGGCGCTCGACCGGAAGGCAAGACCAATCCATTGTCGCCGCTACCGCCGCCGGAGATGGTCGGCATTGCCGATGCCGAGGCGCTGATGCCGCGCACGCGGCCGACCTTCGAAGGCTACCGCCTGCTGCGCGAATATTTCATGATGCCCGAGCGCTTCCATTATGCGCGCGTCACCGGCTTGCTGCCGGTCGTGCGTAAATGCCAGGCCGGGCTCGAAATCGTCTTTTTGTTCAGGCGTCCCGTGCCCGAGCTCGCCGACCTGACGCCGGCGGATTTTGATCTGTTCGCGACGCCGATCATCAATCTCTTCGAGCGCGAGTGCAACGTCATCGAGCTCGACCAGCGCAAGACGCGGCAGGTGTTGCATGCCGACCGTACGCGGGCGCGCGACTTTGAAATCTACCGGGTCATCCGCGTCGAGGACGCCGATGCCGAGGGGCCCGATGCCGAGATACCGGAGCTGTTCAGCCTCGGGCAAAACCGCGGCAGCGGCTGGGTCTATTCGACCGAGCGGCGGCCGCGCCGGCCAACCGAGGACGAGCGGCGCCAGGGGGTGACCCGCACCTCCTATGCCGGCGACGACGTCTTCCTGGCGATCTCGCGCCCGGTCCACAGCCAGGCCAACAGGCCGCTCAAGCGCGTCGATATCATGGCGCTTTGCACCAATCGCGACCTGGCCATCCTCGACGACACGCCGACCCTGACGCTGGAAGCCGGCGACCCTGTGGAGACGGTCCGGCTGCTCGGCGCATTGCGTTCGCCGCAGCCGGCGATCCCGGCAGCGCTGCCGACCGGCGCCGACGGCGAGTCGCGCGCCGACGACCTGGCCTGGCGACTGGTGTCACAGCTGGCGCTCAACTTCCTCAGCCTGGCCAAGGAAGGCCGCGGCGTCGATCCGCTGCACGCGCTGCTCGATCTCTATGCCGAGCGCGGCGACCCCGGGCTCGCCCGCAATGTGCGCTCGATCGTGCGCATCGACTCGCGCGCGGTGATCGAAAGGCTGGCGATCGAAGGGCCGATGTGCTTCGGCCGCGGCACGGAAGTGACGCTGCATGTCGACCAGTCGGTGCTGGCGGGACAGAGCACTCTGCTGCTGTCGGGCCTGCTGTCGCGGCTGTTTGCCCGCCATGCCGGCATTAACGGGTTCGTGCGCACGCGCACGCGGTTGCTCCAGAAACAGGAGGATGTGCCATGGCCGATGACGCCCGGCAATCGCTACCTGATCTAGAGCGAGCCGCAACCCTGTCCGAGAGTTTCGACTTTTTCGAACTGCTGCGCCGGCTCGAACGGCAAGGCGGCCTGTTCGGCCATTCCGGCCGGCCGGACCGCGAGCCGGCAAGGCTCGGCCAGAATGTGCGGCTGTCCTTCGCAGTGCAGGACGTGGTGGATTTCCGCGAGCCGACGGACAAGTCGCCGGCACGCGTCACGGTCAACAATCTCGGCCTGCTCGGACCCGAAGGGCCGATGCCACTGCATCTGACGCGCTGGGTGCTCGATCGCCTGTCGCAACGCTGGTATGCCGGCGCCGAGGCGCGGCAGACGAGCGACACGACCTTCGTCGATTTTGTCAATATCCTGCAGCACAGGATGATGGCGCTCTACTATCGGGCCTGGGCGGATGCGCATCCGGCTGTGCAGGTCGAACGCGGTGTCGGCGGCCGCGTCCGTTCCATGCTGGAAGCGATGGCCGGCATCGGGCTGCCGGGCACGCAGGATGCCGAACTCGATACAGTAAAACTTCGCCAGGCCGCCTCGCTCGCTGCCCAAGTCGACGGCCCCGAGCGACTGACGCTGTTCCTGGCCGAAGCCTTCAAAGTGCCGGTGGTGCTGAAGGAGTTCGTCGCGGCCTGGATGACCATCCCCAAGGCGCTACAGACGCGGCTTGCCGGCAGCTATGCCACGCTCGGCCGCAGCGCCACCATCGGCCCGCGCAGCTTCAGCCGGCAGAGCCGCATCGAGCTGCGCATCGGCGCGCTCAGCTATATCGATTACAAGGCCTTCCTGCCGGGCGGTGAGCGGCTGAAGCTGTTGAAGCAGGCGGTGCGCGACCTGATCGGCGAGACCATCGATGTCGATCTCAGGATCGTGCTTGCGGCAAAGGCAGTGCCGCCGGCGAAGCTCGGCACCGTCCAGCTTGCCCGCACCACCTGGCTGGCGCGACCGGTCGAAAAGGGGGACGCCGACGACATGCGGTTGCGGACCATCGTCGGCTGGCGGGAAGAGGTGGCGGCATGAGCCTGCTTCTGACTCTCGAACAGGGACCACGCGCGCAAGTCACGCGGCAGGCGCGGCTGGACGAGGGCGAGCTGGTAATCGGCCGCAGCGCCGACGCCGACTGGCAGATCAACGATCCCGACATGTTCGTCTCGCGCGCCCACTGCAAGATCACCAGCAAGCAGGGCGGCTATTTCGTCACCGATACCTCCAGCAGTGGGTTGTTCATCGACGATGCCGCCAGCCCGCTCGGCGCGGGAAATACCGCGCGCCTGCAAAGCGGCATGCGACTGCGACTGGGCGACTATGTGGTGTGGGTCGATTTGCAGACGGCGAAGACCGAGGCGCCGGCCTCCAGGCCTTCAGCGCCTGCCAGTAAGCCGGCGGCGTCGCGGGCGCCGGTCAGCCTCGGCGGCGACGATTTCTTTTCGTCCACCACGGAAGAAGAGCCGGGACGGCCACGCCCTGCCAACCTGCCCGATCCATTCGAAAAGCCGGTGCCCGGCGCATTCGCGCGTGCGCGGTCCGATGAACGCAGCTCGCAGGCGTTCGACGATCCGTTCAGCCTCGACCCTGTGGCAACGCCGGTGGCCGAGACCGCCCCCGACAAGGGTGTTGGCAAGCCGCTGTTCGACGATCCCTTCGGCCTCGATTCCGCACCGCTGTCGAGAGAGCCGAGCAGATCCAGTTCCGAGCAGCCGCCGGCCTACGATGACGGGTTTGGTTTTGGCCCGGCCGAGTCCACCAGTCTCGACGCAGGCGCGACGGATGGCGGCGCAGTGGATGCGCCCTCGCCTGCCCCGGCGCCCTGGGATCTGCCGGTCCGCGCGGCCGAGGCATCGCCACAGCGGCCACCGCCAACCCCGCCTCCACCGCCACCACGTGCTCCTGTCCGGCAAGCTGCTGCGCGGCCGTCGACCGGACAGGCGGACGCGGAATTGCGCGCCGCTTTCCTGCGCGGCATGGGCATGGGCGAGTCCGATTTTCCCGGCAGCGATCCGGTGGCCGACATGGAGAAGTTCGGCCGCGAATACCGGCTGATGATGGAAGGGTTGATGCAACTTTTGCGCAAGCGCGCCGAAGAGAAGGGCAACGCCCGCGTCGCCCAGACCGTGGTTGGCGCGTCCGAGGTCAACCCGCTCAAATTCCTGCCTTCGGTCGACGATGCTCTGGTGACCATGCTGGCCGAGCGCAGCCCCGGTTTCCTCGGCGCCGAAGCGGCGATCAAGGACGCGGTGCGCGATCTGGCGCAGCACCACGTTCGTGCCTGGCGCGGCGTGCAAGGCGCGCTCAAGCGCATGATCGACCGCTTCGATCCGGCGGCGATCGAGCAGGAACTGAAGTCGAGTTCGGCGATCGGCAATCTGCTGACCGGCGGGCGCGGCGCCAAGCTCTGGGAATTGTACCAGAAACGCCACCGTGAAATCGCTCACAGCGCCGAGACGCGCTTTCTGGGCGAAATCGGCGCTGATTTTAGGGACGCATATGAGGAGGACTGAGACATGATCGACAGACGCGAATTCATTCTGGCCATCGGGGCTACGGGACTGCTGACGGCTTGCCAGAGCGGCCCGCCTAAACCCTCCGTCATAACGGTCAATTTGGCCGGTGGGGCCGGCATGAACCCGGGACCGGGCGGCGGCGACAGGCCGGTAACGGTAATGGTCTTACGGCTGAAGAGCACCGGCGCCTTCAATTCGGCCGACTATTTCGCCCTGCAGGGCGGTGCCGGCTCCGCACTTGGCGGCGATCTCATCGGCTCCGACACGATTTCCGTCGGACCCGGCAAGACCGCATCGAAGACCATCACGGTCGAGCCGGAAGTGGCAGCACTCGGCTTCGTCGCGCTGATCAGGGAACCCGGCGGGCGCAACTGGCGTACGACCAAATCGGTTTCGCCGGGATCAAAGTTCACCGTCAATGTGAAGCTCGGCAGCGGCGGCATTTCCGCCTAAAGCGCGTCGCGTTTGAACGCGATCCAGGCGACGCGCTTTAGGTCTTTGTTTTTATGCATGTCGTTCTCTCAAAACCGTGACCACTTTTGAGCGACATGCATTGGGCGGCGAAATCCGCAAAGCCGCGCGAGGCGATGAGCAGGAAGCAGAGAGTGTCGGCATGAGCGATGCAAACAGGGTGCTGTGGTCGGAGGGACTGTTCCTCCGCACCCAGCATTTCCAGCAACAGGACCGCTTCTTCGAAGCGACGGTGCGCGGCGCCTTGCAGGCCGGGCATCTGCATACGTTCGGCTTTCGAACGCTGATGCTCGATCAGGCACAGCTCGATGCCGGCCAGATCTCGGTGCTTTCGGCGCGCGGCATCTTTCCCGACGGGACGCCGTTCGCGATCCCTGAGACGATGGATGCGCCGCGGCCGCTGGCGGTGACGCCGGAGATGGGCGCGGGGCCAGTGCTGATCGCACTGCCGCTCGAACCGCCCGGCGGCGTCGGCTTCGACCCGGCTCACGCCGAGCCGTCAGGCGCACGCTATCGCGGCCGGATCGTCTCGGTGCGCGACGCCGTGCATGGCGGCTCCGATCCTGAGGAAATCGAGATCGCACGGCCGCAGGCGCTGTTGCTGGCGCCGGGCACGGCCGTCGGCGGCTACACCGCGCTGCCGGTGGCCGAACTCAAGGGCGTGCGCGCCGATGGCGGCGTTGCCTTGGACGACACCTTCCTGCCGCCGACCTTGGTCATCGGCGCGGCGTCCTGGTACAGCCGCCTGCTGCAGGAAGTGGTCACCGGCCTTGACCAGATCGCCGAGGCGCATGGCAAGATGGTGCTGGGCGGCCCCGGGCGCAGCGTCGAGGATCTTCTGATCCTCAATTTGGTCAACGCCGCGCGGCCGCGGCTGGCGCACATGCTGGCGCAGGATGTCTTCCATCCGGCTGAGGTCTACATGGAACTTGCCGGCCTTGCCGGCTCGATGGCGACCTACGGTTCGAGCGCAAGGCGGCTCGGCGAACTGCCTGTCTACGACCACATGGCGCCCGGACCCGCCTATTCGGCGCTGGCCGATGCGCTGCGCTCGCTGATCCTCAGCCTGCGCTACATCGAGCCGAAATCGCGCGCCCTGCCGGTCATGCGCCATGCCACCAATGTGTGGAAGATCCGCATCGACAACCCGAAACTTCTGGTGGCGAGCCGCATCGTGGTGCGGATCGGCTCCGAACTGTCGGAGGATGCCTTGCGCAAGATTTTCGTCAACCAGGCGACCGTCGGCTCGGCCAGCGAATTCGAAGGGCTGTGGAAATCACGCCTGCCCGGCATTCCGCTGAAGCCCCTGCATTCGCAACCGCGCGAAATTCCCTATGACGGCGACCGGCTGTGCCTCGAACTCGACCAGAAAAGCGAGCACTGGGCCTCGCTGCTCGAAGCGCCCGGTTTCGTGATCGGCGTTTCGGGCGTGCTGCCCAGCGAACCGCAGGTCGACTGCTACTCGGTCAACAGGTGAGATGATGAGCAGGGACGATCCATTCGGACTGTCCGAGGATCGGGAGCGGACGCGCATTCGGCTGAGCGGAGCGACAACGCCGCGCGCCATGCCGCTGCCGGCGTCAGGGGTGACTGCGAAACGCTCCGCGCGCGCGCATCCGAACGTGCTCGTCAACGCGTTCTCGCCGCTGCTGGAATTTGCACCCGAACTCGAAAACGCGCAGCCGCCGGAGAACCCGGAAGCCCTGCGCACCAGGCTGCTCGACGAACTTGTGCGCTGCCGCGACACCACCATGGCGCAGGGCTCCTCGCTCGAGCGCGCCGACCAGGCCGCGTGGCTGGTGGCTGCGTTGCTCGATGATCTGGCGCTGAATACGCCGTGGGGCGGGGCCAGCGCCTGGCCGCGCCAGCCGCTGGTGGTGATGCTGCGCGGCGACGTCGATGCCGGCGCGCAGTTCTTCGCCCGGCTCGAAGAGCTTGAACGCCATCCCAATCGCGACCGCGAAATGCTGGAGTTGCAGTATCATTGCATGGCGCTCGGCTTCCGCGGCAAATATCGAGTGCCGGGCCGCTCCGGCGACCGTTCGCTCAATGCCGTGCGTGTGGCGGCCGCGCGTTTCCTGCGCGACAGCGACGCCGAAGGCGCACCGCTGTCGCCCAACTGGAAGGGCGTGATCGCCTCCGACGAACCGCAGCGCTTCATCGTGCCGATCTGGGTGATGGTTGCGGCAGCGGCGGTGATGGCGACAGCCATCCATATCGGCCTGTCGATGAGCCTGAGCAGCCAGGCGGTCGAGCTTTCGGCGCTGGTTCGCGCCTTGCCGCCGCCGACGCGTACGGATGTCACCCGCGCTTCGCCGAAGGTCGACGCGCCGCCGCCGGTGGCCGTGGATTTCGCGCTGCTGCCGGAATTCCAGGCGGCGGCGCCGGATGAGCTCAAGAGAGCGCTGAGCGGCACGGAGAGCGTGTCGCTGGCGCGGCTGGTCATCCAGGCCTCCAATCCCGAACTCTTCCAGTCGTCGCGCGCGCAGCTGACAGACGGCTTCGATCCGCTCATCGCCTCGGTCGCCAGGGTGATCCTCGAGAACCAGGAGCTGATCGGCGATATCACCGTGGTCGGCCACACCGACGGCGTTCCCTTGCAAAAGACCAACCCACTGTCCACCAACCAGCGGCTGTCGGAAGCCCGCGCCGCGGAAATTGCCGATATCCTGATTCAGAACGGCGTGCCGAAGGAGCGCGTGCGCTCCGAAGGCCGGGCCGCCACCGATCCGGTGGCCGACGACGGCACACGCGAAGGGCGGGCCTTGAACCGCCGCGTCGAAGTGCTGGTCGAAAAGAGGCTGTGACATGTTCATCCTGCGCTTCCTCTGGGCGGTCCTGACTTCGCGTTTCCTGTGGACGCTGATCGGCCTGGCGCTGCTGTCGCTGATCATCTGGGTATTCGGCCCGATCGTACGGGTCGGCGACTATGTGCCGATGGCGTCGGAGACGGTGCGCATCGTCATCATCGCTCTTCTGGTGATCTTCTGGCTGATCTGGCTGATTGTCGCGCAGCGCCGCGCGATCCGCGCCAACCGCATGTTCGTCGCCGAGATTTCCGCCCCGGTCGAGGAAAAGCGGCTCAGCCCGGGCGAGGAAAACGTCGCCGCGGTCGGCGCCAAGTTCCAGGACGTCATGGTCGAGTTGAAGCGCCGCAAGCTCGGCGGCCGCAAGTTCCTGCGCGAGATGCCGTGGTATGTGATCGTCGGCCCCCCGGCGACCGGCAAGACGACGGCCTTGCGCCAATCCGGCCTCAACTTTCCGATCGACCTGACCGACGATCTGCAGGGCATCGGCGGTACCCGCAACTGCGACTGGTTCTTCTCCGAAAACGCAGTGATGATCGACACCGCCGGGCGCTATGTCCAGCAGGAAAGCCAGCCCGATGTCGACGCCGTGGAATGGCTGGGCTTCCTCGACCTGTTGAAGAAGCATCGTGGCCGTCGTGCGCTCAACGGCGTCATCGTTGCGCTTGGGATCGACGCGCTGTCCGAGGGCGACGAAGCCGTCAAGGCGCATGGCCGCAAGATCCGCAGGCGCTTGGCCGAGCTCGAAGAGCGGCTGGAAATCCGCTTGCCGGTCTATCTCATGCTGACCAAGGCCGATCTGATCAGAGGCTTCGAGGCTTTCTTCGGCGGCCTGTCGACGGCGGCGCGCGAACAGGTATGGGGGACGACCTTCCCGCTCGACGCGCGCGTCGATGCCAAGGCGATCGCGGGTGAAATCACGACGCTGTCGAGGGAGCTGGAAAAGCGGCTGGTGCCACGGCTGGAGGATGAGGACAAGCTGGCCGAACGGGCCGAGATCTTCCGCTTTCCCGCACAGCTGCAAAGCCTGTCCGAGCCGATCCAGGTGCTGGTCGAGGCGATGTTCGGCGAGAGCCGCTACGAGGAGGCGGCCTGGCTGCGCGGCCTCTATCTGACCTCGGCGACCCAGGAAGGCGCGCCGATCGACCGGCTGACCGCGGCGCTCGCCTCCTCCTTCGGCCTGCCGGCACGACGCACGATGCCGGCGCAGCGCTTCGAGAAGCGCAGCTTCTTCCTCAAGAACCTTTTGACCGAGGTGATCTTCAAGGAGGCCGGACTCGGCACCTTCGATCCGCTGGCGCAGCGCCGCCGCAGCTGGATCTGGCGCGGTGCCGCCGCTGCCAGCGCGGCTGCGGCCATACTCGCCGGCGGCCTGTTCACCTGGTCCTACTACGACAATCGCAACGCCATCGCCGCGCAAGCCGGCCAGTTCGAAGCGCTGCAGGCGCCGCTGACGTCGACCGCGGCGACGCCCGCCTCGGTGCTGCAGCCGGCGATGGACGTTGCCCTGACCGCCATGGACGAAGTCGTCAATGCCAGGACTGCGCCTCCGAACAAGGCACAGGACCTGCTCGGACCATCGGCTTCGGCCGAGATGATGCGGGCGCAGACCGACACCTATGACCACGCTCTGCGCAACGTGTTGGAGCCGCGGATGGTGGCGCTGCTCGAAGCGACCATGTGGCGGCAGATCCGCGATCCGGACTTCATGCTGGGCGCACTCAAGACCTACCGCATGATGACCGGCCTGTCTCAGATGGACTCCGACTTCGTCGAGAATTGGTGGGTGAACGACCTGCCCGAATTCGCGCCGGCCGCGCCCTTCCCGACCGCCGATGCGGAAGAACACCAGTTGGCCGCGATCCGGCGCATGGCGGTTGACGACAGCTACATCGCGCCCGACCAGGCGCTGGTCGCCGAAGCGCTGAAAACGGTCTGCACGATCTCGCTGCCGGCGCGGGCCTACAAGCAATTGCTGGCCGATCCGGCGGTGGCCGGATTGAAGGAATGGATCCCCGCCAATTTCGCCGGGCCGAACGGCGCCAAGGTGTTTTCGCGACGCTCCGACAAGACGCTGCGCGTCGGCATATCAGGCGCCTTCACCTATGACGGCTTCCACGACGCGATCCTCGACCGGGTCGAGGATGTGGCCGCCCAGGCGGCACTCGACCGCGCGGTGTTTGCCGGCGGTTGCTCGGAAAATTCCGAGACCTCGGTGTCGGCGCTATCGGAAGATATCCTGAAGCTCTACTATGACGATTACATCGCGCAGTGGGACAGTTTTTTGCGCGACATGCGGCTGGCGCCGCTCAGCGACCTCAACATTGCCAGCGAGAATCTGAAAGACCTTTCCAGCGCCGATTCCGCGCTGAAGCGGCTGCTGACGGCGGTGGTCCAGGAGGTCGACCTCACCCGCTCGGACGAGGCGCCGACCGACGACAAGGCGGCGGCGAAGGGCGGCTCGAAACTGCTGGGCAAACTCGGCAAACTGGGCAAGATCGTCAAGACTGGCGCCAAGCTGCTGCCGCGCGCAGGATCGGCCAGCGAAGTCGACCTGACCGGCACGCTGGTGGCCGAACACTTCAAGCCGCTCAAGAGCACGATTGCCGAGGTCGACGGCCAGCCGCCGGCGCTCGATGCCGCGGTCGTTGCGCTGACGGCGCTGTCCAATGTGCTGCAAACGGTGACCGCCAATCCCGACCCGCAGGACGCGATCAAGAAACAGGGCGGGCTGGCCGAACTGACCGGCGCCGTCGCCCGCCAGGCACAGATCCTGCCCGACCCGGTCAACACCTGGCTGAGCGGCATTGCCGGCGACACCAGCGGGTTGACGCAGAAGGCCGTGGCCTCCGAGCTCAACGCCATCTGGCGCGCCGATATCCTGCCCTTCTGCCAGGCCGCGCTCAACGACCGCTATCCGTTCAGCCCAGACAGCGCCGTCGACGTCAATGTGCGCGACTTCGCCCGCCTGTTCGGACCGGCGGGCATGATCGACGGCTTCATCAACGACCATCTGCTCGGCTATGTCGACACATCGGCGCAGCCATGGAAATGGCGCGCCGATTTCGGACTCGATCCGTCGGCGCTTGCCGCCTTCGAGCAGGCGCGGCGCATTCGCGACGATCTCTTCCCTGGCGGCCAGGGCCCGGTGATGGCCTTTACGCTGGAGCCGACAGACCTGTCGCCCAACGTCACCCGTGTCACGCTCAATCTCGACGGCCAGAACCTGGTCTATTTCAACAATGCGACGCGGCCGCAACCGATGACCTGGCCCGGCAAGGACGGCACCGGCGTCATCTCGCTCGCCTTCCAGCCGATCGACGGCTCGCCCGAAATCATGCTCAACGAGACGGGTAGCTGGGCGTGGCTGAGGATGCTGCGCGGCGGCCGCTTTACCGGCACCTCGCTGTCCGACGTCTACAGCCTGCGGCTGGGGACGAAAGGCATGTACGCCGACTTCAAGCTGAAGGCGGCGAGCGTGGAAAATCCCTACAACCTCCAGATGTTCAAGAAATTCTCATGTCCGCCGCAGATCTGATCCTGCCTGGCTTCTACGGCAAAATGCCCGCCACCGGCGACTTCGTCAGCCGGCGGCTGACGGGCGAGTTCGTGCGGCTTTGGGACCGCTGGCTGGCGCAGCATCTGGTGCCGCTGTTTGGCCAGGACATCTGGCCGCCGGCCACGGCGCTGCGGTTTCTGGCCGGCCCGAACTCCTTCGGCGCGTCGGCGGGCATCATCCTGCAGAGCGCCGACAAGGTGGGCCGGAAATTCCCCTTGAGCATTGTCGCCGTGCTACCCGAAACGCCTGTCTCGCTGACGCATGCCGAGGCATGGTTTGCCGGAATCGAGGAGGCCGCCAGCGCCGCCCAGCGGGGCGAACTGACGCCCGACGAACTGGACGCAGCGCTCGGCGAACTGCCTGTGCCGCCTGCTGAGCCGGGCGAAGAACTGATCGCCGACATGGTGATGTGGACGGCGCACTCCGACATTTTCGACATCGACCCGCACTCGCCGCAAGCGACGCTGGAGACAATTCTCGCCGGCAGTTGGGAGACGAGCTGATGCAGATCTGGAACCAGATGGGCTATCCGCATCAATTCACCGTGGGCACGGACAAGGCCGCCCATGAGTGGATTGTCGTGGTGGTGAAAGGCACGTTCGACTTTCCCGCAACGCCAGGCGGACCGGTGCAGAAATCGGCGGAGCAGGTACCGCTGGTCATGGCCGACACGCAGACCGGTGAACCCGGCTATTCCGCAACATTATGGGAAACCGATTTCGCTTTCCGCAAGCCACGCTGCGACATCATCGCCAATGGCTGTGCTTACGCCCCAAACGGGAGACCAGCCGAGCGCGTGCCGGTCGGCATCAAAGTTGGAAATTGGTCGAAACTCTTCGAGGTGGTGGGCACGCGTGAGTGGCGTGCCATCGGGCCAATGTTTGCCGCTACAGCGCCGCAGCCGTTCCTACGCCTGCCGATTTCCTACGACGTTGCGTGGGGCGGAACTGACCGGCTCGACCCCGAGGACAAGGCGCCGGCAAGTTACAGATACAACCCGGTCGGAACCGGCTGGTCGCGTGCCAGGAACCAGCGGCTGATCCCGGGCCTGCGCCTTCCCAACACCCAAGCCGTCGGCGAGGACATCCGCTCGCCGTTCAGCGACTACAGGCCCATGAGTTTTGGTCCAATGGGCCGTGGCTGGCCTGGCCGGATCGAGTATGGCGGCACCTATGACGACAACTGGGTAGCCAACATCTTTCCATTCCTGCCTCCGGATTTCGATGAGCGCTATTTCCAGATGGCGCCGTCCGACCAGCAGATCGACCAGCCGAAAGGTGGCGAAGAAGTACATCTGGTCAACCTGACCCCTGAGGGCCGGGTAAGCTTTCGCCTGCCACAGACGGCATTGCCGATGACGCTGTTCAGAGAGCGAGAACTCTCATTTCAAGGAGAAATCCTTCCCGACACCATTTTGTTTGATCCCGAGAACCGCTGCTTCTCGCTGGTCTGGCGCGTGTCTCAGCGCATTCATCGCACGATCCTGGACTTCACCGAATGCTGGATTGGCCCGCCGACGGAGTCGATGTTGCGAGCGCGAGCCACTGGCCGGGACTATATACGCGCCGTTGGGGCCGCGCCCGAGGATGAAGCCGCATGAGCGCAGCGATTAATGTCGTTTCGATCGGCATGGTGACCGCCGTCGGCCTCGACGCGCCCTCGTCATGCGCAGCAATGCGAGCCGGGGTAGACGGATTTCAGGAGACAGGTTTCCTCGCCGCGGGCGGAGAGCGCCTTATAGGCGCGCCCGTTCCCTTGCCCGGTGACTGGGTCGGCGAGAAGCGTATGGCCTACCTTGCCGCGATGGCGATCACCGAAGCTTTTGCCGGCGCGCCGGAGGCGCGAGGTGACGCCGCCCTCATTCTATGCCTTGCCGAAAACGACCGCCCCGGGCGGCCGGCCTCGGACGGACAGCGCATGCTCGCGCGCATAGCCGCGATCACCAAGCTGACCAGTCCCAACAAGGCACGGATCGTGGCGCACGGTCGGCCCTCCGGGCTGGTCGCATTGAAACAGGCCCGCAGAATCTTCTCGGCCGGCGAAGCCCCTTTCGTGATGATCGTCGGCGTCGACAGCTACCTGACGGCGGGCACCGTCACGCACTACTTTACCGAAAACCGGCTGCTGGTTCCAGACAACCCGGACGGATTCATCCCCGGCGAGGCGGCCGCCGCGATCCTTTGCTCCCCCCGGGCGACCGCCGGCAGCCTTCACCTGCATGGCCTCGGCTTCAGCCGAGAGCCCGCCTTCATCTACAATCCGGATGATCTGGCGTCGCGCGGTGACGGCATGACCGCCGCCTACCGGACCGCACTTGAGGAGACCGGTATCGCCATGCATCGTGTCGGCTATCGCATCTCCGACCTGATCGGCGAAAAATACTGGTTCAGGCAGAGCGCTCTGGCCACCCTGCGGCTCACCCGTGGCCGCCGCGAGTTCATGGATATCTGGTCGCCCGGTGAAACCCTAGGTAATGTCGGGGCCGCCGTGGTCCCACTCATGCTGGGTTGGGCATTCACCGCTGCCGTCAAGGGCTACGCCATGGGTGAATCCGTGCTCGTTGAAGCCTCCAACGACGCTGGCGCCTGCGGGGCCGCCGTCTTTGCAGGACGGGCCGTCTGATGGGAAACGTCTTCGCCAACGGGCTGGAAATTTCCGGCCAAGGGAGCGACGGTAAGACAATTGCGGCGTTTCCGGACGTCTGCTTCACCCCTCCGGAAAATCCCGCGACTCCTCCCGGCGTACCTATCCCGTACCCCCTGTTCGGGGTGTCCAGCGATACCGAGCAGGGTACTGGAACGGTCAAGATCTCCGGCAAGACCGTCAACATCAAGAACAAGTCCGACCTTTCAAAGACCTCTGGCGACGAGGCCGGGTGTGCGGCCAAGAAGGGCATCATCACCTCGACCAATACCGGCAAGGAATACTTCAATTCCTGGTCCAACGACGTGAAATTCGACGGAGAGCCGGTGATCCGGTTCACCGATCTGTCGACCAACAACCACGCCTCTACAGCCGCAACCGCAGCCGTTCCTTGGGCCCATATCCTGACAGTCAATATGGGCAATGTGACTTGCGGAACCCTTCTGCAAAAGCACAACATGAGACTTCACGCTCACGAGGATAAGAAATGTCCAGCCGGATATGAATCCGAGCACTTTGTTAGCAACGAATACTTTCAAGGCGACCGCGAGCACAATATCTCATATCCAAAATGGAAAAACTATGATCAAAATACTGCCCCTTGCGTCTGTATTCGATCGTACAAACACAAAAAGGGCGGAGGATATCAGTCAGGAAAGGGGAGCAAGAAGGGATCCCCACACAATCTAAAGACCAACATGATGAGCGACTACAACACTAGGCGGCTCAATCAGGGGCAGCCGCCGAGGTTGAGAGGTGGTGTCGACAAGGCTGTCGAATCCGTTACAGTCAACCACAAAGAGTCTAAGAACGCCAGCCCAAAGACTAGAGAAAACATCCAGAAATGCCTCAAGATGATCTTTATGGCTTATATCCAGAGTGTTGTGGTTCCCGCAAAAACACAAGAAGAACTTGGTAAAATGTACACGATGCGCTAGGAGCGCTTTTTGCAATGGCCTTGAAAACTCCCTTCGCCAATCTCGAACCAGATCAGATCGACGTAGAGGTAATGAGCGCGTTTCATCTTGAGGGGAGATATTTCAGTGTATCGGTTCAGCTAAGTGATGAAAACGACGAAATCGGGCATTCATACCTGCTGAAAGTTCTGTTCGACGGAAAGACACTTCGCTACGAGACACTGCTTGAAGTTCCAAACCTTATCCTCGCGCATGTCAGCCCTACTCCAATCGACCATGTAGCATTGGAAATCGGCGGCACGACCCATTTCCTCCACGGCACTGCGCATGCGACCAGTGGGACCCCCGACCAGTTCTTCAACAAGCTCTACCATCAGGAGGGCGGCGCAGTTTATTTGTATGGCGAACATGGAACCGTGTGCGTGGCCGAAGGCCATGCGTGGCGAACAATCAAGCCGATCGCCAAATCGTTCCTGCGGGCCATGCATGGCCCGCGAAACGGTCCGGTTCATGTGGCGGGAGACGACGGCACATTGCTTCGCCTTGCCGGCAATGGTTGGAAGAGAATTCCTCTGAATTTCAACCGCTCTATTAATGCGCTTCAAGTCGCCGAGGATGGGGTTGTAAACATAGGTTGCGAGGACGGTTATTGTTTCCAGTACTTCGAAGACGACCTCGCGGCCATCGAAGCGCCTGAACGGGACTTCTTCTCGATTTGCGAGTTCAAGGGCAAGCGCTACTGGGGCGACGATGAGTACGGCCTCTATGTCCAGAAGCGGTTGAAGCTCGCTCCGCTCAAAGAGTTGGGCTACGGCTATGCGATGCAGGCATCAAGCGAATTCCTGGTTGTGGTTGGTTGGAAGGAAGTCTTCTTATTCGACGGGTCGACGTGGGTCGGGTTCGAGTTCGGATACAACAAGGGCCTTCATGCCGGCATAATCGATATGTCTCGCAGGTTTTTGTGAAACCTGCCGGGAGAGAAAAGCCTCAAAGGCCTGCAACTACCGCCGTCCAGCCGCCAAGTAGCCGCGCACCTTTTCAAGGTCGAGTGCTGCAATCCGCGGCGGATCGGGAACAGAGAGCATACGCAGGACAAAGAGTTCGCCAGCTTCCGGAAAGGCCTCGTAAGCTTTTGTGGCGATCGCCAGCCCCTCGGGCCCGGCCACCCTCAAGCCGTCCAAATGTGCCTCGATCCTTGCAACGAGGCGCGCGAGACGCACCTCGTCCATGTCAGGGTTCTCATCTGGATGAAGCAGGTGATAGTCATACACCGTCCACAGGAATGCCGCCATCTCGGCGTGCTGACGGACGATTTCCGGGAGGACAGGCACCGGCATCAATTGAGATTCACGGATCCGCCGCGGATACGGTTTACGGCGCTGGCATGACTGGTCAGATAGGTGCCACGTATCGTGATATGGCCGTCCTTTTCCATGATGATCGTCGCCTTGCCACAGCGCAGTTCAATCCGCTCGTCGCCGACGATTTTCACACTCCCGCCATCGCGAATGACCTGTGCCGGCGCAACCTTGCGCGCTGGCTCGACGATCCGGCCGACGATAAGCGGCCGTCCCGGATCGCCCTCCTGAAACAGCAATGCCACCTCAACTCCGATCATCGATGAGTTGAGTTCCGTCAAACTACGGGCCGGAATCGCAGTTTGCTTCGGGTTGCCGGGGAAAACCACCAACGGTGCTTCCTCGCCGAAGCCCAGGAAAACACCGATCACCACCCCTTCGATCTTCTCAATGGTTTTGGTCTTCCCAATGGTCCTAGTCATAGCGAGCGAGTCCTAGTTCTGGTTGATCTTGCTGCCCTTCATGGTGATGTCTTTCGAAGCTTTGACGCCAATCTCACCCGAAGCTACGACGGTTATGTCTTTTCCTTCGATCGTGATCGTCCCGTCCTTCTTCAAAGCAATTCCCGCGGAACCGCACTTGATCATTATGGAGTCGCCCGCCTCGATCAGCAGGCTCTTGCCGATCTTCATTGCGCCGTCTTCACCGATTTCGACAGCGCTGCCCTTAGCGATCTTGAGAGCCCGGTCGCCGCCGACTTCGGTGGAATCGCCTTCAGCAATCTTGGTGCTGCGGTCCTTGCCTACGTCCGTAGCCTGTGCACCGCCGATCCTGAAACTCTGATCGGCACCGATCTGAACGCTCTGGCCGGCCGAAACCTGCCAACTGTCGTCCGCACCGATGGTGTGGCTCTGCGCCGCGCCCACAGTGACCGACCGCGTCGCACCGATCGTGTTCGCCTGCGGACCGCCCACGGTCCGGATCTCGGATGCTCCAACCGAATCGACGCGCGCCGCGCCAACGGTCACCGTCTGCACGATCGCCACGGTCTGCGTGTGATTGGCGCCGATGGTCTCGGTCGAGTTCGACCCGATGCCGATCGTCTCGTCGATGCCCACCGTCAGCGAGCGGTTCTTGCCGACCGTCTCGGTGTCGTTCGACCCGATATTCGTCGTCTGGTCGACGCCGACCTTGACCGTCTTGTTGTTGCCGACGTCCTCGTCGAGGTTGTGGCCGACGGAGTGCTTGGCGTCGTGGTCGATGCGGTCGGACTGGTCGTGCTGCACCGTCTTGTTGCGGTCGTGCTTGATCACAAGGTGATGGTCCTTCTGCGCCTGGAAGTTGACCAGTTCGGAGCCGGCCTTGTCCTCGAACATCAGCTCGTTGTAGCCGCCACCGCCCTTGGACGAGTTCGACTTCCAGCCCGACTGCGTGGCGTTGCCGGGCAGTCCGTAGGGCGGCATCTGCGAGGCGTTGTAGACCCTGCCGGTGATGATCGGCAGGTCCGGGTTGCCTTCGATGAAATCGACGATCACTTCCTGGCCGATGCGCGGGATCTGGATGAAGCCCCAGCCGCTGCCGGCCCAGGTCTGCGACACCCGCACGAAGCAGGAGCTCTTCTGGTCCTTCTTGCCGAGGCGGTCCCAGTGGAACTGCACCTTCACCCTGGCATATTTGTCGGTGAAGATCTCCTCGCCGGAGGGACCGACCACGGTCGCCGTCTGCGGCCCGCGCATGATCGGCCTTGGCGCGATGCGCGGCGGCCGATAAGCAACTGAGGTCGGCGCCACACCGAGCACCACCTTGAAATTCTCGCCATCGGTGTCGACGCCGGCGCGATAGCCCGGATCGAACAGCCGGTACTCGGCGCTGATCACCAGATACTCCTTGTTCTGGTCGTCGCGCGGAAAGCCGTCGAGCTTGAAGGTGCAGCCGGAGAACAGGCCGCGCACGGTGCCGACAGCGGCAATGCGCATATGCGGCGCCTGGATTTCTTCGCGCCTGATCGCCGCTAGGCTGTCGCCGCGCCCGACTTCCAGATGCGCGCCGGGGTGGCGATAGTTCTCGCCCGCGGCCTGCTTGTGGCCGAAGGGCTGCGCCGACTTCGCCATCAAATCGGCGGCGGGTTTTTCGAAGTCATAATCGGTGTGGGCATAGGCGCCGGGGCGCACCGCGCTGCCTGGAATCCAGTCGGTGATGTATTCGACGTCGCGGCGCGAGCCCTGCCCTTCGAACTGATATAGCACCGTCTCATAGCCCGGCGCCGGCTTGAGCTTGCTCATGGCGTCGGCCAGGATCAGTGTGTGCTCACCCTCGGCATGCTCGAAGAAGTACATTATGCCTTCATGCTCGAGCAGCCGCTGCACGAAATCGAGGTCGCTCTCGTCGTACTGCACGCAATATTCGCGCGGCGGATAGGAGCCTTGCAAGCGCTTCTCGAACTTGGCGATGCCGCCATATTTGGAGAAGATCTCCTCCACGATCTCGACGGCAGTCTTGTCCTGGAAAATGCGGCAGTCGGTGGTATTGCCGAGGAACCACAGCCACGGCCTGACGACCGCCTCGTAGTGAGCCAGCCGATCTTCGATGCGGGTAAGGCGAAACTCGGCGATGAGGCCGCTGAACCAGCGCTTGGGGTCGGCCTCGCCTTCGATCGAAACGGCGCCGCCCAGCATCTTCAGCGGGTCGATATCGGCATTGGTCGAAACAAATCCAACGGTGTAGGCAAGGCAGCGGCTGATCTCGTCGCGGCCGACGAGATGCGTAAAGGTCAACAGCTCGGCGCCGACCGGCGTCTGCACAAGCGCGGCGCGTTGTTCACTCGGCATGGGTCGTGCCCCTCCTGAGCGCTAGTGTGGCAGGTTCGAAGCCCTTCTTGTGTTAACGACCTCACGTTCAGGGATATTTCGCAACTTGCCACCCAAGCCATGTTGAGCCTACCACATGTTCTATGGCAGACCAAAGAGGACAAGCGGCAGGCCGTTGCTGTTTGCGCCGCTTTCGCCAGTGTGAAACGCCGCTCTCCCGCTGTGCCCGCAAGCTGCTAGACTGTGGCACATCGGATCAATGGAAACGGCAGCGGTCGACGGTCCATAGCGCATGTTCATCAGTCTGCAGATCAGCAATGTCGATGTCCTGCCTGCCGGGCTGCCGCCCGGCTACGCATCGCGCGACCGCGGCTTCGAGATCGGGCGGGAGAACTGCGCCTGGACCTTGCCCGATCCGGACAAGTTCATCTCCGGCCGACATTGCGAAATCCGCTACGAAGGCGGCGCCTTTTTTCTCCACGACGTCTCGCGCAACGGCACATTCGTCAACGGGTCGAGCCAGCGCCTGACCGGCCCGCATCGGTTGGCGCAAGGGGACCGGCTCCGGATCGGCCGCTATATCGTCTCGGTGTCGATCGATGACGGGAACCCAGCCTTCGGTGGCCATGGTTCGACGCAACGGCAGATGCCCGTTGCCGGATCCTTTCCAGACCATGTCGCATCGCCACGGTCACCGACCGCGCCACCCGCTTCGGTCTCCAGCCGGCCGCAGCAAGCCGACGAGATCCTGCGCGCGATTGCCGCCGGCGCCGGCATTCCGCCAGAGGTGCTTTTGCTGCGCCAACCGCAGGAGGTAGCCGGCGAGATCGGCGCGGTGCTGCGCATCGTCGTCGACGAGCTGGTGTTGCTGTTGAAGGCGCGCGCCGCTGCAAAAGTCCTGGCCAAGACCAGCGACCGGACCATGATCAATTCCGCCGACAACAATCCGCTAAAGTTCGTGCCCGGGACAGACGAAATCCTCGACATCATGTTCGCGCGGCGCAGGGCCGGCTATCTCGATGCCAGGCACAGCATCGAAGACGCTTTCCACGACCTCAAAACACATGAATTCGCCACCTTCGCCGCCATGCAGGCAGCGCTGTCGCGGTTGCTTGACGATCTGTCGCCCGAGGCGATTGCGAAAAAACTGCCGCCATCCTCCTTTGCCTCGAAGAAAACGCGCGCCTGGGACGCGCTGGTCGCGACCTGGCGGGCCAAGGAGGAAGCGCACGAGAATGGCATGCTGGACATATTCCTCACCTATTTCAGTGAAGCCTATGCCAAGGCCGCCAAACAGAAGACCGGCAAGGGCTAAGCCCGCGCACCGCTGAAGACACCGTGAAGGCGACCCGAGCACGGGCCGGCCACCAAAATTGCGCCGGGTTTCCATCGCAACCTTCTGAGACTACGATCACATACGACGATTGAGCACGCGGGTACGGTTGGTCGACCTCGGGGGTCTGCGGCACATGTCATGTCACGGCGAGATAGCGTCCTGCGGTCCGCGTTTGCGCGGACATGGCGCTGTGCGTCGCGGCGCGCGGGCGTAGAGGCAGGGATCGGCGATGAGCTCGAAGGATGATCCTTTCGATCCGACCGGCAAAACCGTCATCCGCCCCAGCCGCCCCAATCCCGGCCGCAAGCAAAAGACGGTTCTCGCCCGCGATGCGCCGGCCCCCGGCAGTACGGTGATCGCCCCTGCCAGCGTCCCGGAACCCACGGTTTTCGATCCCAACGCCGGCCGCCAGCCGCCGTCCGACGTCACGGGGACGGTGATCTATCAGGGAACGCCCTTCGCCAACGCGCCGGCCGATCCGCCCGTTCACGGCTCAGCCGGGACGGCGGGGAAAACGCCATGGGATGCGCTGCTCGGCGCCAGCGATGCCGTCGATTATGGCGCGGCCAACCCGATCGTCGCTGCCGCGGCGCCCTTGCTGATACTGCTTGGGCATCTGCGGCTGATGGCTGTCGAAAGACCGGCCGAGCCGCTGGCGCAGCATGTCGCCGGCCTGGTCGAGGATTTCGACCGCAAGATCGCCAGGACCGATACCTCGGAAGAGGATGCGCGCATCGCCAGCTATGTGCTTTGCGAAACCGCCGACGATATCGTCGCCAATCTGCCCGGTTCCAGCCGGGATGCGTGGGCGCAGCACGCCATGCTGCAGCGCTTCTTCCAGGTCAAACCCACCGGCGCCGGTTTTTTCCAGGCGCTGAACACGGTGCTGGCGACGCCGGAACCTCATCGCAATCTCATCGAGCTGATGCATGTCTGCCTGTCGCTTGGCTTCGAAGGCCAGTATCGCGGCCAGCCGCGCGAGAGCCTCGAACGGGTCCGCCGCGACGTCTACGAGACATCAGCCTATTTCCGCGTCCTCGGTGACGACGACATCTCGCCGCGCTGGCAAGGCTTGTCGGTCACATCGGCGCAAGGCTCCAGGCGGGTTCCGCTCTGGGCCATAGCCGCTGCAACCGCGGCAGTTTTGACCGCAGCCTTTTTCACGCTGCGCGTGCTCATCACCAATGATGGCGAGGCTGTTGCCGGCGAGTTGCTGGCGCTCAATCCGGCGACGCCGGTCACCATCGAGCGCACCGGTTTCGTGCCGCTGACCGAGGAGGTGAAAGTCGTCGCAGCGCCAACGACGATTGCGCAGGTCGATCGCATCCGCACTGCCTTGGCCAAGGAGATCGAAGGCGGCGGCGTCAGCGTCGGCACCAAGGGTGATTTCATCATCGTGGAAATCAGCAACGCCCTGCTGTTCCAGTCGGGACGAGCCGAGGTCAAGCCGGAGTTCGAGCCGGTGGCCGCCAGCATCGCGGCGGCTCTCGACGCGGAGCGCGGGCCGATCCGGATCGTCGGCCACACCGACAACGTCAAACCGAAGAAGACCAGCGCCTTCAAATCGAATTTCGACCTCTCCGTCGCACGTGCCCAGTCGGTGGAAAAGATGATCGCAGCGCATTTCAGCGATCCGTCGCGGACAAAGGTCGAGGGCAAGGGCGAGGACGAGCCCATCGCCGACAATGCAACGCCGGACGGCCGCGCCAAAAACCGCCGTGTCGATGTAATGATCCCGCGGGAGGAGATGCTGTGACCGGCTGGCTGCTGCGCATCTTCAGCGCGCTCGCGCTCGCCGGCTTTGCCGCCGCGGTCTGGTACGCCGGCCCGTTAATCCGCTTTGCCGGCGCCCGGCCGTTGGATCCCATCTGGCTGCGGGCAGCGATCATCGGCATCGTCGTCGGAACGGTGGCGATCATCTATGCAATCCGGTTCTGGCGCAGGCGCAAGGCGCAGAAGGCGCTGGAGGCCGCCATGGCCAGCGCCGAGGATGACGGCAGCGATGCAAAGGTGCTGGAAGCTCGCATGAACGAAGCAGTCGCGACGCTCAGGCAGTCGAGCGGCAAGCGCAACTTCCTCTACGACGTCCCCTGGTACATCGTCATCGGCCCGCCGGGCGCCGGCAAGACCACCGCGCTGGTCAATTCCGGCCTGAACTTTCCGCTTGCCGGGTCGGGCCAGGCGCAGCCGGTGGCGGGTGTCGGCGGTACGCGCAATTGCGACTGGTGGTTCACCGACGAGGCGGTGCTGATCGACACGGCCGGGCGCTACACGACGCAGGATTCCCATGCACGGACCGACAGCAAAAGCTGGCTGGCGTTCCTGTCGCTGCTCAAGCGGCACCGGACGCGTCAGCCGATCAATGGCGTCATCCTGGCGATCAGCCTTGCCGATCTGATGGCGGACGGAGAGCAGGCGGCCCGTGTCGCCGAGATCCGCAGCCGCCTGCAGGAAATCCACGAGGTCCTGAAGGTCCGCTTTCCCGTCTACGTGCTGTTCACCAAGGCCGACCTGGTCTCCGGATTCATGGAATATTTCGGCGGTTTCGACGAAGCACGCCGGCGCAAGGTGTGGGGCGCGACCTTCCAGACCGCCGAGCGCGGCCTGAACATGGTCGCAGAAGCGCCAGCCGAATTCGACGCGCTGGTGAAGCGCCTGACCGAAGAGATGAGCGAGCGGCTGCAGGCGGAGACCGATCCGGTCGCGCGCATCGCCATTTTCGGCTTCGCCGCGCAGCTCGGTGCGCTGAAAGGCCGGATCGTGAATTTCCTCGAGGGCGTTTTCGAGCCGACGCGCAAGCAGCTGAACGCCCCCCTGCGCGGCCTGTATTTTTCTTCCGGCACGCAGGAAGGCACGCCGATCGACCAGTTGCTGGGCAGCATAGGCCGCAGTTTCGGCAGGAATGCCCAGGCGCATCTTTCCGGCACCGGCAAAAGCTTCTTCCTGCACGATCTGTTGAGCCGCGTCATTTTCGCCGAGTCCGGCTGGGTGTCCTATGACAGGGCGGCCGACAGGCGCGTTGCGATCGCCCGCTACGCCGGCCTGACAGCGATCGCGGCCATAGCGATCGCCGCGCTTGGCGTTCTCGGCCTGAGCTTTACGACCAACAAATCGCTGGTCGCCGCGACCGGCCAGGCGGCAGGCCAATACCGCGCGACAGCCGCGCCGCTGCTGGCCAGCACGACGGTGTTGGATGCCGACCTCGAAACCGTCATCGGCGCGCTCGATGCGCTGCGCGGCCTGCCGGCCGGCTACGATACGAGAGACCAGCCCACCCCGGCCACGGCGACGTTCGGCCTCAGCCAGCGTGAGCGTATCCTTTCGGCTTCCGAGACTGCCTACCGGCAAGGGCTGGAGCGCATGTTCCGCTCGCGCCTGCTGTTCCAGCTCGAACGCACGATCGAGGCCAGGATGGCCGATCCGATGGCGCTGTACGAGCCGCTGAAGATTTACCTGATGCTAGGCGGCAAGGCGCCGAAAGTGGATGACGAACTGGTCGTCACCTGGCTGAAACTGGACTGGGAACAGAACCGCTATCCCGGCGCCCACAATCGCGACGGCCGGGCGCAATTGGAGAAGCATTTGCGCGCCATGCTGGCGCTCGACAACGACCAGGATCCCTCGTTCGAACTCAACCGCACGCTGGTCGAATCCGCCCAGCGCTCGCTCGGCCGCATGAGCCTTGCCGATCGCGCCACCGCTCTCATCCAGTCGGCCACCTATGCGGCGGCGCTGGACGATTTTTCGGTGGCCTCGCAAGCCGGCCCGGAAGCGCCGATGCTGTTCGAGCGCAATGACGGAAACGATCTCGCCGGCCTTCGCGTCCCCGGTCTCTACACCCATGCCGGCTTCGACTTCTATCTGGCGCAACTTGCCAAGAGCGCGCAGGCGCTGGTCGACGATCAATGGGTGATCGGTTCGAGCGGCGAGCAAGGCGGCTTCGACCAGGAATTGCTCAAGCTCGGCCCGGAACTTCTCGACCGCTACGGCAAGAGTTTTGCGGCGGCGTGGAACGAGGTGCTCGACAGGTTGAAGTTCAAGCCAATGGCCGCCGACAAACCGCAATATCTGGCGCTGTCCGCAGCGGGATCACCGACCTCACCGCTGATGCAGCTGTTCGAGGCCATCGCGCGCGAAACAGCTTTGACGCAAGAGCGCAATCCGGCTGCGCCGTCTCAAGACAGCGACCAGGAAATCGCCGCGCGCGCCAAGGGCCTCGCCCGCATCGGCATCGAGCTTGCGGCGCGCAAATCGCAGAGCCGGGCCGGGGCCGCCTTTGTCAACACCCAGAACCAGGATCCCGGCGCCAACATCGAAGCCCAGTTCCGGTCTTTCCAGGCTTTGGTGGCCGGGGCGCCGGGGCAGCGGCCGCTCGACGCCCTCACCCAGAATTTCCGCGAAATCTATCAGAGCGTGCGGCTGGCCGCCGATGTCCCCGCCCAGACGGACCAGGCCAACGCCAATCTGCAGCTGCAGATCTCGACGTTGCGCGCCAATGCTTCGCGGCTGCCGAAGGCGCTGGCCAGGATGGTGAGCGCGGCGGCGGACGATTTCGAGGGCACCGTCGCCGAAACATCGACCACGCGTCTCAACGAGATGCTGGAGGAGACCGTCGGCCGTCCGTGCGAGGAGGTGATTGCCGGGCGCTTTCCATTTGCCCCCGCCGGCACCGACGATGTCGCCATGGCGGATTTTGCCAGATTGTTTTCTCCGGGCGGGGTTCTCGACCGGTTCTTCGCGCAGAACCTGGCGTCGCTGGTCGACATGAGCGGCCAGGACTGGGACTGGAAACAGGACACCAGGTTCGGCCGCAATCTGGCGAAATCGACGCTGAAGAACTTTCAGCTCGCGGCACAAATCCGCGCGGCTTTCTTTCCGCTCGGCGGGCCGGTGCCGTCGATCAACATCACCTTCACGCCGCTGTCGCTGCATGGCGATGCCGACATGGCGCTGCTCAATATCGACGGCCAGGTGCTGCAGGCCACCCAAGCCGGCAACACGCCGGGCCTGATTCCGTGGCCGGGCAAGACCGGTTCGGCCAGTCTCAGCCTGACGCCGGAGCTGCCCGGCCGCGAGTCCGCAATCAAGTTCGACGGTCCCTGGGCTTTGAAACGATTGCTGGACAAGGGGCAGGTCACCGCCAATGGCGATAGTCTCGAAGCGCATTTCGTCATCGGCGGACGGGATGTCGCCTACACGATCAAGACCGGGGAGGACGGCAACCCATTCACGCTGCCGGCGCTTTCCGCGTTCAGCTGTCCGAAGGCTTTCTGATGGGGAATTGCATGGCAGGACCAGCGATTGCAGGACGCAGAGACAGCGGCGGCACCACACGGTCCGTCATCAGCGGCTTAGATTTCGATACTCTAATGAATGGGGCTGTGGCAGACTGGCCAGGCACGTCAGCCAAGGCGTTGCGGAGCGTAGGCAAGTGAACGATGCCGCCTTTGAGAGCTACGGCGTGAGCCACAAGGGCTGCGTGCGTGACCACAATGAGGACAGCTTCCTGGTCGAGCCGCGGATCGGCCTCTGGGTGGTGGCCGACGGCATGGGCGGGCACGAGGCCGGAGAAGTCGCTTCGGCAAGCATTGTCGAGCATCTGGCGACGATCGGCATCGCCAGTTCGGCGCCGGATCTGCGCGCCCGCTTTGAGGATCGGCTGAACCGGGCGCATGCCGAGATCCGCCGGATTTCGCGCTCACGCGGCGTGACCATCGGCTCCACCGTTGCCGCACTGCTGGCCATGGACGGCAGGTTCGCCTGCCTGTGGTCGGGCGACAGCCGCGTCTATCTCGTGCGCAACGCCGCGATCTCGCAGATTTCGCGCGACCACACCGAGGTCCAGGAACTGCTCGACAGCGGCGCGATCAGCGCGGCCGAAGCGGAGAACTGGCCGCGCCGCAACGTCATCACCCGCGCCATCGGCGTCAACGACGAAATCGCCATCGACTTCCAGCAGGGAGAGACCCTTGCCGGCGACATTTTCATCCTCAGCACGGACGGCCTGACGGCGCATGTCAGTGACGCGGAGATTGCGGCTGCAGTGCTCTCGGCAGCGCCGCAGGCTGCCTGCGAAAAGCTGCTTTCCATGGTGCTTGAGCGCGGCGGCACGGACAACGTCACCATCGTTCTGGTCAAGATCAGAGACAAAGGCAATGGCCTGTCCCGAGCAGAAGGCCGCGACCGATGAGCTCCGACGACAAGACTCGGCTATTGCCCAACATGGCGGATACCAGCGTCGGCACGCAGCTCAGCGGCATCTACGAGCTCGACGAACGCATCGCGTCGGGCGGCATGGGCGAAGTCTATCGCGGCCACAACATCCAGACCGGCGATCATGTCGCGATCAAGATCGTGCTGCCGGAATTCGCCCGCGACCAGACGATCCTGTCGCTGTTTCGCAAGGAAGCCTCGATCCTCAACCATCTGTCGCATGACGCGGTCGTGCGCTACCACGTCTTCACCATAGATCCCGGCATCGGGCGGCCCTATCTGGCGATGGAATTCGTCGACGGCCAGTCGCTGTACGACGTCATGCGCGGCGGGGCGATGGCGACTCCGGATGTGCGCAAACTGTGCCACCGGCTGGCCTCGGGCCTGAGCGCCGTGCACCAGGCCGGCGCCATCCACCGCGATCTGTCGCCCGACAACATCATCCTGCCGGGCGGCCGGGTCGAGCGGGCAAAGATCATCGATTTCGGCATTGCGCGATCGGCCGCGGTCGGTGGCGAGACGCTGATCGGCGGCAAGTTTGCCGGAAAATACAATTACGTCTCCCCCGAGCAGCTCGGGCTCTATGGCGGCGAGGTCAGCGAACAGTCCGACATCTACAGCCTGGGGCTGGTGCTGGCGGCGGCGCTGCGCGGCAAGCCGATCGACATGGGCGGCTCGCAATACGAGATCGTCGAAAAACGGCGGACCGTCCCTGATCTCTCCGGCATCGATGCCGATTTCAGGGACATTGTCGAAGCGATGCTGCAGCCTGACCCGGATGATCGACCGGCCAGCATGGCCGAAATCGCCCGGTTGACGCGCGACGACAGCGACGCGACCTTGCCGCCGGCATCGCTCGCGCCCCGGCCCGGCCTGCCGCGAACCGGGCAGACCGCAGGGCCTGTCTCGAAGGTCGGGGACTCGCCGGCCCAAGGCTTCGGTTCGGCCCCGCCAAGCGGCACGGCGGAGCCGTCTTTCGTGCCGCACGTGCGCCCGGCGCACCTGTCGCAGCCGAAACCGGCTGCTGAAACTCCCAAGCGAGCAAGCACACCACCGAAGCGTGCTACTACAGGCAGAAATCTGACGATCGCGGTGCTGTCGGCGGTGGCCGTGGTATCGCTTGGAGGGCTCTATGCATCGAGTATCGTGGGATTCGGAGACCGGCCTCGCGTCGCCGACACCGGCAAGCCGCTCCAACCCGAACTGACAAAGCCGATCGTCGCTGACAAGCCCGTTCCGGACACTGCGCCGGTCGAGAAGACGGTGCCAAAGCCGCAACCAGCGGAGACTCCGGCTGAAGATCAGGCCAAAGCGCCGGTCGAGCCGCAGCCGACGCCGCCAGTCGCGTCGAGCGCTACGGCCCCGCTGCCGGCCGCACCAACCGACAAGACCGTCGCGCTGCAACCGCCATCCGGCCCGTCACAGTCCGATGCCGCGAAGAACCCCGAGCCTGTCAGTCCGCCGGTAGAGCCCAAGGCGACAGCGCCGGCCACGCAAACACCTGAACCGACGGCCGAGGCACCCACGCCCACAGCACCGGCGCCGGAACCCACCGCTCAAGCGCCCGAGCCCAAGGCGCAGGCCCCTGAACCGGCCGCGCAGGCGCCCAAGCCGGACACGCAGGCGCCTGAATCGACCGCGGAGCCCAAGCCAAGCCAGCCCGATATCGCCAGCGGTGAGCAGGCCGACAAGCCGGCAGAGCCCGAAATTGCCATGAACGTGCCCAAGCCGGAGGTGCCGCCACCGGCCGATGCGGCCGCGGAGCGGGCCACCTGGGTACGCGCCTTCAATGGTGGTGACTGTTTTTATGCGACGGTGACGTCGGCCACCGACAAGGGTGTCGCGATCGAGGGCTTCGGCACGTCGGTGCCACCCTTCGAACAGTTGCTTGGGGAATTCCAGGCGAAGTTCCATGTCGAGCCGGATATCAGCGTCCGCCTTATCCAGCCCCCGCAATGCGGGATCACCGGCTTCCTGCGTTTCATGGGCGCGAGCACGGCCGACAGGCCGCAGCTTGTCCTCGACCAGACATCGGTGCCGGACGGCTCGCCGATCGACGGCACGCTGGTGACGCATGGCGGGCTGGTGTCGAGCGTGTTCCTGATCGACCACAGGGGCATCGCCTTCAACCTCGACGACCATGTTGTCGTACAAGCCGACAAGGCGACCTTCTCGATCCCGATCGGGCTCGGCGCCGCCGACAAGGCGGCAGGCAAGGCGTTGCCGCAGATCATCATGGTGATCACCGGGCCGCAGGACATTAAGGCGGCGGACTTCACAACGCCGACGCCGGCCTCGGTGCTGTTGCCCAGGATACTCGACGAGATCGGCGCCAGGAGTTCGGCATTTTCGGCGACCGCCAAATATTTCCGCCTCGGCGGCTAGCACCGACGCCGATGCAACGCCGTCGCCGAGATCCCGTCCTGCTTGCCCGGAATGTGCGGGTGAAGCTCGCCGCGAGCGCGGTTGCGACGCTGTTGCTGGCGCTTCTTTCCACTGGGCAGGCGCGCGCCGAATTCACCGTCTGCAACCAGACGCTCGACGTCGTCAATCTTGCCGTAGGTCAGAAGATCGACGATGCCGACCAGACCGATGGCTGGTGGACCATCGGCGCCAATCAATGCGTCAACGTCATTCGCGAGGAGCTGACCAACCGCTACATCTACATCTACGCGACGGATGTGTTCGGCCACGCCATTCTGGCAGGCTCCACCGACATGTGCATCGAGCGGCGGCGGTTCTCGATCCGCGGCATCGATGAATGCTGGCAGCGCGGCCATATCGCGGCGAAGTTTCTCGAAGTCGACACCCAGGAACAGGGGCGCTGGACCTTCTTCCTGACCGGAAGCGCGCCGTGACGCACAGCATCGACACCAGCTTCAAGGCAAAGAAGCAGGCGCGCGCCGCGCTGCGCAGGCGCAGGAACTGGCTCGGGCTGGCGGCTGGCCTGGCGACAATCGTCCTCGCCGCGATTGCCACCGGCTTCTATCTTACCGCCGACTACTGGTCGTTCGGCGACGAGGACGAGGAACTGCACGCCGTCGAAGGCTCGGACGACGTACCGGCCGACGCATCGGTCTACGTGCCGGCCATCATCGACCTTGCCGGCGACCCGATGTGGATCACACTGGCGCCAGAAGCCGGCGCCGCCAAGAGCCGCGGGATGCCGCGCCCGAGGGAGCTCGACCAGGCCGGCATCTCCCCTCAGATCATGGTTCTCTCCGACGTGATGCTGAGCGCCAGCGAAAAATTCATGACGACGATCCCCTCGACGCAAGAGGATTTCGCTTTCTTTCAGGCGCAGCGGAAGACCGCGGTCGCGCCACCCGCCGAACCCAACGATCCGCAGAATGACCTGCAGAACGATCTTCAACCATCGCCCGGCGCGGACGGGGCTCCGGCGGCCTCCGGCCCAGCTCCTGACCCGCAGACCTCTCCGGGTGCATCGACGGCGGCCGATGACCCCGAGGCCGGCTGGGGCGAGACCATCGATGAGGGCGAAGCAGCACTCCCCGCCTTTCAGAAGACAGCGGTCGAAAACAACACCAGCGTTGCCACCGTCAGCTCGGAATACCAGCGCTTCGAGGCGACCCAGGACATTTTCGTGAAAATCCTCAACGACCGCAGCCTGGACAGCGTGGCGCTCGATGCGCATTTTTCCGCCGACGACGCAAAGCTTGCCGGCGAGGCGCTGAAGGCGCTGTTCGACAAGGACGGCCTGCAGCCTGGCTATGTCGTGGCGATGCGCGGCTTCAGGCCGACGCGCGAGACCACGACGATGTCGCTGATGCAGGTCTCGATCTACGCCAGGAACGTCTTTGTAGGCACGCTGACACGCAACGCGGCCGGCGCCTTCGTGTCGGGCGTCGACCCGTGGGTGCGCGAGGACCTGTTCAATTATTCGGGCGCCGAGACCGAAGGCACGCAGAAACGGCAATACCGCCTGCTCGACGCGATCTACTCGACGGCGGCCCGCAACAATGTGCCGAGCGGCATCATCGGCGAAGCCATCATGTATCTGTCGCGCGGACAGGATCTGGATGCTTTCGCCAGCGAGGACCAGCGCCTTGTGCTGATCTATTCGCAGACGCCGCGCGGCAAGAACGAGACCGACGGACGGGTGCTCTATGTCGGCATCCAAGGCACGCAAAAGAGCCTCGATTGTTTGGTTTTCCAGCAGAGCGACGGCCAGTTTTCCTGCGTCTCGGGCGATGACCAGGTGCGCTCGCTGACGGTGGCCAACGGCATGGTGACGCCGGTCAACGGTGTCATGACGTCGACCTTCGGGCCGCGCAAGCATCCGATCCTGGGCGTTGTTCGCATCCACAAAGGCGTCGACTGGGCAGCACCCGTGGGGACCCCGATCGCCGCAGCCTTCGACGGCGAGATCATCTTCCAGGGCGACGGCGGCGGCTACGGCAATGTGGTCAAGATCGCCCATGGCGGCGGCCGCGAGACGCGCTACGCGCATATGTCGAAATTCGCCATTGCCAGCGGTGTCGGCACCAAGGTGAAGGCCGGCGACATCATCGGCTATATCGGCACCACCGGCCTGTCGACCGGGCCACATTTGCATTTCGAACTCTATCAAAGCGGTCAGGCGATCGATCCGCTCGGAACAGTGACCGCTGCAATCGCCGTCACTTCCAGCGATCCCGCCGTCGAAACGCTGACCGACCGTATCGTCCACGTCGAATCGGGCGGTAGCGCGCGGGCCAAGAACCCGCTGTCTTCGGCGACAGGCGCCGGCCAGTTCATATCCAAGACCTGGATCCGGATGATGAACACCTATCGTCCCGAACTCGCGCGATCGCTGTCGACCGCAGACCTGCTCGCTTTGCGCTACGACGCCACCATCTCGCGTGAGATGGTGCGCAATCTGGCGCGCGAGGGCGAAGCCTATCTCAAGGCGCGCGGCCATCAGATTACCGCCGGCCGGCTCTATCTCTGCCATTTCCTCGGCATGGAAGGCGCACATCAGGTGCTGGCGTCGCCGGGATCGGCGCAGTTGAGCGCCGTGCTCGGATCGTCCGTTATCCAGGCCAACCCATTTCTTACCGGCAAGACCGCCAGCTACGTCGTCGACTGGGCGGAACGGAAGATGGGCCGCAAATTGCCGACGCCCGCCACCACCGATGCGGGCCAGCCGACGACGACGGAAGTCCGCCAGACATCGCCGGAGTTCGAAAAATACAAGCAGGCGATAACGGCACTGGTCGGCTCGATCCAAAATACTCTTGAGCCGGGCTAGAGCTGGCAGTTCGCCCCGGCTTTCGCCAAGCCGATTGGTTCTGAGGCCGGCGAATGGTATGTTTGCGGATATTTGGGAAGGTTTTTGGGTCCTTGTGAACCAAAACTGTGGCTGGGATCACATACGCCCAAGAGCCATTTTGGCAGAAGCGATACAGTCGCTGGTGAAATCTAGCATGCGCAGCCATCAATAACGCGCCCCATTGGGGCGGAGGGCCGATCCCATGAAAGCGTTTGCCGTCCTTTTGAGCGGATTTTTTCTGTTAATGCTGACCGCGCTTGGCACCGTCCAGGCGGCGGCGCCGGATGCCGGTGGCGTCAAACGCGTCGCGCTGGTCATCGGCAACAGCAAATACGTCCATGCCGTCGAATTGCCCAATCCGGCCAATGACGCGCATCTCATCGCATCGACGCTGCGCAATGCGGGCTTCGAGGTGATCGAGGGCGTCGACCAGGACAATGCCGGCATGCACAGCCTGATCAGCAAATTCACCGAGCAGTCCTACGATGCCGACCTCGCCGTCATCTTCTATGCCGGCCACGGCATGCAAGTCGACGGCAAGAACTTTTTGATCCCGGTCGACGCCGAACTGACGTCACCTGCCTATCTCAAGACCCGCACCGTCCAGATCGACGACTTCATGGCCGCACTGCCGCCCGACCCGGCGGTCGGCGTCATCATCCTCGATGCCTGCCGCGACAATCCGCTGGCACGGACGCTGGCGGCCGCGATGCCGAAGACCCGCTCCACCGCGCTGGGCACCGGCCTGGCGCCGATCGACCCTAAATCAGAGGGCTTCGGCACCGGCGGCATCCTGATTGCCTATGCCACCGACCCGGGCGCCATCGCCTTTGACGGCAACGGCGTCGACAGCCCCTACTCGACCGCGCTCGCCAGGCACCTGACCGAACCCGGCGTCGAGATCCAGAGCGCGCTGACGCGGGTGCGCGGCGAAGTGGCCGAGACCACGCAAGGCCGCCAGCGGCCATGGCACAACGCATCGCTGGGCCGCGAGGTTTTCCTTGGCAAACCGGCCGCCGAAGCCGTGCCGGTGGCAAAACCGGCCGCCGACGACGCGAACGCCGCGACAGCGCCCGCCCCTGCCCCCGTCACCAGCGAACCGCCTTCGTGGGAAGTCGAGCAGCGGCTTTGGGACGAGGCCTCGAAGCGCAACACCGCGCCATTCTACGAAGCCTATCTCGAACAGTTCCCGAATGGCCGCTTCGCCACGGTGGCGCGGCTCAACATCGATGCGCTGAACGATCCGAAAGCCCAGGAACGGCAGGTGGCAGCGCTCGATGCCGACGAAGCGAACTCGGGTTCTGCCGTGCGCACCTCGGTCGGCATTTCGGACGACATGAAGAAGGTGCTGGGCACCGAGGCGACGGAGAACGCGATCGGTCTCGATCGCCAGGGCCGCATCGACCTGCAATTGCGCGTCGAGGCGCTGGGCAACGAGCTTGGCCGCGTTGACGGCAATATCGGCGCCAAGACCCGGCAAGCGATCGGCGACTGGCAAGAGGGGAACGGGCTGCCTCCGACCACCTTCCTGACGCGCGAGCAACTGGCATTCCTGGTTATCCAGACGGATCCGATGATGGAGGCCGTGCGTGCCAAGCATGAGGCCGACCAGGCCGGCGTGGACAAGCCGAAAAAACAGATGGTGCAGAAGGCCCGCACGCTGAAGCCGGTGGCGGAAAAGCCACGCAAGAAGCAGTACGCCCAGAAGCCGCGCCGACAGCAGCAGTTCGTGCAGAAAAGGCGCAACCGGGAGGTCGTGCGCGAGGATGAGCCGCCGCCGCGGGACAACAATGATTTCCTGACCAAGGCGCTGATCTTCGGCACCGGCGTAGCGGTCGGCGGCGTGCTCAAGAACTGATCGATCACATCGAACGACAAAAACGCCGCGTGTCCGTTGGACGCGCGGCGTTGATGGCCGGAAAACGCAGCCGGCGACGCTACTGCGCCTTGATCCGCATCTCGACCCGGCGATTGACGGGATCGTAGGGGTCGGGGTTGCGTGGATTGGCCTCGCCGAGACCGACCGCCTTGATGCGGGTGGCTTCGATGCCGTTGGATTCGAGGAAGGCCGTCACCGACTGCGCCCTGCGCTGCGACAGCCCCTCATTGTAGGTCGCCGAGCCGGATGCGTCGGTATAGCCTTCGACGACGAAGGACAGCTTGCTCAGCCGATCGTCCTTCAGCGCCTTGGCGAATTCGTCGAGTTCGCTGCGCGCCTTGGCGTCGAGCTCGGACGAATCCAGGCTGAAATTGATCAGCATATCGAGGCCGGTCTTCTCCGGAGGCTTTTCTTTCTGGCCGGTCTTGCTCTTGCACTCGTCCTCGGTGCCGACACAAATCCCGCGTGCCGCGCCGTGATCGATCGTGCCGGCAAAGAACTTCACAATGTCTTCCGATTTCTGAAGTGGGTCGGCATAGACGTGAGTCGAGAAAAGCACGGTCGCCAATGCCAAGACTGAAATGTGCCGCTGCATAACGGTTACTCCCGTTTCGAGCATCCGATTTTCACTCAGGCCCGATCCATGGATCCGGGCCAACTCTTCCTGTTCGACAATGATCTGTCGAGATCACGGTCGGCTGTGGAATATACCAAACCGTGAGGCGTTTGTCTGTGAACAACGTCATGGACATGTGGTGGTCGACAGACTTGACCCGCGCCTCGCAGGCGGGTTGAGTGAGGGCTGGGGGAGGATAACAGCAGCGATGGTCAACGGGCTTCGATTCCAGACCGCACGCGATCTCTTCGCCGCGAACACGGCTGTCGCTCGGGACATGACGGCCGTTCCGACCGACCAACCCTCGCTCGAGTTCTGCCGCCGGCTGATGGCCGGGCGCATCCCCGAGGAAGCGATTACCTTTTGCGCCTATCTCCTGCCTGACCGGGCCGCAATCTGGTGGGGCCATGAGTGCCTGGGGCATCTGACCGAGCTGCTCGAAGAGCAGGACCTCGCAACGCTGACACTGATCCAGGAGTGGGTCGGCGACCCCAACAATGCAACCCGCCGGGAGGCTGTCGCCGGGGCGGCGATGACGCAGCAGCACACGCCTGCCGGCTGGATCGCGCTAGCGGCGCAACGGCACATCAATGGCCTGACGCCGCAGACCAACGGGTCGAGGCTGCGGCCGCTGCCGGCTGCGCATGCCGTCAATGCCGGCATACTGGCCGGACTGGCGCGGGTTGCGGTGGCGGACCGTTTCTCCGTGCTCACCGCCTTTGTCGAGATGGGCATCCATCTGGCCGAAACCGAGGCGCTGCGCCGAGCCTGATTGCTCTGGATCGTGATGAGATTTCATTGAAATCTGATCCAACCCATTGTTGGCGGTCTCATTTGCAGCCGTTTTGCGCCCATTTGCCGAGTGCCACCTTGAAGCGCGTGCCCAGCGGGTGTTGCAGGCGCAACACCGAGGCATCATTGGTGACGTAGGTCTTGGCCTGGTCGCACAGCCGCTCCTCGGTCCATTGATGACAGTTGCTGCACTGGTTGTCCCAGACGGACTTTTCCAGGCCCTCGACCGGACTGAAGTGCGGCTTGCCCTGGATGAGTTGGGCGATGCTCTTGCCGTCGATCGCCGGGTCGCCGAAATTGACCGGAACATCGAAAAGGATTGGCGCGTCCGAGCCCAGCTTCGGAATTTCCTCACGCAGCTGTTCCAGCGCCTGCTCGCCGGCGTCCGTACCCGGCGGATTGGCGGCCGCGCCGGTGCGCGCCTGCGTATCGCCTTCGGGCGCAGCCGGGCCGGAATCGCCGACGATCAGCGGCGCCTTGAGATCGACCTTGTGAAGCACGACATCGGTGGTCAGCGAAACGTTGATCCAGGGCCGCTGGCGTCCGGCTGTGGCCTTGAACACATCCGACGTAACCCGGTTCATCGCTTCGGTGATCGAGACGTTGACCTCGCCGATATGGGCAAGCAGCGCCGCCGAAAATGGCGAGTGCTCGCCCGGTCCGTCATAGGCGAGCTGGTTGGGACTGGCAGCGAAGGCGACCAGCGTGCCGGCGCCGCCATTCTCGATCGGTATTTCGGCAAGGCCGCTGCTTGCCGTGCTGTCGCCGCCAGTCTCCTTGGCAAGCACATCGGCGAGCGGGTTGTCGCGGCAGGCGTCGAGGAACACCAGCCTGATGCTGGTCTCGCGCGACATCTGCCGCAGGATGAAGTCCACCTGCACGGCTTCGAAGTCGAGCGAGGTCTCGTCCTCCAGCGCCGCATCGACAGGCAGCAGGTAGTTCCTGCCGGAGACCTGCAGGCCGTGACCGGCATAGAAGAACAGCGCGACATCGGCGCCACGCACCTGCCTGGCGAATTGCGCGATCTTTTCCTGCGTCTGCGCCTTGGTGAGATCGAGGCCGGAGACGATTTCGAAGCCCAGCCCCTTCAGGCGATCGGACATTGCCTGCGCATCGTTCACCGGATTGGGCAGCACCGGCGCGTTCCGGTAATGGGAATTGCCGAGCACCAGGGCGATGCGGCGTTCGGCACTGGCCGCGGTCATGGTAATGGTCAACGCAAGCGCCAGCACGGCGAGGCCGATGCCGCGCATGAAGTTGCCGCAACTTGCAATGATGTCCAAACGCACCGGATTCCTTTTCGGTTGACGGGCCTTCTCAGTTAAGGACCGGCTCAGTTGGAGAGCGGCGTGGCGGAGAACTCGATCCGCCGGTTCAGCGCCTTGTTCTTCGGCGTATCGTTCGGCGCCACCGGCTTTTCCTCGCCATAGCCGGAAGCCGTGATCTGCGCCGATGGAATGCCCGCAGCGATGATCGCGTCGGCGACCGCCTTGGCGCGCCGTTCCGACAGGTTCTTGTTGGCCGTCGGCGAGCCGTCGGAATCGGTATGGCCCGAAACCTCGACCTTCAGTTTCGGACATTTGCCGACGACGCCGACCACCTCGGCCAGCAGTGGGCGGCTCTTTTCATCGAGCCGAGCGCTGGCTGGGCGAAAATAGACGGCGCCGGTGCGCGACAGCACCTCGAACCTGTTCAGGCATTCATCGTCGCTGAAGGACGTCTTGCCTGCATCTGTGGCGACCGGCCCGGCATCGGCTGGGGCTGCGGCGGCGACGGCAGGCGCCGCCGCCGGCTTGGCCCCATCAGCGGTGAAGACGAAGTCGAACGACACCGAAGCCGTCGGGACGATGCTGCTGACATTGGCCGCCTGCTGGAGTTTTTCGATGTTGGGCAACAGGCCGAAATCCTCGACATGGACGGCGACCGGCGCCTCCGAGGCGATCGACACCATGCTGTCGGTGATCATGGTGACCACTACATTGGCCTCAAGGTCCTTGTCGGCGCCGTGCAGGCTCAGGCGAAACGGGATATGCGCGCTCATGCGCCGTTTGGTGGCGAGATCGGCAAAAGCGGCGGGATCGACTTTCGCCGTCACTTCCGCCGTCGGGAATTTAAAGGTTTCGAAGAACAGGAAGCGCATGCGGACATTGCGAAGGTCGATGCCGGTGTCGACCGAGTTGAGGTCGAACGTGACCTTGGCGGCGCCATCCGATGTCAGCGTGCCCGAGAGGTTCCTGATCTTGTTGGTTTCGACAATGGTGTTCTTCTTCACCGATTGATAGGTGAGTGTCGAATTCGCCGGATCGAGCGTCCAGTTCAGCTGCGCGTTGGCCGCCTGCGGCGCAAGCAGCAACAGACCGAACACCACGACCACCAGAGCGGGCGGACCCCAGCGCTGCGACGACTTTCCATGCCTTACTAATCCGACGACCCCGAACATGCATGTCCCCCGTGACAACACATTTCAGTTGCGATGACGGCGGTCGAACGCCGTGACCTCAGCCAGCATAGAGCGTTAGCCGCGGCTTAGCGAGTAGCGGAGGCGTGATATCGCCGTTGCCTGCTCGGATAGGCCCCGGTTACCGGCTGGCCCACAGCACCCCACGCTCGAAGATGGTGCGCATTTGCGGGACGGAAAACTCATCCGCGGTGTGGCCGAGCGCGCTGAAGAAGACGCGGCCCTTGCCGTAGCGGCGCTTCCAGACCACGGGCATGACGACGCCGTCGATGAAATCGAGATGCTCACCGCTGAACGTCGTCGTCGCCAGCACCTCGTTGCTCGGGTCGACATGCATGTAATACTGCTCGGAATGGTAGGCGAAACCCTCGATACCCCTGACGATCGGATCGTCGCTGATGATGTCGACACGGTAGTCGATGATGTCGCCGGGGTGCGCGACCCATTGGCCGCCGGTCATGAACTGATAGTTCGGCTCGTTGCGAAAACTGTCGCCCATGGTGCCGTGGAACCCGGCAAGGCCGGTTCCGCCGCTGACGGCGGCGGTGAGGTTTTGCAGCTCCGGTTTCTCGATCGTCGACATGGTGATCACCGGCACGATCAGATCGATGGCCGGGAGCTGCGGATCGGCGAGCGCCGATGTGCCCTCTTCTGTCCGCACTTCGAAGCCATGCCCCGTCAATATCTCGCTGACGACAGCGGCGCTGCGGGCCGGCGTGTGCCCCTCCCATCCGCCCCAGAAAATCAGTGCCGTCTTGCTCATGCTCGTCTCTCCTTGGTCGGCAATATTGATAGGCAAGCGGAACGCTTTTGTCTTCCTTCCATGACGGGCATTCTGGGACGGGCATTTCTGGTCGGAAATCACGACCCGGCGATGAATTCCGTGGATGAGGACCGATTGGCCGCGCTGGCGTCTTGTTTCAATACCGGGCTGCACTCAAATCAGCTGTCTTCGCGTTTGCGCAGACATCGGTCCGATCCGCCGCAACCAGCCGGAGCCTTCCGGGGAGACCGCTCTATGAGTTTCGACCAGACGACTGTAGCCGCTTATCTGGAAGTCATCACCATCAACCTTGTGCTGTCTGGCGACAATGTCGTGGTGATCGGCATGGCGGCCGCAGGCCTCGCCAAGGCGTTGCGGCAGAAGGCGATCATCGCCGGCATTGCCGCGGCGGCGGTGATCCGCGTCGTCTTTGCGGTGATCGCGGTGCAACTGCTGGAAATTCCGGGGATCATGCTGGTCGGCGGCATGCTTTTGTTCTGGGTGTGCTGGAACATGTTCCAGGAGTTGCGCTCGGCCGGCGACGGCGAGGACGTCGACACTGAAGCCGCAGCACTTGCGACGGCGCGGCCGGCCAAGGCGCTGCGCACCGCGATCCTGCAGATCGTCGTCGCCGATGTCTCGATGTCGCTGGACAATGTGCTGGCCGTGGCGGGCGCCGCCGCCCACGACATGAATGCGCTGGTGTTCGGTCTCATCCTGTCGGTGGTTCTGATGGCGGTCGCCTCGACGCTGGTGGCGGCGCTGCTTGCCAGGTATCGCTGGATCGGCTGGCTCGGTCTGGCAATCATCGTCTATGTCGCGGGAAATATGACTCTGGACGGCGTCGAGCAGATGAGAACGGTCGACTTCCACGCGCTGCTCTCGCCAGTTGCAAGCTAGATCCTCCTGGCGATCAAATGATATCGAAAATCCGCCCTGGGTTGAGAATGTTGTGCGGATCGAACGCCACCTTCAGCCGGCGCATGGCTGATAGTTCGGCGTCGCTGCGCACGAGGTTCAGCCATTTCTTCTTGTCGAGGCCGATGCCGTGCTCGGCCGAGACGGCGCCACCGCATGCCGCCACGCCGCGATAGATGATCTCATAGGCGGCCGCCGGTTCCGTGCTGTCGACCTGATAGTGCAGATTGCCGTCGCCGAGATGGCCGAAGACGTAGATCTCGGCGCTGCTGTCGACGGCGTGGATCGCGGCTTCGGCGTTGCGCAGGAAATCCGCCATGGTCGCCAACGGGATGCTGATGTCGACGCCGATCATGCCCTCGATCGCAAACAGGAAGCGGTTGGCCTCTTCGCGCACATCCCATAGCGCACGGAATTCGCGTGGCGACTGCGAGACGACCACGTCGTCGACGATGCCGTCCTCGACCGCCTGCATCAGCACCGAAGCGAAACGCTCGCCGTCCAGGTCGGCCTGGCTGCCCTGGATCTCGGCCAGCACATAGACGGGCGCGCCGACAGGCAGCGGCGCCGGCGCGGCCATGCCGGCAATCATGGCGCCGTAGAGCGGCGAGAAGTTTACCTCATAGGCCGAAAGCAAGGGCCCGAGCCGCTGCTTGAGCAACCCCAGCAACGCAATCGCCGCCTCCAGCGAGCCAAGGGCGCAAAAGGCGGCAACCTCGGTGGCGGGCTTGGGATGCAGCCGCAGACAGGCGCGAGTAACCACGCCCAGCGTGCCTTCGCTGCCAATGAAAAGCTGGTTGAGATCGTATCCCGAATTGACCTTGGCCAGGCCACGCAACGAAGTCAGGATCGAGCCGTCGGCAAGCACGGCCTCCAGCCCCAGCACCTGGGCGCGGTACATGCCGTAGCGCAGCACGCGAATGCCGCCAGCATTGGTGGCGATGTTGCCGCCGACCGTCGCCGTGCCGCGCGCGCCGATATCGACGCCGAACATCAGGCCGGACGCATCGGCCGCTTCCTGCACCATTTGCAGCGGCGCGCCGGCTTCCGCGATGATGGTTGCCGCGGCGCCGTCGGGCGCTTCGACCGCGGTCATGCGCTCCAGCGACAGCACCGCTTCGCCCGGCTGCACGCGCGCGCCGCCGGCCAGCCCGGTGCGGCCGCCATGGACGACCAGCTTCTGGCCGATACCACTGCATAGGCGCAGGATTTCGGCGACGTCGGCGGCGTTGCGCGGACGCAAGACCAGTTCGGGCTGGCCGCCGCCCTTGCCGGAGAGGTCGTCGCTGTAGCGCGGATCGATAGCATCGCCGATCACAACCGCGGCGGCATCGAGCCGACGATAAAGCTGGGAAAGAAGCCGATCGATCTGTTGTGTCATGGTGCCTGGACTGTTTCAGCGCTCTTTGTGACCGAGACTTTGATGCGCGACAATTTTCGCGTCAATTGAACAAATTTACGCACGGTATAATCTGTCATTGCGCGTTGAACCCACTGACGTTTCCTGTAAATTTCGTCTGCCGTTGCGTGGCAGACGCGCCGGCTGCAGGACCGTGGGCAGCGTCAAGGGATGACCGAGGTTCTGGCGCGTGCCAGACGAGGATTGAATGCCAATGACGCACAAGACGATGGAGGATTTCGCCCGCTCCTGCGGCGTCTCCAGGCCGACGCTGTCGAAATATTTCGACGATCCGACCAGCGTCAAGCCGGCAACGCGCAAGCGCATCGAAGAGGCGTTGCGGTCGTCCGACTACCAGCCCAATCTGTTTGCCCGCAACCTCAACCGCAAGCGCACCCGCGCCATCGGCATTGTCGTACCGACGGTCACCGACCCCTTCTATTCCGAAATGGTCAGCCGTATCGAACTTCGGCTGCGCGACGAGGGCTACTGGCCGATCGTCATCTCCTCGCATGGCTCGACCGAGCTCGAAATGGAGGCGACACGTACCATCCTGTCGCTGAAAGTTTCGGGCGCGCTGATCGCGCCGCTCGGCTTGCGCTCGGACCGGCGCACGCTGGAGAAGCTGACCCAGACAATGCCGGTCGTCTATTTCGATACCTATCTCGAAGGCGGCACGCCCTTTGTCGGCAACAACAATGCCCAGAGCGTCTCGACCATCGTCGACTATCTCTGCCGCTCCGGCGACCCCCCGGTCTATTTCGACATCCCGCATGTCAATCACAATTCGCCGGAGCGCCTGAACAGTTACGTCGCCGCGATGCATCAGCTTGGCCAGGACCCGGTGGTTATCGGCAACACCCGAGACTACACATGGGATTTCGAGCGCATCGGCTACGAGCAGATGGAACAGATGCTCGGGGCCAGCGGCCTGCCGGGCAAGACCAGAGGTCTGCCCGGCAAGACCGGGGGTCTGCCCGGCAAGACCATACTGTGTGCGAATGACCGCCTGGCCTTCGGCGTGATGGCGGCAGCCTTCGCGAAAGGGCTGAAGATCGGCCGCAAGGCCGATTGCGACCTGCGTATCGCCGCCCATGACGACCATCCGCTGAGCCGCTACACCTGCCCCGCACTGACCACCATCGCGCAGGATTTTGCCGCCATGGCGGGGCGCAGCGTCGAGACACTGCTCGCTTTGCTCAACGAGGATAGGGCAAACGTCGCGCCGAAGGTCAGCCTCGACGCCGCCCTGGTGATGCGTCAGTCCGCTTGAGCCTTTCCAAAGGCAGGATCGAAGCTTCGCCACGCGGCAATGGCGGCGGCAACCGCCTGTCTCGCTGCCGGGCCGTGACGGCCCATCGAGACGAAGCCGTGGATCTGACCGGGCCAGTGTTCCAGCACGACCGGCACGCCGGCCTGCTGCAGACGCCTGGCATAGGCCTCGCCTTCGTCGGCGAGGATGTCGTGACCGGCGATGGCGATGAAGGTGGGCGGCGCACCGGCGAGGCTTTCCGCCTTCAGCGGTGAGGTACGCCAGTTGCCGATGTCGGCGGCATTGCGGATATAGTGGTCGCGGAACCAGGCCATGGTCGAGGCGGTCAGGCCAAAGCCTATGGCGAAGCGGCGATAGCTGTCCGTCGTCTGCCCGGCATCGGTGTTGGGATAAAACAGCAGCTGCGCTGCCGGCGGATTTTTGTCCCCCCGCGTGAGCAGGCCGAGCACCGTGGCGAGATTGCCGCCCGCGCTGTCGCCGGCAACCGCGATGCGGGCAGCGTCGATGCCGAGTTCGTCCGCGGCGCTTTGCATGAAGGCAAGTGCCGCTCGGCAATCCTCTATTGCCGCCGGGAATTTGTGTTCCGGCGCCAGCCGGTAGTCGACGGAAACGACGACAGCGCCTGCCTCGTTGGCGAACCAGCGGCAGATCTCGTCATGCGAGTCGAGATTGCCGATCACCCAGCCGCCGCCATGGAGATAGAGCAGCGCCGGAGCGCCTGCCGAAGGCGCGCCCTGCCCGCGATAGATCCTGAGCCTCAGCGGATCGCCGGGTCCGGAGATGATGCGCTCATTGAGTGCCGCTACCGGCTCACGCTCGCCTTGCAGGTTTGGGAAGCCCTCATTGTAGGCACGGCGCGCCTGTTCGGGCGTTCCCGTTTCGAACGGCGGCGCGCCGGCCTGGCTGCCGAGCTCGAGCACATGCCGGGCCTCCGGATCGAGTGTCGGCAGGGATGGCGGCGATGTCACGGACGAACCTCCCGTCAGGCAAGCAGGGTTGCCGCTTCCTCTTCGCCAAGCAGCGGCGGCTGGTCGACCGTGCCGTTGACGGCAACCGAGCCACGGCTTTCGCCCGAAGCCAGGATCGCCTCCATGATCTCAAGCACATGCAGCGCCAGCTCACCGGAGGCGCGCGGCTTTCTGCCCGTGGCCAGCGCGCGCGCCAGATCGGCGACGCCGAGCATGCGGTAATTGGCGCGGTCGGGCGCCACATAGGGCCAGTTGCGGGCGCCATACAATTCGCTCTCGCTGGCGAAATCGGCCCAGTCGGCGCCACGTTCCGACAGCGAGACCGTGCCGCCGAACGTGTCGGGATCGGGTAGCCTGAGCGAGCCTTCGGTGCCGTGCAGTTCGATCGGATGGTTGGAGTGTTTGAACACGTCCCAGGAGGCGCCGAAGGTGACGGTGGCGCCGGAACGGAATTCGAGCAGCGACATTATGCTGGTCGGCGTGCCGACCTTGAATGTCGTGTTCTTGAACGGCCCGTCGGCCGTGATTAGCCTCTCCTCCTGGCCGCGCGTCGCCATCGCCATGACGCGCTCGACCGGCCCGAGCAGATTGACCAGCACGGTCAGGTAATAGGGCCCCATATCGAAGACCGGACCGCCGCCGGGCTGATAATAGAATTGCGGATTGGGATGCCAGTGCTCCATGCCCCGTCCCATCATGAAAGCGGTGCCGGTCACCGGCTTGCCGATCGCGCCGTCATCCATCAGCCGGCGCGCGCGGCGGCCGGCTGCACCCAGGAATGTGTCCGGCGCCGAGCCGATCAGCAGGCCGCGCTTCGCGGCCTCGGCGACAAGGCGGCGGCCGTCGGCGGCAGAGGTTGCCAGCGGCTTTTCGGTGAAGACATGCTTGCCCGCCGAGAGCGCTGACAACGAAATGTCGAAATGCGCCGCCGGGATGGTCAGGTTCAGCACGAGGTCGATGTCGGGGTCGGCGAGCAGCGTGTCGACGCCAATCGCTCGGATGCCGTATTGGCTGGCGCGCAGCTCGGCCATGTCAGCGGAAATGTCGGCGCAGGCGCGTAGCTCGACACCACCGAAGAGCGCTGCATTGCGCAGATAGGTCATCGAGATGTTGCCGCAGCCGATGACACCGATGCCGAGCTTTGTCTCTGACTTTCCGTGCATTTCCAGCTTTCCTCCGAAGCCAAGGGCATGCTGCACGAACCGTTGCAGTTCCCACGCCCCCCCGCAATCCGCTATACAGGATTTTAAATGTTGACGCGCGTAAAATTTTTATAGAGCTTATGAGAATTCTGGCGCGCATTGGGAGGCCGCCAGCGCGAGGAGGAGAACATGACCGGCACGAAAAACGGCCGACGGCCGCTGCGAAGCCCGTGGGTCATGCGCGTCTTCCGTCGCGCATCAGAGACCGGGACGGCTTCAGGCATAGATCACCTTGGCCCCGACCCTATCAAGCTCACCGCGTATTGGACCGGGCAGGCCATCGTCGGTGATCACCACATCGACGGCCGACAGCGAAAATGCCTTGGACGTCCCGCTGACGCCCCATTTGCTCGAATCGGCGAGCAGGACAACGCGCCGGGCCATGCGAACGAGGTTCCGCTTCGTTCGCGCCATGTCTTCGTTCACGTCGACCACATCCAGTGACGAGTCTATCGCATGCGCTCCAACAAATACCTGATGCGCTACCAGGCCGCCGAGAGCCGTATCGGCATCGGTGATCAGCGTGCTCACCGTGTCGGGATAGACCCGGCCGCCGATCATATGAACGTCGAGCCCGGGACGATGCATAAGATGCTGCACGATATTCATGGCCGTGGCCGCGACCACGACATTGCTGAGCGGCGGTAACTGCATGGCAAGTTGCATCAAGGTTGAGCCGCCGTCGAAGATGACCGATTGGTTGTCCTCGAACAGGGCCAGCGCCGCCCGGGCGATGCGCTTCTTTGCGTCGAGGTTCGTTTGCATCCGGCGGGCGAACGCGGCCGTCGTCGAATCGGTGGTCCGGGTCACCGCCCCTCCACGGGTCTTGGTCAGCAGTCCCTTGCGGTCCAGTATTTCGAGGTCGGAGCGCACCGTGACCTCCGACACGCCGAACCCGTCCGACAGGTCCTTGATGCGAACCTGTCCGCTGCGTTGCACCTCGCCCAGGATCGATTGGCGTCTCTGCTCCGACAACATTGCCCTGCCCCTGCCTGCCTGCGCTGAGCAATCGCGCCGGCCTCGGCTCACCTTACCGAGAAATATGGAGATTCGAAAGCTTTCGAAAGATTGTTTTTCTTTTTTCTTTCGGAAACACTGGATTGAGCATTTTTAAATCAACCGATCAGGGAATTTTGGACTCATGAGCCTAGGAACCAAGGTGCGTCTCGCGCGCCTCTTCTCGCATCCATCGGGGAACCTTTTTGGCGGCGCGGTCGACCACTTCGTCGGCTATGGCGACGTGCGCAAAGGCGGCCTTGCCGACCTGCCGGGTGCGCTCGCACGCGTCATGGCGGGCAAACCCGACTATGTCAGCATCCAGCCTGGCACTGCGCGCCATCTGTGGCCGCAATATGCGGGCAAAGCTTCCCTGGTAATTCAGGCGGGCTGTTTCACCGCGGACGATCGCATCAGCGAGCTGATCGCAACGCCCGAGGATGCGGTGCGCGCGGGCGCCGATGCGTTGGCCGTGGCCATTCCGGTGCGCGGCGCGACGGAGGGCAAATACATACGCTGGCTGACCGATTCGGTGAATGCGGCGGCCCGCTACGGCATGCCTGTGGTGGCGCATATCTACCCTCGCGATTTCACCGACGGAGCAAAGATCGTCTTCACCCCCGACGAGATCGCCTATGCGGCGCGCATCGGTTACGAGTCCGGCGTCGACGTGATCAAGATCGGCTACACCGGCGATTTCGAGTCGTTCCGGGAGACCGTCCGGACCTGCCCGGTGCCGGTTGTCATCGCGGGCGGTCCAAAGACCGATACGCTGCTCGGCGCGCTTCAGCAGACGGCGGACGCCATCCGTGCCGGCGCGCGCGGCGCCGTGGTCGGCCGCAATCTCTGGGGGCACGGCGATCCGGAGAAGGCAGCGCTTGCCTTTCGCGGCGTCATCCATGACGGCCTTTCGGCGCAAGACGCCCTGGCGAAGGCGGGTGCCTGAACGATGCCCACCATCCCCTCGATCCTCGGCTTCGGCGCTATTGCGATCGACGACATCGTCTACGTCGATCAGCCATTGTCGGCGGGCAAGGGTAAGGTTCTGCAAAGTACCCGCGCCTTCGGGGGAAATGTCGCGACGGCGCTGGCCGCCGTCGCGCGGCTCGGCGGAACCGCCGGGTTCGTCGGATGGCTGGCCAGTGCCTCGGACAACGCGGTGCAGCTCGATCTCGTGGCGAGCGGTATTGAAACCGCATTCGCGCCGCGCCATCCCGACGCGCGCCCGGTGCACTCGCGGATCACCGTCGGCTCGGACGGGGAAAGGTTCATCGCGTATGACGACGATGCGATGCTGGGCACCGCTCCGGACTTTCCGGACGATATCCTCAGCCGCGCAACCGTCCTGATCGTAGATAGCTATGCGACCGGGTCGCTGGATGTCGTGGCTCGGGCTCGCGATCTCGGCCTTGCGATCCTCGGCGATATCGAATGGAGCAGCGGCCCCGCCACGGAGCGGCTGATCGCGCTCTGCGACCATCTCATTCTTCCACTTAGCTTTGCACGGACTGCCACGGGGCGCCGATCGCCTGCCGAGATGCTCGATGCCTTGTGGTTGCCATCGCGATCCGCCGTGGTTCTGACCGATGGAGGCAGGGGTGTGTACTATCGCGGCCGTGAAGAGACAGGTCTCTGGCACCTGCCCCCGCACCGGGTTGCGGTCGTCGACTCCACAGGCGCGGGTGACTGCTTTCATGGCGCCTATGCCCATGCGTTGACGCGCGGAGCCGACACCGCGGGCCGGGTGGCATTCGCGGCCGCGGCGGCGGCCGTTTCGATAACGGGGCGTGGCGGGCGCGAGGCGCTTCCGACCGAGGACCAGGTCACGCAACTCCTGGCATCGGCGAACGCGCCGTCAGCAGTCGACCTGAAAAATGCGCATGTGGATGCTGGAGCATGACCTGAAACGATCCGACGAAACATTTCGCAGGCGAACACAAGCCCAGGAGAATCATAAAAATCGGGGCTTATACTTGTGGAGGGAGGAATATGGCAGAAGTCATTCTTGAGAAGATCTGCAAAACCTACGGGAACAGTTTTCGCGCAATCGACCAGTTGAACCTGTCGGTCAAGGACGGCGAGTTCTTGATCCTCGTCGGGCCTTCCGGCTGCGGCAAATCCACGGCGTTGCGAATGATCGCGGGGTTGGAAGACATCACCAGCGGCAGCCTTCGGATCGGCGGGGTCGACGTCGTCGACATGCCGCCCAAGGACCGCGACATCGCGATGGTGTTCCAGAGCTACGCGCTCTACCCGCATATGACGGTATCCGAAAACATCGCCTTTTCGATGCGGCTGGCAGGCAAGCCGAAGGCCGAGCGCAAGAAGCGCGTGGACGAGATCGCCAAAACTCTTCAGCTGACGTCTTTGCTGGACAGCAAACCCGCGAACCTGTCAGGCGGGCAGCGTCAACGGGTTGCCATGGGCCGCGCCATGGTGCGCGAGCCGGCCGCCTTTCTCATGGACGAGCCGCTTTCCAATCTGGATGCGAAACTGCGTGTGCAAATGCGCGCCGAAATCACCAGCCTGCAAAAGCAGCTCGGCGTCACGACCATTTACGTGACCCACGATCAGATCGAAGCGATGACGATGGGCGACAGAGTCGCGGTGTTGAAAGGCGGTGTGCTGCAGCAGGTCGACACACCCAAGAGGCTCTATGAATCGCCGGTTAACGCCTTCGTTGCCGGCTTCATCGGCTCTCCTTCGATGAACCTTTTCGAGGCGACCCTGAAGGGCGGCGAGCTCGCTTTTCGCGACTTCGCCGTCCGGCTGCAGGATGCAGCCTTCGTGCGCAGGCCGGCCTTGAGGTCGTATGCGGGGCGCAAGGTCGTGTTCGGGATCAGACCGGAGGATCTTTATGACAGCAGCCTTGAATCCGGCCGCAAGTATCAGACGATACCGGCCAGGGTGACCTCGATCGAGGAACTCGGCTCCGAACAGATCGTCCACATGAACATCGACGCGGTCCGGGTGGACTCCGGCGATCCGGATGCGGTGGACGATTTCGGCCTGGCGTCGAACGCGGTGGCGAGGTTCGAGCCGATCAGCGCCGTCCGCTCCGGCTCGGAAATCCGGTTGGCCGTGGATGATGCCAAGTTCCATTTCTTCGATCCCGAAACGCATCTGGCGATCTGAAGATCTGCGGAAGACCGCGGGCGGGAGCGAGGTGCCTGCGGAAGATACAAGAAGGCTTCTGAATGAACAGACGATCGTCCGCATTGTGCGGCCGACCTTGAAGAAGGAGGAGAAAATGATGTTTCGGATACGACCCGCGATGCTGAAAATAGCCGCGGCCGCATGGTTGCTTGGTGCAACCGGCGCCATGGCGGACACGACGCTGGAATTCACCCAATGGTGGGAGCCCGAATTGCCGGCGGGATCGCTCAGGGCAATCATGAACGACTTCGAGGCTGCAAACCCCGGCATCAAGGTGACGCTGGTCAGCGGTCCCTATGCGACTACGCGAGACCAGATCTCGGTCGGCGCCGCAACCGGAACGCTCAGCGACGTCGTCGGTCTCGACGGCGCCTGGGTGAACAATCTGAACGCGCAGGGTGCGCTGGCCGACATGAACCCGATGATGGATGCGAGCGGGTTTGACAAGACCCAGGTCGCGGATATCATCAAGGTGGACGGCAAGGCGGTGATGTTTCCCGTGGCTTCGTTCGTCTATCCGGTCTTCGTCAATCTGGACCTCGCCGCCCAGGCAGGCGTCACCAAGCTGCCGTCGACCCGCGCGGAGTTTCTCGAAGCCGCCAAGAAGATGACCCATGCCGACAAGAACCAGTATGGCTGGGTGCTGCCCCTGTCGCTGCAAACGCCGTCCGGTGTCCAGAACGACCTGATGTCGTGGGTCTGGGCCTCGGGTCAATCGATGATGGTTGAAGGCAAGCCGGCTCTCGAGGGCAAGCCGGTCGTCGATATGCTCACTTTCGTCAAATCGCTGAACGACGCCGGCGTCATCTCGCCCGGCATTGCCACCAAGACCGAGCAGGAAAAGGTCGAGGAATTCGTCAACGATCGGGTCGGAATGATGATCGACTCGCTCGCGCATGTGAATCTCATCCGCAAACGCAATCCCAAGCTGAACTTCGACCTCATCCCGGTCCCGGTCGTGGCGGACTACAACGGCAAGCGCGGCCTTCCCTATGCCTCCTGGGGCATCGGCATCTCCGCCGCCTCGAAACATCAGGATGAAGCCTGGAAGCTCGTCCAATATCTGATGAGTGAAAAGGTGAATGCCAAGCTCGTGTCGCTTGCAAACGCCTTCCCGGGCAACGTCAACGCCAAGCCCGATTTCGTGACCTCGGACAAGGCTTTCGCCAAGGCTTTCGAAATCTTCAAGACCGGCTATCTCGCCAACGAGTTCACGGGGCTGCCGGTGGCCGAAGACCTGATGACCAAGTTCGATGTGGAAGCCCAGAAGATGCTCGCCGGCGAGCAGTCTCCGGAACAAGCCGCAGCCAACGCTCAAAAGGGCTGGGTGGAGAAATTCTGAGCTGCCCATTGCCCGTTTGCTATCTTCCACCGGGTGGCCCGGCCTCGGCCAGGCCCCCCGTCAACAACGGATCGCAATTTGAGATGGACCTGTTTTTGAAGCGCACCTTCCTCCTGAAGGCACATCCCAGGGGTCGCACATGACCGGGCAGAAGCGCTCCCACCATCGACTGAAACGAGCGGTCGCACCCTATCTCTATCTGTCACCATCGCTCCTCATAATCGGCCTTCTGATGCTGCTGCCGATGGTGACGGTGATTGGCTATTCGTTCCAGAACAGCGCGGTGCTGCGTCGCGACCCGTCCTTTGCCGGACTGAAACACTACCAGGCGATCTTTGCCGATCCGGTGTTCTGGGCCTCGCTGTGGCACACGCTCTACTTCACCTGCATGAGTGTCGTCTTCCATATGACCATCGGCATGCTCTTCGCACTCATGCTGAACAGCGACCGCATCAATCCGACGCTGCGCAACATTCTGCGCGTGCTGTACATACTGCCCTGGCTGTTCACCGCGGTAATTATCGCGGTGATCTGGCGCCTTCTGCTTGAGCCGAATGGTGTCGTGAACAGTGTTCTCATGCAGATGGGCATCATCGGTTCCAAGGTCGAGTGGTTTTCCTCGCCCGCGACCGCGCTGCACGCCGTCACCTTCGCCAATATCTGGGCGGGCTACCCGCTTTTCATGGTCAGCCTGCTCGCGGGCTTGCAGGGCATTCCCGAGGATTTCTACGAGGCCGCCGATATCGACGGCGCGAAGGCCTACCAGAAGTTGATCTTCATCACCATTCCGCAGCTGATGCCGATCATCATCAGCATCTCGCTGCTCGACTTCATCTGGACCATGCAGGTCTTTCCATTGATCTGGATAACGACGGGTGGCGGTCCGATCTACTCGACCGAGGTCCTCAGCACCTACACGTACAAGCTGGCGTTTTCGAGCTACAACCTATCGCAGGCCTCGGCGAGCGCCGTGGTCATCCTGCTGATCTCTCTCGGCCTGACGCTGTTCTACATCCGCTATCAAAAGGCTCGGTAGTCACATGAGGAAAAGGCACACGCCCAAAGACAGGCTGATCACCGCCGCGCTCCATGTCGCGCTTGCCGCAGGGCTCTTTTTCGCGGCCTTCCCGATCTACTGGATGCTGAGCAGCTCGTTCAAGTCGAACACCGAAATCTTTGCCCTGCCACCAACCGTCCTGCCGAAGGCCTTCACGCTGGAAGCGTATGCGGCCATCCTTGGTGATCCGGTAAAGCTGCGCTTCTTCTTCAACAGCTACTTCGTGGCTGGAGCGGTGACCGTGCTGACGGTGCTGATCGCCTTGCTGGCGGCCTATGGGTTCAGCCGTTTCAATTTTCGCGGCAAGGGCAGCCTCAACACGCTCATCATCAGCACGCAGACGATCCCGCCGATCACGCTTTTGATCCCGTTCTTCGGGCTTGTCGTCTCGTATGGCATCTTCGACACCTATGTCGCGCTGATCCTGACCTATCTGGTGTTCACGCTGCCCTATGCGATCCTGCTGATGACGGGATATCTGAACACCTTGCCCCGCGACCTCGATGAAGCGGTGGCTGTCGACGGCGGCACCAGTTGGACCGCACTGTGGCGGGTGATCGTCCCGATTTCACTGCCTGGTATCGTGGCGACGTCGGTCTACACCTTCCTGTTGTGCTGGAACGAATTTCTCTTTGCGCTGACGCTAACGAAGTCGACGTCCATGCGCACCGTCCCGATCGGCATCCAGCTGTTGATGGGACAACACGCCTTCGAATGGAACCAGATGATGGCGATGAGCGTGCTCGGCTCGCTGCCACTGCTGGTCATCTACCTGGTTGCCCAGAGGTTCTTCCTCGCCGGCATGACCGCGGGCTCGGTCAAGTAGGGTATCCCTCGAACGGAGGTGGAATCAAGGAATGAAAGGATGACCGTGAAAGACCTGAAAGTCGGCTGCCAGACCTTTACCTGGGAAATGCTCGGGGACCGCTTCGCCGGCGGCGCGGACGATCTGCTCAAGGCGATCGCCGATGGCGGCTATGCCGGCATCGAGATCACCGACACGATGATCGGCCGCTATGCCGAAAAGCCGGCGGAGTTCGCGGCCGCGCTGAAATCATCCGGACTGACGCTCGTCTCCTTCGCCTTCGGCTCGAAGAGCGGTTTCACGCTCAGGGATGAGATCGGCGCCGACCTCGAGACCGCCAAACGCTGGATCGACTTCGCCGCCGCCTTTCCCGGCGCGCTGGTGTCGATGGGCTCGGCCACGATCGTTTCCGACGGGCCGCGCGACGGCAAGTTTGCCATCGCCGCCGAGGTCTACAACAAAGCCGGCGAGCTCGGGCGCGAGGCCGGCGTCCAGGTCGCGGTGCATCCAAGCTCGCATCACAATACGCTGCTGTTCGACCGCGCCGACTACGACCGCATCTTCGGGCTGCTCGACGCCTCGCTGGTGGGCTGGGTGCCCGACACCGGCCACATCTCGCGCGGTGGCCAGGACATGGCGGATACGCTCACCACTTATCGCGACCGCATCCGCTATTTGCATCTGAAGGATGTCGACGCGTATGGAACCTGGGCGATGCTCGGCAAGGGCGTCTGTGACACGGCGAAGGTGATCGAGATCGCTGGTGCTGCACCCAATTTCAACGGCTGGCTGGTGCTGGAGGAAGAATCCGAAACGGCTGCCGCCGACCCTGCCGGCGCCGTCAAAACCAACCGCCAGACAATGCGCGGCTACGGAGCCTGAGACGATGACGACGAACAAGCCCCTGTCCGGCCCCGCCGCAATTGCCGCTCTGCCGCGCAACCGGCTTATCGGCGAGTTTTCGCTGTGGTCGGCCGACCTCGCCAATATGGAGCGCGATTTGAAGCGCATCGAGACCCATGTCGATGTTCATCATATCGACGTCGCCGACGCCCGATTCACCCCTGGCTTCCTGTTCTTCCCGGACCTGGTGGCGCGCATCGCCAAGCTCACCGCAAAGCCTATCCATGTCCATTTGATGGTCGAAGCCGAGATCGTCGAGGAACAGACGCGCCAGTTCATCGAGGCCGGCGCCGACCTGATCAGTGTGCACGCCGAAAACGGCGAGACCGGTCTGCGCGCCGTGAAAGTGGCGCGTGAACTCGGGGCCGAGGCCGGCGTGGTGCTGCGGCTGGAAACACCGGTCGCGGCCGTCACGCCCTTCCTGCCGGAAGTGGCGTTTATGACGCTGCTCGGCACTTCCATCGGCGTCAAGGGCCAGAGCCTGTCGGAGCAGGCGTGTCCGCGCCTGATCGAGGCCCGCGCGCTGATGCGCAAAGCCGGCCGCGAGGCCGACATCGTGCTCGCCGCCGATGGCGGCATCCGCCACGAGACCGTGCCCTTACTGCGCGCCGCAGGTGCGGAGACCGTGGTGCTGGGCTCGCTGGCCTTCGGCGATCCCGACCTTGCCCGGCGCATGGCCTGGCTGCACGGGCTGGAGGTCGCCGCCTGATGACCAAGCTTGCGCTGGCCTTCGATCTCGGCGGCACGGCGCTGCGCGGTGCGCTGGTCGAAAGCGATGGCCGTATCGTCGCTCATGCTTCAGCGTCGACGCTTGCCGGTGCGGGATCGGAGGCGGTGATCAGCCAGATCGTCGCTTTGGCAGGCACGCTGCTTAGGGAACACCCGCAGGCAAAGGTCGCCGGCATCGGCGTCGGTGCGCCGGGGCCACTCGACCCCAAGGCGGGGATCGTCATTGCGCCGCCAACGCTGGCCGGCTGGCATGATGTGCCGCTGATCGACATTCTGGGGCGGCATTTCGGCCTGCCGGTGCGGCTGGAAAACGACGCCAATGCGGCGGCGCTCGGCGAATGGCGTTTTGGCGCCGGACGCGGCAGCGGATCGCTGGTGTTCGTGACCGTATCGACCGGCATTGGCGGCGGCGTCGTCGCCGATGGCCACATCTATCACGGCAGGCGCGGACTGGCGGCCGAGATCGGCCACATGACCATCACCGGTGAAGGCGACCGCTGCTTTTGCGGCGCCATCGGCTGCTTCGAGGCCGTTGCCTCCGGAACCGCGCTCGGCCGCCGCGCCACGCGACTGACCGCGCCGGGCGACGGCTCGCTCTTACGACGGCTGTCAAATGATGGCGACGTCTCGGCCAGGCATGTCGTAGAGGCTGCCAAGGCCGGCGACGCCAACGCTCTCGACCTGATCGAGGCGGAAGCACAATGGCTGGGCATCGGCTTCACCAACCTGCTTCATCTCTATTCGCCCGATCTGATTGTCATGGGAGGCGGCCTTTCCAACGGGTTCGACCTTCTGGCACCGTCGATCAGAGCGGTCATCCAGCAGCGGGCGATGCCGGCCTATCGCGACGTGCCGATCGTGCAGGCTGAACTCGGCGACCGCGCCGGGCTGATCGGCGCCGCCAGCCTGATCCTGTGGGAAGGCGGTGCGCCGCTGGCGATGGCGCAGGACGACAAGGACAGAGGCGCGACCCCCGATGCCACGGAGGCACGCCATGGCTGAACTCGAGCTGCGCGGCGCGCGCGAAGATGGTGAATGGTCCAGTTTGAATGCAGCGCCAAGGTCCCCGAAGAGGACCCCTACCCTTCGCGATTCCAGCTGGCGTATTTTCGGATCGTTTGCCGCTTGTCTTCCGACAAGCCAACAAGGAGATTCTCCTCGAGATAGCCTTGCCGGATGAGATTGGCGAAGACCTGTATTAGCTGTGAATAGCGATAGTCGAACATCTGGTCCATCTTCCGTCGCTGCTGCAGCAGAAGTCTTCGACATCCCACATTTCGGAAGGCGTTGCCGCAACGTGGGCCCTGCTCTTGAGTTCAGCCAGCGTCTTATCGAGCGCCACCTTCAGCGCTGCGTCATAGGCAGTGCGGGGCGACTTTCTTTTCGGACGGAGACCATTTCTCATCAGCGGTCATCGACTGTCTCTCTCAAGTTCGCGGCGGCCGTCATCCGGTAAAACCTGCGACGCAGGACAACCCCGCCGTTGGGACCAATCTACTTTCCGCAATGGTGATCGTTGACCTTGTTCAGCGCATTCGCGTCCGGCCCGACCCGGTCGTAAGAGCACGGGCCGGCCGCCGTGGTGATCAGCATCTTGTCATAGTAGCGCGGGCCGCCGAACAGGGCATAGACGAGGTCGCGATGGGCGGGAACGTAGCGTTGCTCCGGTTCCGGCTGGCGATGGCGGTGCTTCTTCTCCTTGGCGAGCGCTGCGGTAGACAGGCTGCAGCCAAGCGCGAGAACAAGGGCGGAGATCGCGAGGATCTTGATGGTCATCGGCAATACCCTTCTGACGGTTCGGAATCGCAGCATATTCAAAAGCGTGGGCCGAACAAAGGTTCCCTGATTACCATAGCCAGCGAAATCAGCCTGTAACGGCACTGCGCGCGCGCCGCCGTTCGGCTGCAACCAAGAGGTCGACGAAAGCGCGCACCTTGGCCGGCCTGAAGCGCGCCGGCGGGAAGACGGCATGGATGCCACCGGACGGCAAGGTCCAGTCCGCGAACACCCGCACCAGCCGGCCGCGCGCAATGTCGTCGGCGACACTGTAATCCGGAAAGATGCCGAGGCCGATGCCGGCCAGCACGCAGGACAGCACGCCTGGTGTCTTGTCGCAGCTGACGACGGGGTTGAGTTCGGCCAGCACCGTTTCCGTGCCCCTCGAGAACAGCCATTGGCCGACCCCGCGCAACTGGGCGTTGCCGACCCAGGGCAGCGACTTCGCCTGCCTGGGGCTGGCTTCCCCAGGCAGCCTGGCGGCCAGTTCCGGGCTGGCGACGACGAATTGCTGCAGGCTGCCCAGCCGCCGCGCCAGATTGCTGGAATCGGCAAGCCAGCCGACGCGGATGCCAAGATCGATCTGCTCGTCGACCAGGTTGCTGACCGCATCGTCGAAGATCGTCTCGACCCGCATTTTCGGGTATTTTCTGATGTAGGCGGCGATGGTCGGCGCCACCACCTTCTCGCCATAATCGAGCGGCGCCGTCAGCCGCAGCGTCCCCGTCGGCTGCGCCGCTCGCTGCGAAATGTCGCCATAGGCTGCCTCCGCCTCGCGCAGGATGATCGCGGTCCGGTCATAGAACAGACGACCCTCTTCGGTCGCCGTCACGCGCCGGGTCGTGCGCCGCAACAGCGTAGCGCCAAGCTCTTCTTCGAGCTTGCCGACCTGATGGCTGACCACAGCCTTGGCAACATCGAGACGGTCGGCAGCGGCCGTGAACGAGCCGGTCTCCACCACGGTGGCGAAGTAGACGAGCCGGTTGAGATTGAGGAGTTCGGTCACAGGCCGCTCATTGTCCGATTTTATCAGACAGTTTGTATGATTGATCGCTATTTTTCGCAAGCCGTCCAGCTGTCATCTATCGGGCAACAGAATGAGGCCGCCATGACCAATGTAACCCTAACCTATCTTTTCGACCCGCTCTGCGGTTGGTGCTATGGCGCCACGCCGATGCTGGATCGACTGGCCGCCGGGACCGCGCTCGAACTGCTGCCGGTGGGGCTTTTCTCCGGTGCCGGCGCGCGGCCGCTGGATGCAGGCTTCGCCGCCCATGCCTGGGACAATGACCAGCGCATCGCACGGCTGAGCGGACAGCGCTTCAGCCAGGCCTATCTCGACAATGTGCTCGATGTCAGCGGCACCTTGCTCGATTCTTCCGCTGCCACCATGGGCATCAACGCCGCCGGACTGGACGACTGGCGCCAGCGACTTGCGGCACTGAAGGCGATCCAGCATGCCCGCTATGTCGACGGCCGCGATACTGTGACGGTTGACGGCGTCGCCGCGGTACTGGCCGACGCCGGCATGAGCGACGCGGCAAAGCTTTTGAAAGCGCCGACGCAGGCGTTTCTGGCGAAGCATGACGACCTGGTCAGCCGCGGGCGGACATTGTTCCAGCGGCTGCATGCCAATGGCGTTCCCGCGCTCGCGGTGATCGGCCAAACGGCGCCGCGCCTGATCGGCGCCAACGCGCTGTTCGGCAGCTACGACAATCTCGTCGCTCACATCGAGGCGGCGTAGTCCCAGAAATTCTCCCCAGACGAAAGGAAAATCCCCATGAAAATCGCACTTATCGGCGCGTCCGGCCAGGTCGGCTCGCGCCTGCTTAAGGAACTCTCCGATCGCGGTCACAGCATCACCGCCATTGCCCGGCATCCAGACAAGATCGCGGCACTTCCGGGCGTGACTGCCAAGAAGGGCGACGTCTTCGACAAGGATGGCATTGCCGCCCTGATCAAGGGTCATGACGCGGTGATCTCCTCGGTGCATTTCCTCGACAGCGATCCCGATACGCTCGTCGCAGCCGTGCGTGCTTCCGGCGTCAAACGCTACCTCGTCGTCGGCGGCGCCGGCAGCCTTGAGGTTGCGCCCGGCAAGCGCCTGGTCGACACGCCGACCTTCCCTGATATCTACAAGGCCGAGGCGCAGAAGGGCGCCGACTTCCTCGTCACGCTGCGGACGGTCGACGATCTCGACTGGACCTTGCTGTCGCCTTCGGCGCTGTTCGTCGCCGGCGAGCGGACCGGCAAATACCGCATCGGCAAGGACACGCTGCTGACGTCCGACAAGGGCAGCAGCATTTCCTTCGAGGACTACGCCATCGTCATGGCCGACGAGATCGAAAAGCCGGCGCATATCAAGCAGCGCTTTACGGTCGGCTACTGAGCGCACTTCATTGACAGGCGGGCACTCGACGGAGCGGCCCGCGTCGGTTCCTATCGACGATAGTGCCATCGGAGCCTCCGATGGCACTATCGCTTTCTTCCGTTTCCACTCCTGCCGCCGGTCTGCGACTCTCGCCGGAGCGGTTCAGGACAGGAACGGAAACATGGCAGACATCGCAAAATCGAAAATCGCTATCATTGGCGGCAGCTCCGGAATGGGGCTGGCGTTGGCAAGGCGGTGCCTGGTCTCAGGCGCCGAAGTCATCATCGTCGGCCGCAGTGAAGCCAGGCTCAAGCGTGCCGGCGAGGCTCTGCAGAACCCTTCCGGTTTGAGCGCCGTCGCGGCCGATATTGCAAGGGAGGATCAGGTCGCTGACCTGTTCAGGCGGATTGGCCGGCTCGACCATATCGTCAGCACCGCCGCCGATATCGAAGGCGCCTATGAGTTATTGCCTGCGATCGACCTGAAGGCGGCGCAGAGAGTCGTCGAAAGCAAATTCTACGGTCCGCTGCTGCTCGCCAAGCATGGCGCGCCGCAGCTTTCGGCCAACGGCTCCATCACCTTCACCTCAGGCATTGCCGCCTACCGGCCGGCGGCGCGCGGCTCGGTCGTTGCCGCCGTCAACGCTGCGCTGGAAGGGTTGGTGCGGGCGCTAGCGGTCGAGCTGGCGCCGGTCCGTGTCAACGCCGTCTCGCCGGGCTGGGTCGACACGCCGATCTGGAGTTTTGTGGCCGGCGACAAGAAGGACGAGACGCTCGATGCAATGGCCAGGCGCCTGCCGGTCGGCCGCGTCGGACAGCCGGACGACATTGCCGATGCCATCGCCTTTCTGATGGGCAACGGTTTTACGACAGGGACGGTTCTGCATGTCGAGGGCGGTCACCGGCTGATCTGAGCGCAGCGAAATTCCTGGCCGCGGCCGCCAGCAGCAGTTTCAGCGCCGGCGGCTGAACCCGCCGGCGGCGCCAGATCAGGACCAGCGACGCCGTGCGGGCCGGACCCGGCCACGGCAATTCGACGATCTCGCCGCGATCGAGCGCGTCGGCAACGGCCAGCCGCGGCACCAGGCCCATGCCGACACCAGTCGCCACCAGGCCCGCAATGGCGCCGATGCTGCCGACTTCGGCGGCAAGTTCTGGCGCTGCCATCTCGGCAAAGGCAGTGTCGAACAGATGCCGGTAGACGCATCCGGTTTCCGTCACCACGAAACGCATCGCGGCGAGCGCGGCCAGGTCGATCTGCCCCGATGCGGGCGCATGTTCGGGTGAGGCGACAAGGACCAGCGGCTCGGCCGATATCGTGCGCCGGGCCAGGCGTTCATCCAGACCGCCCTTGTCGAAACAGAAGGCGACGTCGATCTCGCTCTCTTCGAGCTGCCGCAGCAGGGCATCGCTGCCGGCGATTTTGAGCCGCAGACCGATCTCCGGGTGGTCGCCTCGAAAGGCCGCCAGCCATTGCGGAAGTTTGACAGTGGCAATCGTCTCCAGCGCGCCGACCGTAACCGTTCCGGCGGTCATTCCCGTCGTTGCCTCGGCGGCAACACGCGCCTCCTCCGCCAGTTGCAGAATCTCTTCCGCATAAGGTTTCAGCGCGTCGCCGGCCGTCGTCAGGTCGAGGCCGTGGCGCGAGCGGATGAAGAGGACGATACCAAGTTCGCTTTCCAGCGACTGGATCTGGTCGCTGACGCTCGACTGCGCCAGATGAACCTCCCGCGCTGCGCGGGTGATGTTGCGGTGCCGCGCCACGGCGAGGAAGGTCTTGAGCAATCGTGGGTGCATGCCGTTTCCGGATCTGGTCTCAGTCCGATATTTCGGGCTTGGCCGGTCCATTTGCAACCCTGGTCCATTTGCAACCCCGGTCCATTTGCAACCCATTGACGCCGGCGTCATCTGGTTGCGGCAGACCAAGGGGCCAGAATTTCGCGGCAATGACCCGCAAGTTTTCCCACGGCCGGCGCGGTGGCCCAAGAGATCGCCTCTGGCAGATCGCATCGCACGTATGCTCTATGCCAAGCTGATTTCCAGCACCGATGGAAGGACCGACATGCCCCGCCCGCAAGGAACCATCGCCCCGATCCTGACGCCGTTCGAGAACGATGGCCGCATTGCCCATGAACTGTGGATCTCACATGCCAAATGGGTGCTGGGCCAGGGCGCCCATTTGCTGTCGCCGTTCGGCACCACGGGCGAGGCACTGTCGCTCTCGCTCGACGAGCGCATGCAGGCGCTGGAATGGCTGGTTGCATCAGGCATTTCGCCGGGGCGCATGATGCCCGGCACCGGCGTCACCGCACTGCCCGAAACCGTCGAACTGTCGAAGCACGCGGTCGGCCTCGGCTGCGCCGCCGTGATGGTGCTGCCATCGTTCTTCTACACGGCCGCCGGGGACGATGGCCAGGCGCGCTACTACAGCGAGCTGATCGAAAGGGTGGCCAACCCGGCGCTGAAGATGATCCTCTACCACATCCCGCAGAACTCCGGCGTGCCGGTAAGCCCTGCCCTGACCGCCCGGTTGAGCGCGGCGTTTCCAGAGACGGTCGTCGCCTACAAGGATAGCGCCGGCGACTGGAACAACACGGCGGCGGTGATTGCCGCCGCACCCGACGTCGCGGTGTTCCCCAGCTCGGAGGCGCAACTGACCAAGGGGCTCGCCAGTGGTGCTGCGGGCTGTATCTCCGCGACCGTCAATCTCAACGCTGCGGCCATCCGCGACCTCTACGACGCGACGATCGCTGGCCAAGACGTCACGGAAGCGGACGCCGCGATCGGGGCGTTCCGCAAGGTGATCCAGGATGCAGGCCTGATCCCGGCAATGAAGGCCGTGCTGGCGGTGCGCTCCGGCGACAAACGCTGGCTGAACCTGCGCGCCCCGCACCAGAATGCAAGGCTGGCAAGCGGCAAGGCGCTGCTCACGGCGCTCGGTCCCACAGCCGATCATATTGGCCGCAACTGAGGCTCAGCACAGCGTCGAACCGCCACCGAGCGCCACGACAGCCAACGTCCGTCCCGATTTCGTGAAGTAACGTGCCGAGTGAAGCCCGGATTGTCTCCTCACAATGGAGCCGCTTTGTTCTACACAAACCGAGGCAGGATTCGCGCAACGGCATGACAACCGGATCGCTTATCCCAGGCCAGCTTTGAAAGCCCGGCAGATCGATCCCATGGAGATGCCTTCATTGGCAGAATAAACCCCCGCCTTGCCGTCTAGCGGCGATGCGTTCTCGACATATTTGTGATGGATGCCCACCACTTTCCAATTGCGATTGAACACCGGGCTGCCTGAGCTGCCATTGTCGGTCGGCGATCGATAGTGCATGCGCTGCGGCTTTGCTTCCGCCAGAGGCTCGAACGCCACAAGCCGGCCGTCGAGGAACGAAAAAGAAATTTCCTGCCCCAACGGATGGCCAATAACGACCGCGGTTGGATCGGGCGGCATCACCAACGGCAAATCCACCACTTCCAAAGGTTCGATGTCGGATACGTCTTTGTTGAGCTTCAACACGCTGCAATCGTGAGTTCCTACGGAAAGACACTTCACAATCTTCGCCACCGTGTAAACCTTGTTGCCGGGCTGAAGCTGGAACGTGACCTGAACATCTCCCGGCAATGCGGCCCCGCTCTGCGATGGATCGCTGACCACGTGAGCGTTGGTTATCACGACCTGCCCGATTGCGGGGTCGAGCCCAATGTCGGCCGCGGAGACGAGGAAGCCCGTGCCAAGGGGGGCAAAGCCGGAACGAATCATCGCGATCGATTCAGCCGACTTCATCGCAAATCGTAGCGCCACGAGTGAGACCGGGGGCGTTGTGCCGATCAGGGCCTGAAGCTGGTCGGCATTGCCTTTCGTCAAATGGAAGCCTCCCCCCATCTCCACGAGAGCGTCCAGAATGAGGCCTCCGATTATGGCGCCTTCCTCGATCTCGCCAATGCGCCATATTTGCGAAAGCTGCCGATGCGCGCTGGCAAGGGTGAAATTGTCGGTGCGCTCGGACCCGATCGCCTTTTGATACCAATCACGCGCCCCTGCATAGTCCTGAAGCGCTACGCACATCTCGCCTGCCGCTGTGGGGATCCACGGGTCATCGTTGCCGTCGCCGCGATAGTCAGCTGCCATGCGTTTCAGAATATTTTTGGCAAGCTCGGTCTTCGAGCCGAAATCATGGCGCAGCTCGTGGCTTTCAGCGAGGTGTGCCACGGCAACGATCTGCGTCCCGTGCCATGCCAGCATTCCGACATCGTCGGGATTGGTTTCCAATCCTTTCGAGTAGCACTCGTAGGAGCTCTTTAATGCTCTCTTTGCTACATCGAGGCGCTTTTGTCCTATCGCCTCATAGGCAATGTCCTTCCATGCCCTCCCGCGTATGCCGTGAATCTCCGACGCTTCCTTGGCGAACTCCTCGGCCGAGGCCTCCAAAGCAAGATTTCCCAGAATGCCGATTGCGGCCACCTGATTGCCGCGGTCGACCAGGGCTTGCGCATAGATGGTCCAGATACGCGGCGTGCAGTAACCGGCCTTGATGAACGCCTCGCCCAGCATCTGTATCTGGTCGTACCTGCGGTTGCGCCGAAGTTCTTTCATCAGCGCCGCGCCAAGCGCCCCCGCGCTGTCCGAAGGCTCCGGCAGGGCCATCCCCAGCCGCTCGCAGAGTTCTCGCAGTTCCCTCAGATCATACCTGCGATTGGCCGAAATTGCCTGTTCGATGAGTTCCTTGTAGTCGTCCATTGTCTTGTTCCCCGTCCCTACGGCTCTCTTGCCTGTGTCATTCGGTCCGCCGCCGGCCCGTCAGCCGCAATGAAATCATAGGGGCTGCGAGATATCCCTCGATCTGAAGCAGCGCAGTACGTCTCCTGCCGGCACTGCGCTTGCTCGCAGCTGGTTCGCGGCAACACGGCTTCCGGAGAAATTGTCCCGGGTTAAGTTGAGGGGTATGTCATGGACCATATCCTTGCCTGGAAGGCTCAACACCCACAATATCCGGCCATGGCCAGAGACGTTTTTTACGAATTTCCATCAGTGTCCATTGCCGGCGCGAATGAAACTGAAGCTTCTCTGTCTGGCGTTACATCATCTATGGCTACGGCTCCAAACAGCAAGCCATGCCCTATAGGTAAAATTGATATATATCTAGATCACTTGCCGGAGACTGAAAAACTATACTTTCGATTTTTACATCATTACTTTCATCTACGCTTGGCAAGTATGCATCAACTAATTCAACTCCCTTAACAACGTGAGCGCACGTTACAATAACAGTCCCCGAACCATAGCCCTCAATGACATCAGAGCCTTTCATTATAAAACCCGTTCCAACCTCCCGAACACCTCCGTTGGCACGCCGGATTACTACCGACCGAGATCGGTCGGAGGCAATTTTATACCAATTCTCATTGGCCTGCCAAAAATCCTTCAGCTTGGGCGGCAGCGAGGCGATCGACACCTTGTCATCGATAATGACGCCGAACATCGGCTTGTCGAGCTTGTGGGCGAGCATCAACTCCTTCTCGCACCATTCAGATCCAACCATGCCGCGCTGACCAGGAACAGCACCGCCTGGCAGCGATTGGCCGCCTCGTGCAGTGCGCGCTCCCAGCGCTGGCCGGCGACAATGCCGCGCTCCGGGTCCAGATCGAGGAAATAGTCGTCCCAGCCATTGGAAATCAGCCAGTCGCGTATGGCACGCGCCTCGGCATTGTTGCGGCTCGAATGGCTGATGAAAATGCGTGACACGTTATCGCCCCCAGCGACAATAAATACTGACACACGTCGTCATGCGGGGAAAGTATACGAAGAAGAAATAGCGAAGAAATCGGGGAAAATTGAAGGACTGCTATCAACCACCTGAGAGTCGCGAGTAGAGCATGGAGCAGCCAAACGTGCGATCAGCCTGGTGAAGGCATGACTACCCCACAGGCAAATCCAGCTGGGCCGATGCCGAGTATTCACTTTCATTTCAGGCACAGTGCGATACCGCCATTGGCCCTTGAACGGTCAAAATCGAGGCGTACCATCGCGGTATCTGAAACTGAGTCTGTTTTCATTCGTCTGGGCTAATGTCCGGATCGGATTGGGTATTTTCCTTGGCAATGGATGCAACCCGCGGCGCAGCGATGCGCGGCAAATCGTTTGCCCATGTGGCGGAGGCGTCCTGGGGCAAGGGCCTCAGCACGCTGCTGCGCATCGTGCGCATGACGCTGCGCCATCCTTGGCAAGTTGCGATCACCATCGCCTCGACCTTCATTGCCGCGACGCTGCAGCTGTTCATCCCGCGCCTGCTCGGCCACGCCATCGACCAGGCGCAAGGCGTGATGGCTGGAGGCGGCGGCGCGGCGGCTGAGCAGGCGCTGTGGACGACGGCGATCACCTTGCTCGTCGTCAGCATTCTGCGCGGCCTCTTCACCATGGCGCAGAATTATTATGGCGAGGCCGTTGGCCACCGCACCGGCTATGAGCTGCGCCTGGCCTTCTACGAGAAGATCCAGCGGCTGAGCTTCTCCTTCCATGACCGGGTGCATACCGGCGACCTGATTACGCTTGGCCTGCTCGACCTCGACGGCGTGCGCATGTTCTTTTCCACCGGCATATTGCGCGTGGTGCTGCTCGGCGTGCTGATCGGCGTCGGCTCCTATCTCCTGATCAGCACCGATCTCGAGCTCGGGCTGCTCAGTCTGAGTTTCGTGCCGTTCGTCGCCTGGCGCTCCTCGGTCACACAGCTCAGGCTGCGCAGCACCTGGCTGACGCTGCAGGAGCGGCTGTCAGTGCTGAGCCGGGTGATGGACGAGAACCTCGGCGGAATCCGCGTCGTGCGCGCCTTTGCGGCGCAGCGGCATGAGCTGGAAAAATTCGACCGCGCCAAGAAGTCGGCGCTGGAGCTTGCCGACCAGCGCGTCGACATCCGCGTCTCTAACACCAGCGCCATGAATTTTTCCTTCCTGGCGGCCATGGGCCTGGTGCTGTGGTTCGGTGGCCAGAAGGTGATCGCGGGCCAGATCAGCGTAGGCACGCTGGCGCAGTTCCTCACCTTCATGACCATCCTGCAGATGCCGGTGCGCCAGCTCGGGCTGATGGTCAACTCGTTCGCCCGCGCCTCGACCTGCGGCACAAGGCTGTTCGAACTGCTTGACGCCGAACTTGACATCGAGGATGCGCCTGATGCCAAGGATCTCGTGGTCACCGAAGGCTTGCTGCGCTTCGACAATGTCGGCTTCCGCTACGCGGGCGCCGGCGGCCGGCCGGCGCTGTCGGGCATTTCCTTCGAGGCCAGGTCCGGCGAGACCGTCGGCATTGTCGGCCCGCCTGGCAGCGGCAAGTCGACCATCGCGCATCTGATCCCGCGCTTCTACGATGTGACGTCAGGCGCGATCACCATCGACGGGCAGGATATACGCGAGGTCACGCTGCAATCGTTGCGCAAGGCGGTCGGCGTCGTGCAGCAGGACGCCTTCCTGTTCACCACCTCGATCGAAAACAACATCGCCTATGGAAATCCCTGGGCGCGCGAGACCCGCATCGGGCAGGCGGCTGAATACGCCCAGTTGCACAATTACATCATCGGGCTTCCGGCCGGCTACACCACGGTCGTGGGCGAGCGCGGCTCATCGCTTTCCGGCGGCCAGCGGCAGCGCCTGACCATCGCCCGCACCCTGATGCTGCGGCCTTCGGTGCTGGTCTTCGACGATTCCACCGCGGCTGTCGACGCCGGCACCGAGCAGCGAATCCGCACCGCGATGAAGCGCTTCGCCAAGGACCGCGTGACGCTGATCATCTCGCACCGGCTGAGCTCGCTGATGCATGCCGACCAGATCCTGTTCGTCGAGAATGGCCGCATCTCCGAGCGCGGCACGCACCAGGAATTGTTGGCGCTGGGTGGACGCTACCGCGCGCTTTACGACCTGCAGCTGCGGCCGGACGACGATTTGCCGGTGGCGGTGGGAGCCGCATGATGTCGACACAGAACGACGACCAGAAGGAAGACACCAGCCGGCGGCCCACAAGGGCCGTCGTCGGTTCGCACCGCGACGAGGAAGAGGTCTTCGGCAAGGTCTACGATCCGCGCATCGTGCGCCGCATCTGGAGCTTCGTGAGACCGTATCAGGGCCGGATCTTCATCTCGGTCGCCGCCGTTTTGGTGTTCACTCTGACGCAATTGGCGATCCCGCTGGTCATCCGTTACGCCATCGACCACGGCATGGCGGCGGGCAAGGCCGACAGCTCCGTCATGAACTGGGCGATCGGTGCCTTCGCCCTGATCATCCTGATCAACTATGCCGCCAGCTATATCCAGGAAAGCGTCGTCGGCAAGGTGGCCGAGAATGTGCTGTCGGATTTGCGCCGCGCCATGTTCAGCCATCTGCAGCGCGTCTCGCTGAGCTTCATGGACAAGACCGAGGTGGGCCGGCTGATGTCGCGCCTGCAGGGCGACGTCAATTCGATGCAGGAATTCCTCGAGACATCGGTCATGTCGGTGGGCGACATCGTGCTTCTTTTCGGCATTGTCAGCGTGCTTTTGTGGCTCGATTTTCGTCTCGGCCTGTTGACGCTGTCGACCATGCCGGCGCTGTTCATCGTGCGCCTGTTCTGGCTGCCGCGCGCCAAGGTCGCCTTCATGGCCGCGCACGAAACCAATTCGATTGCCAATGGGGCGCTGGCGGAAGGCATCCATGGCGTGCGCACTGTGCAGAGTCTCGAACGCCAGCACGTCAATTTCGACCTCTATGACGAGAAGGTGCTGGCCAATCTCAGGGCTCACCTGACCTCGGCCAAATATGCGCAGGTGATGGTGCCGATCGTCGACACGCTGACCGGCATTGCGATGGCGACGGTCATCGTCGTCGGCGGTTCGATGGTGCTGTCGCACAGCCTCGACATCGGCGTCATGGTGGCGTTCCTGTTCTACATCCAGCGCTTCTTCGACCCGATCCGCTCGCTCACCATGCAGTACAGTGTCATGCAGCGCGCCATGGCGTCGGGCCAACGCATCTCCGAAGTGCTGGACGTGCCGGTCGACGTTAGCGACAAACAAGGCGCGGTGGCGCTGACGCGCGACATGGACGGTTCGGTCGAGTTCAGGAACGTCACCTTCGGCTACCGGCAGAACCAGCCGGTGCTGAAAAACATCTCCTTCCGCGTCAATCCGGGCGAGACGGTTGCGCTTGTCGGCCCGACCGGTTCGGGCAAGTCGAGCTGCATGGCGCTGGTGCACCGCTTCTATGATGTCTGGTCGGGCGAGGTGCGGGTCGGCGGCCACGACGTGCGCGACGTGACGCAGGATTCGCTCGGCGACCAGGTGGCGATGGTGTTGCAGGAGCCATTCCTGTTTTCCGGCACGGTGCTGGAGAACATCCGCTACCACAAGACATCGGCTACCCGCGAGGAGGTGGTGCGCGCGGCGCAGGCCGTCGGCGCGCACGACTTCATCGAGCATCTGCCCGATGGCTACGACACCGAGCTCGAACAGCGCGGCGGCAATCTCTCGCTCGGCCAGCGTCAGCTGATCAGTTTTGCACGCGCACTGGTCGCCGATGCGAAAATCCTGGTGCTCGACGAGGCCACGGCGAGCATCGATTCCTACACCGAGATGCTGATCCAGAAAGCGCTGGTCACGCTGCTGGAAGGCCGCACCGGGCTGGTCATCGCGCACCGGCTGGCGACCATACGCGGCGCCGATCGCATCATCGTTCTACAGAACGGCGAGATCGTCGAAAGCGGCAACCACGAGCAGCTGATGGCGGCCAAGGGCCTCTATGCCAGGCTCTACAACATGAACTACGCATCGTTCGACGATATTGCCGAGGAAGACATAGGCGCGCCGGCCGGCAAGGCGACGTGAGCTGCTGCCGGTTCGGCTCGACTGGAAATGGTGCGGGGCCAAAACTCGTCGTCGACCAATTCGGCTTTCAGATGCCGACACGTTTCATCTCGCCTTCCAGCGTAAGCCCGGCGTCACGCCTGCCGGCGCGTTCGGGTGGACGAGCCGCCGGTCGCCTTGAGGGCGATCCCGCCTAAATTCTGAATTCTACGCGCCGCCCAGCGCGCGCGATGGCACGCGCAGCTTGCGCCTGAACCTCAGCAAACGCCGTCATGATGGCTTTCGTTCCTTAGCCGTCGGATGAAAATCGCCGGGGAACAGGAAGGCTTGCTGGGAGTTTAGTTCTTCGAGCCGCGCCGTGAACGGCGCGGCAGCGAAGGAGACGGCATATGGGCCTGGGTACCATTCTTATTATCATCCTGATCATCGCGTTGCTCGGCGGCTTCAGCGGCCTCGGCGGCGGCCCGTTCTACGGCACTGGTTACTATGGCGGCGGTGGCCTCGGGCTGGTGCTGATCATCGTGATCATTCTGGTTGTTCTCGGGCGAATATAGCGTCGCCATTGGCGGCCGCCGAGTTTCTACGGCGGCCGCGTTTTCGCCTGACATCGAGGTTTGAAGACATGGCAGCTGAAGACATTGCTGGTCCGGACTGGGCCGGCGTCGGCGCGAGCGAGAGCGAACGCGACGAGCTGGGATATCCTAATGGTGGCACTATCCGAAGGCGGCGGGCGTAAGCTGCAGACCCCGACACCCGCCTGGCGGCCGTGGCGTTCATCGAGGCGGATCGGACGCTTCGAGAAACCCAGGACGGCGACGAGGCGGGTCCGGCCTTTCTCGCTATTGTCGACAAGGGCAGCATCGGCCTGAAGGCCGCAATGGCAGGCACGCCTTACGCCTGAACGCGGTCAACCCGCCGTAACTCCGCCAGCAGAAACACCACCAGCACGCAGCACAGCAGGCCAAGCGACAATGGCAGTCCCTGATGTCCGGTCAGTTGCATCGCCAGCCCGGCCACGGGTGAGCCGACGATGCCGCCTACCCCCCATACGAACGCGAAGGCGGCATTGCCGGCGATCAAGGCTTGACCGGTGAAACGCTCGCCGAGCTGGATCAGCGACAGCGTGTAGATCCCGAACGAGACCCCGCCCCAGACGAAGAAGAGCGGCCAGACAAGCCATGTAGCGAAGAGCAACGGCAACAGCAAACAACCGGCCAGGCAAGCCAGGACACAGAACAGCATCATCGGCTTCGAGCCAAACCGTTCGGCGGCGCGCCCAAGCACGACCTGCAGCACGGCATTGCCGGCGATGAAACAGGTGATGAGCGAAGCGATGCGCTGCTCAGTGCTGCCGAGCGCGGCACCATAGACCGCGAACAGCGAAAGCAGGACTTGCTCGAAGGCGGCAGCCGTGAAGACTGCGAACAAGAGCAGCGGCGCCAGCGCGAAGAAGCCGCCGACCGACACCGCTTCGCCCTCACGCGGCATGTCGGGCAGGCGTGGCGCGACGGCAAGCACGATCAGGCCGCAGACAAGGAAGGCCGCGCTGCCGATGATGAAGGGTGGCCATCCTTGCGTGCCGACCAAGCCTAGCGACAGCGGGCCGAGGCCAAAGCCGGCGGAAACGATGGAGGAGTATAGGCCCATGATGCGGCCTCGGCGTGCGGCGGGTGTGATCGAGACCAGCCAGGTTTCACTGATCACGTAAAGCGGATTGGCAAAGAAGCCGAGCAGGAAGCGCAACGGCATCCAGGCCCATACATCCTGCGTCCAGGCAATCGCGATCAGGACGGTTGCTGCCAGGATCGAACACACAACCGCAAAGCGCGCCGCGCCCACCCGCCGGACCAGCGCCGGCGTGAAGAGCGACGATATAATGAAACCCAGAGGCGTCATCGCGGCCGAGAGGCCGATGAGGCCCGGTGTCGTCCCTTGCCGTTCCAGGATGAAGCTGAGCAGCGGATACGTCAGCCCCTGTGCTATGGCGAACACCGTAACTGTCGCGATGATGCCGGCCATCGCGGCCCATGCGATGTGGTTCTCCGGCGGTGACGTCGCGTCTTCGGCGCTCATGCCGACTTCGAAGCAGGATCGGCACGTTCCGGCAAGTGCAAATGCCGGCAAAACGCCGCGGTACGCCCAAACAGGCGGGCGGGTCTTATCCGCGACATCAGCTCACACTTGCCAGAAGCGTTTGACGATTTCGGCCTCGAGCTGGCGTCTGGTCAGACCGATATCGTCGATCAGGTGCGGATTGGCCTCCGCCATCTGCTTGAGGTCCCAGCGAAAGCGTATCCGCTCGCGCCAGGCCGCGATCATGCCCCGCGGGCCCGTCGGACGCCGGCCCGATGACACCGCCTTTTCCGGCAAGGCTGCACGAGCAGAAGCAAGGGTATCGTTCATGGCAACCTCCATTCGGTTTGAGGAGCGACAGCCCTCGGCTTGCAAGAGGTTGAACTCTGCCGCATGCGGACGGCGCCGTAATTAAGCGCAGCCAAATAGTTCTCAAAAGTTCCAAACCGGCTAGAGCACCTCGCCGTTTCATGGAAACGGCGAGGTGCTCAACTCTTTGTTTTGACGCCATACGTCCGTGAAGCGCTCCGCCGCGCTTTCCCGTGGGAAAACCGCCTTCACACCTTTCCTGGAATTGCTCTATAGATGCGCGTTATGCAGGGATCGCGCTTTGCCTTTGGTCCGTTCGTGCTTGATCCGGGTGCGGGAACGCTCCTTCGGGACCAAGTTCCCGTAGCCGCCGGCCACCGCGGACTGCAGCTGCTGGCGGCGCTCGTCGCCCGGCCCGGCGAGATCGTGGCCAAGGCCGAGTTGATGGATGCGGCATGGCCAGGCACCGCCGTTGAGGAAGGCAACCTCACCGTCCAGATTGCGCAATTGCGCAAGCTGCTGGGTCCGGCCACGAACGGCGGAGAATGGATATCGACCGTTCCGCGCGTCGGCTATCGCTTCACCGGCGCCATCGAACAGCTCGGCGACGAGAAGCGACAGGCTTTGCCGCTGCCTGCCAAACCGTCGATAGCCGTGCTGCCCTTTGCCAATTTCAGCAACGACCCCGAGCAGGAAGCCTTCGCCGACGGGTTGACCGAAGACCTGATCACCGACCTGTCGAGGATCGGCGGCCTGTTCGTCATCGCGCGCAACTCGACCTTTGCCTACAAGGGCAAGGCGGTGGATGTGCGCGAGGTCGCCAGGGAACTTGGCGTGCGCTATCTCTTGGAGGGCAGCGCCAGACGCGCCGCCGGGCGCGTGCGCATCAACGCCCAGCTGGTCGACGCGCTGAGCGGCGAGCATTTATGGGCAGACCGCTTCGATCGCGGCCTGGAAGATATCTTTGCCGTTCAGGACGAGGTGACGGCCAAGATCGTCGAGGCGCTGCTTGGCCGGCTGCGCGCGCCGCTGCCGCGCAATCGGCCCCGAAATCTCGAGGCCTACGATCTGTGCGTGCGGGCCCGCAACCTGATCGACGTCTCGCCGGAGACGGCGCGCGAAGCGCATCTGTTGCTGACGCGCGCGCTTGCGCTCGATCCGGACTATGCCGAAGCCTATCGCTGGCTTGCCATGAACCACTGGATGGGATGGGTGCATTGGGGAGAGCCCATTGAGCCTGCCCGCGGCCTTGCCCTGGAACTGGCGCGCAAGGCTGTGGCGATCGATCCCAACGATGCCGGCTGCCACTGGGTGCTTGCCAACCTGCTTGCCTATGAGCGCAGATTCGACGAAGCGGATGTGGGATTTGCCAAGGCGTTCGAGCTCGACCCGAACGAGGCCGATGCCTGGGCGACATTGTCCGACATCGCGGTCCTGGCCGGGCGCGTCGAGGAGGGCCTCGACTATATCAGCAAGGCGTTCCGGCTGAACCCGTTTCCGGCAAGCTGGTACTATCTGACGCTCGGCCAGGCGCAATATGCGGCGCGCGACTATGAAGCCGCCGTCGAGACGACGCGCCGGGACGAGACGTATCGGACAAGCTCGCGCCGTTTCCTTGCGGCAAGCCTTGCGCAACTCGGCCGGATCGACGAGGCGCGCGCCGAGGTCGACCTGTTCCTCGTCGCGAACCCACATTTCACCACCCGTCACTGGGTCGAGACGGAGCCGTTCCGCGACACTGCCACGCTCGACCATTTCGTCGATGGCTTCCGAAAGGCCGGCCTTCCGGAGTGACGGACCGGCGTGCTCGATCGATGCCAGGCACCGTCGGTTGCGGATCAATCCTGCCAATGTTTGCACGTCGCGAGGCCGCTCGACCGATCTTGCTTCCGCGAGCAGTCATCCAACAGCGATTGCAGCGAAGCGGCGCGCGAAACCTCTGTCACGGTGAAGCCGGCTGGAACGGCCACGATCGATCCGGCCACGGGTGAGCGCTGGGTGGCGGCTGGCGACTGCCTGTTGCGCTCTCGTCTGCAATGCCGGCATCACGGTCGCCGTGGGCAATGATCGGCTTGCCTCATTGAGCTTTTAGCGACGCGCTCCGACAACTCGCGATGATTTTTCTAGATGCCATTTGTCGAAGCACAATCTTTTCCGAAAGCCGGTTTCCACTTTTCGGGACCATGCTCTAGCGGCTGTCTGTTTCTTGTTGCTGGCGCGATCGGAAGTCACCCGCACAACCTGGTTATCTGAGCGCCCTTTAGCTTTCCTTGTTTGAGGTCGGCGGCGGGAGTAATAGTCGCCAAGGAATTGCGAGGAGGAAGAGATGACGCTGAACTTCGACCCGAAGGCGAAGGCCACGGCGTTGTACCATGGCGAATTCCGACCGATGTTCATTGGCGGCAAGTGGGTCGCCGCGCAGTCCGGCCAGGGCATGCAGGCACTCAATCCGGCAACAGGCGAGGTGCTGGCGACAGTGCCGCGCGGCGGGGCTGCCGATATCGACTCGGCGGTGGCCGCCGCGCGCGCGGCCTTCGAAGGCCCATGGTCCAAATTCTCGCCCTACGAGCGGCAGTGCGTGCTGCTCAGGATCGCCGATCTGTTCGAGACGCATTGGGAAGAGCTCAGCGTTTCCGACACGCTCGATATGGGACTGCCGATCACGCGCACGCTCTCCAACCGGCGCCGCGTCATCGGCATGCTGCGCTTCTATGCCGGCATGGCGACGGCGCTGCATGGCGAGGCGATCGACAATTCGATTCCCGGCGAGATCGTCACCTTCACCCGGCGCGAGCCGGTGGGCGTCGTTGGTGCGATCATTCCCTGGAACGCGCCGACCGCCGCCTCGATCTGGAAGATCGCGCCGGCGCTGGCGACAGGCTGCACCATCGTGCTGAAACCGTCCGAGGATGCGTCGCTGACGCCGCTGCTGATCGCGCAACTGATGCAGGAAGCCGGCGTGCCCGACGGCGTCGTCAACGTCGTCACCGGCACCGGGGCCGAAGCCGGTGCGCGGCTCGCCGAACATCCAGACGTCAACAAGATCGTTTTCACCGGATCGACGCTGACCGGCCAGGCCATCGCGCGGGCAGCCGTGGCCAACCTCAAACGCGTTTCACTGGAGCTCGGCGGCAAGTCGCCGATCATCGTCTGCCGCGACGCCGACATCGACAAGGCTGTTCCGATCGCGGCGATGGCGGTGTTCGTGCATTCGGGCCAGATCTGCATTGCCGGCTCGCGGCTGTTCGTGGCGCGCGAAATCCATGACGAGTTCGTCCGCCGGCTCGCCGATTTCGCCGGCAGACTGCGGATCGGCCATGGCATCGAGGCAGAGACGGAAATCGGACCGCTCATCAATGCCAAGCAGGCAGGCAAGGTGGAGGGCTATATCAGGGCCGGCAGCGACGAAGGCGCCGAACTGGTCGCCGGTGGCTCGCGGCTGACCGGCGAGCTCTACGATGGCGGCAACTTCATTGCGCCGACGGTCTTCGGCGCCGTGTCGGACCAGATGACCATCGCGCGCGAGGAGATTTTCGGCCCGGTCATTTCGGCGATGCCCTTCGACACGCTCGACGAAGCGGTGGCGCGTGCCAATGCGACGCCCTATGGCCTGGCCGCCGGCATCTTCACCACGCATCTGGGCACCGCGCACAAGCTTGCGCGCCGGGTCAAGGCCGGCTCGGTCTGGGTCAACATGTACCATGCCATCGACCCGGCGGTGCCGTTCGGCGGCATGAAGATGTCGGGTTATGGCCGCGAGGGCGGCATCGAGCATCTGCACGAGTATCTGGAGACCAAGTCGGTCTGGATCCAGACCGACTGATATTCGCGCGGCGTTCTATGCGAAATCACGATGAAACCAAAACGGCCAGGACGGCCGCGCAGTCACCGGCTTTGACCAGGCCGGGGAAATGCCGCGCAGCCAGCATGCCGGACATTTTTGCCTTGATCTCCTGCGGGGCGATGCCAGTGCGGCCGGTGGAATGGATGCGCGCCAGCACCGCGCCTTCTTTCACAGGCTCGCCGAGATCGACCATGGTCTCGATCATGCCGTCGTCCTCGGCGAAGGAGAAACAATCGCCTGACGGCATGTCGAGCCACTGAGTTCTGCCCTTCTCGACCGCACCATCAAGGATACCGGCATGGCGCAGCACATTGCTGATGCCGCGCCGCGCGATCCGCACGGTCTGGGCACGCGAGGTGCCGCCGCCGCCAAGCTCGGTGCTGACGAAGACCTTGCCCATTTCCTCGGCCGCCGTGTCATACATGCCGACGGAGTCAATCTCGATCATGCGCATCGAGAACGGGGCCGAGAACGCGGCGACCGCGTCGAAGGCTTTCTGCTCCAGCGCCTTGTCGGGCACCGTGTGGGCGGCACAGAAGGGCACGAAATCCAGCGTCCTGCCGCCGGAGTGGAAATCGAAGACGAGGTCGGCGCGCGGCAGCAGTTCGCGTTGAAAGTAGTCGGCGATCTTCTCGGTCACCGTGCCGTCGGGACGGCCGGGAAAGCTGCGGTTCATATTGCCCTTGTCGATCGGCGACGTCCGCGTGCCGGCGCGGAAGGCCGGATAGTTCATCGCCGGCACGATGATCACCGTGCCGCTGACCTGTTTGGGATCGAGCGTGCGGGCGAGATCGTAGAGCGCCAGCGGCCCCTCATACTCGTCGCCATGATTGCCGCCGGTGAGCAGCGCGGCCTGTCCCTTGCCGTTGCGGATGACGCAGATCGGGATCATCACCGAACCCCAGGCCGAGTCGTCGCGGCTGTAGGGCAGGCGCAGGAAACCATGTTGCACGCCGTCCTTGTCGAAATCGACGGTCGGCGCGATCGGAGATGGGCGGAGGCTAGGCATCGGGCTCAATTCTTCACCACCAGTTTGCGCGGTACATTGGCGAGGCACTCTACACCGGTTTCGGTGATCAGGATGGATTCGGTGATTTCCAGTCCCATCGTCTCCAGCCACAGGCCGGTCATGAAATGGAAGGTCATGCCGGGCTTGAGTTCGGTGCGGTCGCCGGGGCGCAGGCTCATGGTGCGCTCGCCCCAATCCGGCGGATAGGACAGGCCGATCGAGTAGCCTGTGCGGTTGTCCTTGACGATGCCGTATTTCTTCAACACGGCGAAAAAGGCGTTGGCGATGTCCTCACAGGCATTGCCGGGCTTTGCCGCCGCAAGCCCCGCCTCCATGCCTTCCAGCGTCGCCTTCTCGGCATCTAGGAATTCCTGCGTCGGCTTGCCGAGAAAGACGGTGCGCGACAGCGGGCAATGGTAGCGGCTGTAGCAGCCGGCGATCTCGAAGAAGGTGCCCTCGCCCGACTTCATCGGCTGGTCGTCCCAGGTGAGATGCGGCGCCGAGGCGTCGGCGCCCGACGGCAGCAGCGGCACGATCGCCGGATAGTCGCCGCCGATGCCGTCGACGCCGCGCGTGCCGGCATCGTAGATCTCGGCGACCAGATCGCATTTGCGCATGCCGACCTGGATCTTGTCGACGATGCGCTGGTGCATGGCTTCGACGATGCGGGCCGCCTTGCGCATATAGTCGATTTCAGTCGGGCTCTTCACCGCGCGCTGCCAGTTGACCAGCGCTGTCGCGTCGACGAAGCGGGCGTTGGGCAGGTGCTTCTGCAACGCGGCGAAGGCGGCAGCCGAGAACCAGTAATTGTCCATCTCGACGCCGATGGTCAGCTTGCCCCAGCCGCGATCACTAAGCACGCTGGCCAAAAAATCCATCGGGTGGCGCTCGGTCGACTGCACGTAGTGGTCGGCATAGCCGACGATGTTGTCATGCGCGAGATAGGCGGTGCGCTTGGCGCCATTGGCATCCTGGCCGCGGCCGTACCAGACCGGCTCGCCCGATGGGGGCACAATCACTGCTTGGTGCACATAGAACGACCAGCCATCGTAGCCGGTCAGCCAGGCCATGTTGGAGGGGTCGCTGACAACCAGGAGATCGACGCCCTTCACCTCCATGGCTTTCCGCGTCTTGGCGAGGCGATCCGCAAATTCGGCGCGCGAGAATTTCAGGTTCGGTTGCATTGTTCTTGGTCCTCGTTTGTTGGGCCTTGCGGCCAGCATCAGCTTTCAAAAATGGTTCCGGCATTGGCCGCCCGCGCCCGGTCGCGAGCGAGCGTGGCGATCGCCGTATCCTGCACGCCGGTGCCGGTGAGGTCGGCAATGGTGATATCGCTGGGTGAGCGCCTTCCGTGCCGTTCGCCGGCGATGATCTGGCCGAGTTCGGTGACCGCGGCATCGGCTCCCATCACGCCCGATGCGATGGCGTGATGCAGTTCTCCCAGACGCCGTGTCTGCTTGGCGCTGTCGGCGACATAGAGATCGGCCATGCGCAGGATCGCCGGCGCGATCTCGTTCTTGTGTTCGGCATCCGAGCCCATGGCGGTGATGTGCTGCCCGGCAACGACAAAGCCGGCCTTGATCAGCGGCTCGGTCGACGGCGTGGTGGTGACGATGATGTCGGCGCCGATGGTTGCTTTGGCTGCATCCGGCTCGGCGCGCACGAGAATGCCGAGCTTTTCGCGCAGCGCGCCTGCGGCCGTCTGCGCCTTGACCGCATCGCGCGCCCAGATACGTGCCTCGGCGATCGGCCGCACCAACATGAGTGCTTCGAGTTGCAGCCCGGCTTGCACGCCGGCGCCGAAGATTGCGGCGACGGACGAATCCGGCCGCGACAGATGCTTCGCCGCGACGGCGCCGGCAGCAGCGGTGCGGACATCTGTGAGATAGCCATTGTCCAGCAGCAGCGCCTCGACCACACCGGTTCTTGCCGAGAGCAACACCATCATGCCGCCCCCGCTGGGCAGACCGAGCTTCGGATTATCGAAGAAGCCGGAGCTTATCTTGACGGCGAAACCGTCTATTCCAGGCACATAGGCGGACTTCACATCCACCTCGCCGCGCTGCTCGTGAATGTCCAACCGCAGAATCGGCGGCATCGCCACCGGCAATGTGGCGAGCGCGCGGAAAGCGTTTTCGACGCAGGCGACCGCGTCGAGATCGAGCGTCACGATTGTGCGCAGTTCCTTCTCGGTGAGGATCGTCATCCGGCTCATGCGACGCGCTCCGCGAAGGCGCGCACTGCGAAGGATAGTGTTCCGTCACCCCCCCCTCTGGCCTGCCGGCCATCTCCCCCGCAAGGGGGGAGATTGGACTGCACTCCTGCCTTCGCCAATCTCCAGCGCAGCAAGAACAGCGACCGCATCGAAGCTGCCGATCTCCCCCCTTGCGGGGGAGATGTCCGGCAGGACAGAGGGGGGTGGGCGGGAATTCGGCGTGGGAGAGTTTTCATGCCGCGCGCTCCGCGATTGCGTCACCCCAGACGATCTTGCGATGCTTGTTCATGTCGATATTGCGGCCCGAGAGAAGAACGACCACCGGCCCGGTCGCCTTGACCTTCCCGGCAAGCAGCGCGGCGATGCCGACCGCGCCGGCGCCTTCGACGATCTCGCGCTCCTGTTCATAGGCATGGCGGATGCCGGCGGCGATCTCGTCCTCGCTGAGCAGGATGACGTCGTCGAGCAGATCGCGGCACATGGCGAAGGTCAGCCGGTTGCCGAGACCGATGCCGCCGCCGAGCGAATCCGCCAGCGTCGGCAGTTCTTCCACCTCGACCGGGCGACCGGCATCCAGGCTCGCCTTCATCGCAGCACCACGCGCCATCGAAACGCCGATGATTTTTGTCCCGGGGCTGACGCCCTTGACGGCGGCGGCGATGCCCGAGGCGAGTCCACCACCGGAGAGTTGCACCAGGACGAGAGCGGCATCCGGGACCTGCTCGATCATCTCCAGTCCGAGCGTGCCTTGCCCTGCGATGATGGCCGGGTGGTCGAAGGGCGGCAGCATCACCAGTCCCTCCTGCGCCACCAGCCGTTCGACCTCCTGCTGCGCCTCGTCCTGACTGTTGCCGATGATGCGGACATCCGCGCCAAGCCGACGGATTTCGTCGAGCTTGTTGCCCGGCACCAGTCGCGACATGCAGATCACCGCACGCATGCCTTCGAGCTTCGCGGCATGGGCCAGCGCACGGCCATGATTGCCGGTCGACGCCGCGACCACGCCGCGCGCCTTCTCCTCGGCGCTCAGCGAAGCAATGGCATTCGAGGCGCCGCGCAGCTTGAAGCTGCCGGTGGTCTGGCGGTGTTCAAGCTTGAGGTGGACGGGGATGCCCAGTCGTTCGGAAAGGCTGTGAGATAACCCTGTCGGCGTGCGTTCGATTTTGCCGGCAATTCGCTCCCGGGCGGCACGAATATCGTTAAGGGTGACTGTCGTCATGATCGTCAATCGCGCGGCAAAGGCAGCGTCATCAGACGGCCAAATTCGGGATGCGACGTCCCGTCGCCACACAACCGCAAACAATTCCAGGCGCTGGCCTGATTGCTGGTGACGACCGGGCGGTCGATCGCCTGTTCCATCCCGGGAACCGCGAGCGCTCCGCGCAATGCGGTGCAGGACACGAACAGTGCATCGGCCTGCGCATTCGTCGCCTCACGAGCCAGGTCGGCGATCGCTGCCGGCGCAATGCGCGCCATCTCGCGATCGTCCTCGAAGCCGAGGCAGGTGAAGCTGACGATCTCAAAGCCGCGCTCGGCGAAATACGTCGCCATCGGTCTGGAGGTTTCTACGGTGTAAGGGGTGAGGATGCTGATCTTCTTGGCACCCAGCGCCTTCAGCCCGCGCACGCCTGCCATGGGCGGCGTGACCACAGGAACACCCGGCTTGGCAGACTGGATCGCCGCCTCGATCTCGGCGTCGCCAATCACCACCGAGGCCGAGGTGCAGGAGTAGCAGATCGCGTCGAGCGGCTCGTCTGGCAGGATCAGCGCGGCGCCCGCCGCCAGCTCCGGCTGCATCTTGCGAAGGTTTTCCGGCGTCGTCGGATTCTTGTAGGGAATGCGCGCGACATAGACGCCGATGCGCTCGCTCGCCACCATGCGGCGGAAATCCGGTTCGCTGGTGTGGTCGGTGGCAAGGATGATCAGGCCGACGCGCTTTTCCAGCGGGCGCGCATCGAGCGCCGGCCTTGTCGGCATCAGCCTGATTTCGGGCAGCGGTTTCATCTTGAGAATTACCTTTCGATCTTGCCGTAGCGATGTTCCAGCCAGCGCAGCAGCACGACCGAGAAGAGGCTGATGACGAGGAAGAAAGCGCCGACCAGCGTGATCGGCTCAATGTAGCGATAGTAGGTGTTGGCGACGCTCTTTGCCTGGTTCATCAGCTCCAGCACGGTGATTGCCGATAGCAGCGGTGTCTCCTTGAACATCGCGATGAAATAATTGGCCAGCGCCGGGATCATCGGTGGGATCGCTTGCGGAATGATGATGTTGGTCCAGGTCTGCGTGGCGCTCAGATTGCAGGCCTTGGCCGCCTCCCACTGGCCGCGCGGCACGTTGTCGATGCCGGCGCGATAGACTTCCGCCGTGTAGGTGCCGTAGTGCAGGCCGAGCCCGATGACGCCGGCGACCAGCGGCGGCAACAGGATGCCGAAATCCGGCAGCACGTAGAAGATGAAATAGAGCTGCACCAGAAGCGGCGTGCCGCGGATGAATTCGGCCGCCCAACCAACGGTGCGCGACAGCGCCTTGTTGGGCGAGCGTCGTGCTAGCGCGATGCCCAGACCCACGACAGCGGCCAGCACGGAGCCGAGCAGCGTTGCCAGGATGGTGATCTTCACGCCCTGGATCAGCGTCGGCAGGATCTCCCAGACGAAGTTCCAGTCCCAATCCATCAGACGCGCACCCCGTCGAGGCCGCGCGCCATGCGGCGTTCCAATGAACGCACGCCCCAGGAGATGATCAGCGCCAGGGCGAAATAGATGATCAGGATGGTGGTGAACGGCGCCAGCGTGTTACCGGTCTGCGAGCGCACGACCTGCGCCTGAAAGGTGAGATCGGCGAGCGAGATCAGCGACACCACGGAGGTCGCCTTGAGCAGTTCGATGGCATTGTTGCCGAAGGTCGGCAGCATGACCAGCAGCGCCTGCGGCAGGATGACATGGCGCATGCCTTGCCAGCGGCCGAGGTTGAGCGCGATGCAGGCCTCATATTGTTCGCGGCCGACCGACTGGATGGCGCCGCGTACCACCTCGGCCGCATAGGCGCCGACATTGAGGCCCAGCGCCAGCACACCCGCCTGCAGGGGGGTCAGTTCGAGGCCGATCAACGGCAACACGAAATAGGCAAAGAACAGCTGCACGAAGATCGAGGTGCCGCGGAAGAATTCTATATAGGCGGTGGCCAGCCAGCGCAGCGCAAAGAAGCGCGACACGCGGCCCATGCCGGCGAGGAAGGCCATGATCAGGGCGAGCACCGACCCCATCAGCGTCAGCTCGATGGTGACAAGCGCTCCCTGCAATATCAGGCCGAGGTAGCCGGACCACTGGGTCATTCGGGTTCCAACGTTGGCGGTTAGCTTCCTTCTCCCCGTTCACGGAGAGAAGATGCCAGTCCACCCTCCGAAGCTGCAGCGCAGCTGCTGCGGAGGACGGGCAGGCAGATGAGGGGCAGCGCTAGCATAACAGAACTTGGCGCCGCCCCTCATCCGGCCCTTCGGGCCACCTTCTCCCCGTTGAACGGGGAGAAGGAAAAATCACTTCGCCGCGCAGAGCTTGTCCCGCGTGGTCGACATCGCGGCTGCGGCCGAGAAGCCGTAGGGCTCGACGATCTTGGCGAACTCGCCGGATTTCTTCAGCTTGGCGAGCTCGACATCGAAGGCGTCGCGCAGGGCCTCATCGCCTTTCTTGAAGGCGGCGCCGTCGCAATAGACCGGCGCGCCGACCACCGGGGCGATGACTTCGAGGTTCGGATCGTTGGCTTTCTTGACGAGGTCGTTGATCGACAGGACGGGAAGCGAATAGGCATCGATGCGACCGTCCTGCAGCATCTTCAGGCCGCTCTGGCCGTCCGGCACGACGATGACGCGCTCGCGCGGCACGCCGGCGTTGAGCGCCAGCTTCTCCTCCGTGCCGCCACCGGGCGCGCCAATGGTGGCTGACGTGTCCTTGGCGACGTCCTCGTAGCTCTTGAAGCCCTTCGGATTGCCCTTCTTCACCAGCATCGCCTCGGCGTCGCACAGCACCGGCTCGGAATAGACGACCGCCGCGCAACGCTCCGGCTTCATGAACAGGCCGGCGGTGACGACGTCGAAGCGGCCGGCCTGCAGGCCGGGGATCATCGCGCCATATTCGGAGATCGAAGCGACGATGTCGGCAACACCGAGACGCTTGAAGACCTCGCGCGCCACGTCGGGCGCCGCACCCGAAACTTTGCCGTCGGCGGCGACCGCCGTATAGGGCGGCTCGTTGGCGATCGCGACGCGGGCAAAGCCCTGCGCCTTCAATTGCTCGAGCTTGCTGTCATCGGCCGAACCGGTGCTCGACGCGGCGAGCACCGCCGTCAGTGCGAGACCGGCGACGCCGGCCAGAATGCCAAGTTTCTTCATTGTTCCCAACTCCTTTGTTGTCTTCTTGGTTTTGTCTGGGGCGGTCTTCCGCCCCGCAAAGCGGTCAGACACGATGTCCGGCCGCGATGATCTTCTTCAGGAAGCCTTGCGTGCGCTCCTGCTTTGGATGGCGGAAAATCTCGTCTGGTTTGCCCTCTTCGACGATCTTGCCGCGGTCGAAGAACAGCACGCGGTCGGCGAAGTCGTGGGCAAAGCCCATCTCGTGGGTGACCAGCAGCATGGTCATGTCGGTCTCTGCGGCGAGCTTGCGCATGACATTCATCACCTCCTCGACCAGCTCCGGATCGAGGGCCGACGTCACCTCGTCGAACAGCATGATCTTCGGCGACAATGCCAGCGCACGGGCAATCGCCACGCGCTGCTTCTGGCCGCCGGACAGCTGCGCCGGCATCGACTTCGCCTTGTCAGCCATGCCGACCATGTCGAGCAGTTCCATGGCCCGCTTTTCAGCGGCGGCGCGAGGCGTGCCCTTGGTCAGCATCGGCGCCAGCGTGACGTTATCCATGACGCATTTGTGCGGAAACAGATTGAACAGCTGGAAGACCATGCCGATCTTCTGCCGCATCTTGGTCAGGTGCCGCTCGTCGGCGGGCAGCAGCTGGCCATTGCGCTCCATGTGGTAGAGCTGCTCGCCATCGATCTGGATATGGCCGCCGTCGATCTTCTCCAGCGTCATCAGGATGCGCAGGATCGTCGTCTTGCCCGAGCCGGACGGGCCGATCAGCGCCAGCTTCTCGCCGGGCATGACCTGCATCGACAGGCCGTCCAGTACCTTGAACGAGCCGAAGCTCTTCGAAATGGCGTCGACCTTGATGATGGGTGAGGACAAATGAATTTCCCCTGCTGGAGAAGCCTGTGCCCTTAACGATGCGGAACGCGCCAAATCATGTCAATTGGGAAAATAAAATCATGACAATATTTCCGGCACTGCATGATTCCAGAGCAATTCCCGCTTAGATTGCGAGCAGCAGATGCTCCGGATCGCCAAGCAGCAACTTGGTGACAACGCCGAGGCCGGCGCGCAGTTCCCCCTCGGTGGTCGAGCCGAGCGAGATGCGCACCGCCGGATGCCAGGGCGCATCCGAGATGCGGAAGGAGGTGCCGGGCGCGATCGCCACGCCTTGCAGGCGGGCCTGGGCGACGAAGCTTTCCTCGGCACGGTCCGCGGGCAGTTGCAACCAGACATGCAGCCCGTCGCGCCTGGCGCGATAACCAACCCCGCCCAGCACCTCGGCTGCGATGTCCTGGCGGCGGCGCAATGCCGCGCGCTGCCAGCGAACGAGTTCCATCGCCGTGCCGTCGGTCACCCATTTGGTGGCGATCTCGGCCACCAGCGGCGTCGCCATCCAGTTCGACACCAGATGCCGGTTGGCAACGGCGGCGACATAGCGGTCGGGCGCCGCGAGATAGCCGATGCGCAGGCCAGGTACGGTGATCTTGGTGAAGGAAGTGACGTAGAGCGTGCGCTCCGGCGCAAAGGCGGCGACCGGCGGCGGCCGGTCCTCGACCAGCGGACCCAGCACATCGTTCTCGATGATGGCGATGTCGTGCTTGCGCGCGACCGCGGCGATCTCTTCGCGCCGCCGAGCGTCCATCAGCGTCGCCGTCGGGTTGATCACCGACGGTTGCACGAATACCGCGCGAATGTCGGTGAGCCGGCAGACCTCGTTCAACGCCTCCGGGATCAGGCCATTGCCGTCGATCGGCAGGCCTTCCAGGTTGAAGCCGAGATAGCGCGCCAGCGGCACCAGCGTGTGGTGGCCGATAGCCTCGGTGGCGACAGTCGATCCCGGCGGCGCAACGCTCATCAGCGCCACGGTCATCCCGGCGGTCGCGCCATTGGTCAGGCTGATATTCTGTGCGGAGGTGTCGAGCCCACACAGTTTCAGCCATTCGACAGCCACCGCGCGGTGACGCGGGAACACCATGTTGGGCCGGAACGACAACGCCGAACTGGATGGCAGGTTTTCGGCCAGCCAGCCCAGCGCCTGCTTCAGCCGCTCCAAATGCATCGGCTCGCAGACCGGCTTCAGGATTGACAGATCGATGACCTCGCCGAGGCGCTCCGGCAGATAGGGCGGCTCCGGGTCGCGGCGCTGCGTCTGGACAAAGCTGCCACGGCCGATCTCGCCCGAAATCAGGCCGCGCCGGATCAGTTCTTCGTAGGCGCGGCTGACCGTCTGCACCGACAGTTTTAAATCGTCTGCCAGCCTTCGATGCGTTGGAAGCCGCGCGCCGTTGGCCAGCCGCCCGTCATGAATGGCGCGGGCGAACTGGTCGGCCAGCGTTTGATAGGCTGGCCGGCGGATGAGCGCAGGGTCGGGTTGCCATAATGTCATGACTTAATAGAGATCGAAATCAGTGCAATTGACAATCGAAATAATGCGCCGTCATGGTGATGCCGACAAAAAGCGGACGCCGATGACATCGAAACTCGACGCGGTCGACCTCAGGATACTCGACGCCATCCAGCGCGACGGGCGCATCACCAAGCTGGCGCTGGCCGAACAGGTCGGGCTGTCGCCGACGCCGTGCTGGATGCGGCTGCGCAAGCTGGAGAAGGCAGGCATCGTCTCGGGCTACCACGCCAGGATCGCCATGCGCGTGGTGGCGCCGGTCGCCACCGTGTTGATGGAGGTGACGCTGGCCAGCCATCGCCAGGCCGATTTCGACCGCTTCGAACGCGTCATCCGCGACATCCCCGAAATCGTCGCCTGCTGGTCGGTGGGCGGCGGCGTCGACTATGTGGTCAAGGTGATGACGCGCGACATCGACGCCTATCAGCGGCTGGTCGACGACCTGCTGGAGCGCGAGATCGGCATCGACCGCTACTTCACCTACATCGTCACCAAGACGGTGAAGGACGAAATCGTGCTGCCGATAGCCGATCTGCTGCCGGCGTCGGCATAAGCCCGGAGAGAATGTCTGTCGGGACGGCACAATAGAGAGAGTCTCTCTCCTTCAGGGCGTCGAAACAGTCTCTCTGTCTGCATGTGACGGATAGTCTTCCCGCATCGTCCGAACCGGGAGGCCTCGACCATGTCCGCGCATTTTGCCCGCTCGCATCGCCATGAGGCGCTCGACCGCCTCTCCGACCGCCGGCTGCTGCGCGAGCTTGCCTATGTCGATGGGCATTGGACCGCGAGCGAAGCGGCCGAAAGCTTTGAAGTCACCGATCCGGCCACAGGCGCGACGGTCGCGTTTGTCGCCGCGCTCGATGCGCAGCAAACGACAAGGGCAATCGGTGCCGCCGCGCGTGCCTTCCCGGCTTGGCGGTCACTGCTGCCGCAGGAGCGGTCCAGAATTCTGCGAAAATGGTTCGAGCTGATCGTTGCAGCCAAGGATGATCTGGCCCTGCTGATGACACTGGAACAGGGCAAGCCGCTGCAGGAATCGTTTGGCGAAATCGACTACGCCGCCTCCTTCGTCGAGTGGTATGCCGAAGAGGCAAAGCGCCTCAACGCCGAGAGCGTCACCAGCCATCTGCCCAAAGCGGAAATGATGGTGCGACGAGAGCCGCTCGGCGTTGTCGGCGTCGTCACGCCCTGGAATTTTCCGGCGGCGATGCTGACCCGCAAGGCGGCGGCCGCCCTTGCCGCCGGCTGCACCATCGTCGCGCATCCTTCATCCGAGACGCCGCTGTCGGCGCTGGCGCTGGCGGAACTTGGCGAGCGCGCCGGCATCCCCGCCGGTGTCTTCAACGTCATCACCGGAAAGGCTGCAACCATCGTCGGCCGCATGTGCGAAGACCCGCGCGTTCGCGCCATAAGCTTCACCGGCTCGACCGAGATCGGCCGGCTGATCGCGGCGCAAAGCGCGCCGACGATGAAGCGGCTGGTGATGGAGCTTGGGGGCCACGCGCCGCTGATCGTCTTTGCCGATACCGATCTGGACAAGGCGGTGAGCATCGCCATCGATGCCAAATTCGCCACCTCCGGCCAGGACTGCCTCGCCGCCAACCGCATCTATGTCCAGCGCCCGATCTACGATCGCTTCTGCGCCGCTTTTGCCAGGCGTATCGAGGCGCTGCGCACCGGCAACGGCCTTACCGACAAGATCGACATCGGGCCGCTGATGCATGAGCGTGCCGTCGCAAGGGTCGAAGAGCAGGTCGCCCATGCCATCGCTCGTGGCGCGCGCTGTCTCACCGGCGGCAAGCGGCATCAGGCCGGGCCGCTGTTCTACCAGCCGACGCTGCTGGCCGATGTCAGCGACGAAGCGCTGATCATGCGCGAGGAGACCTTTGGGCCGGTCGCCGCCGTCACGCCGTTCGACAGTGAGGACGAAGTGATCGCCCGTGCCAACGCCACAGAATATGGCCTGGTTGCCTATGTCGTTACCGAGAACGGCGCCCGCCAGCAGCGCCTGGGCCGCGCGCTCGACTACGGCATGGTCGCTATCAACCGCGTCAAGATCACCGGCGCGCCGATCCCATTCGGCGGCGTCAAGCAATCCGGCATCGGCCGCGAAGGCTCGCGCCATGGGCTCGAAGCTTTCGCCGATCTGAAGTACCTCTGCCTGGACGTCGCATAAGTCCGTCCGGCCATCTCTCAAGGAGTCAAAAAATGCTCGACCAATCCAACGAACTCAATGCCTGGGATCGCGACCACTTCTTCCATCCTTCGACCCATATGGGCACGCATGCGCGGGGTGAATCGCCGACCCGCATCATGGCCGGCGGCGAAGGCGTCACCGTCTGGGACAACAATGGCAGGAAGAGCATCGATGCCTTTGCCGGTCTCTATTGCGTCAATGTCGGCTATGGCCGCCAGAAGATCGCCGACGCGATCGCCACCCAGGCGAAGAACCTCGCCTACTACCACGCCTATGTCGGCCACGGGACCGAGGCCTCGATCACGCTGGCCAAGATGATCATCGACCGCGCGCCGAAGGGCATGTCGAGGGTCTATTTCGGCCTCTCGGGTTCGGATGCCAACGAGACCAACATCAAGCTGATCTGGTACTACAACAACGTGCTTGGGCGGCCGGAGAAGAAGAAGATCATCTCGCGCTGGCGCGGCTATCACGGTTCGGGCGTGATGACGGGATCACTGACCGGGCTCGACCTGTTCCATAACGCCTTCGACCTGCCGCGCGCGCCGGTCCTGCACACCGAAGCGCCCTACTATTTCCGCCGCGCCGACCGCTCGATGAGCGAGGAGCAGTTCTCGCAGCATTGCGCCGACAGACTGGAAGAGATGATCCTGGCCGAAGGTCCCGAAACCGTCGCCGCCTTCATCGGCGAGCCGATCCTCGGTACTGGCGGCATCGTGCCGCCGCCGGCCGGCTACTGGGAGAAGATCCAGGCGGTGCTGAAGAAGTATGACGTGCTGCTGGTCGCCGACGAGGTGGTGACGGGCTTCGGCCGTCTGGGCACCATGTTCGGCTCCGACCATTACGGCATCAAGCCAGACCTCATCACCATCGCCAAGGGGCTGACCTCGGCCTACGCGCCGCTGTCGGGCGTCATCGTTGCCGACAAGATGTGGCAGGTGCTGGTGCAGGGCTCCGACAAGCTCGGTTCGCTCGGCCATGGCTGGACCTATGCCGCGCATCCGATCTGCGTCGCCGCAGGTGTCGCCAATCTCGAACTGATCGACGAACTGGACCTGGTGACGAACGCCGGTGAGACCGGCGCTTATTTCCGCGCCGAACTGACCAAGGCTGTCGGCGGGCACAGACACGTCGGCGACGTGCGCGGCGATGGCATGCTGGCGGCGGTCGAATTTGTCGCCGACAAGGACGACCGGGTGTTCTTCGACGCCTCGCTCAAGATCGGGCCGCAAGTGGCGACAGCACTTGCCGCCAGCGGCGTCATCGGCCGCGCCATGCCGCAGGGCGACATACTAGGCTTCGCGCCGCCGCTCTGCCTGACGCGTGAGGAAGCCGACATCGTCGTTTCGAAAACCGCCGATGCCGTCAACAGCGTGTTTTCCAATCTCTGAGATCGACCCATGAATGCCATGACCAAGACCCTCCCCGCCACCATGGCCGCCGTGCTGCTCACCGGGCATGGCGGACCGGAAAAGCTCGTCTATCGCAGCGATGTGAAAGTGCCTGTGCCTGCCGCCGGCGAGGTGCTGGTTAAGGTCAGCGCTTGCGGTATGAACAACACCGATGTCTGGGTACGCCCGGGCGCCTATGGCACGGAGGAGGACGCTGCCGCCGTGTCGACGTGGCGGCGGCAAGGCAACACGCTTACCTTCCCGCGCATCCAGGGCACCGACACGGTCGGCACCATCGCTGCCGTCGGCGAAGGCGTTTCCCCGGGCCGTATCGGCGAACGGGTAATGGTCGATTTTTCGATCTACAACCGCGACGACGATTCCCTCGCCGACATTGACTATATGGGCCACGGTCGCGACGGCGGGTACGCCGAGTACCAGACGGTGCCGGGCGAGAATGCGCATTTCGTCGATACTGACATGAGCGACGTCGAACTCGCCACCTTCTGCTGCGCCTACCTCACCGGCGAACAGATGCTGGAGCGCGCCGGGCTGAAAGCCGGCGAACGCGTGCTGGTCACCGGCGCCTCGGGCGGCGTCGGTTCCGGCATCGTGCAGCTGGCGCGGGCGCGCGGCGCCATTCCCTATGCGGTCGTCGGCAAGGGCAAGGAGCAGGCGGTGCGCGACATCGGCGCCGAAGCGGTCATTACCCGTGGGGTTGCCGATCTTCCCGCCGCCGTGAATGAAGCCACTGGCGACCAGCCGATCGATGTGGTCGCCGATCTCGTCGGCGGCGCGATCTTCAACGACCTGCTGCGCATCCTGCGACCTGAAGGCCGGTACACCACCGCCGGCGCCATCGCCGGCCCGGTCGTGCAGCTCGATCTCAGGACCATGTATCTCAAGCAGCTGCAACTGCACGGATCGAGCCAGGGCACGCGCGCCGACTTCCGCCGCATCATTGGATACATCGAAGCGAAGAAAATCCGGCCGCTGGTCGGCGGCGTCTACAGGCTCTCCGATTTTCACAAGGCGCAGGCAGACTTTATTGCCAAGGACTTCGTCGGCAAGCTGGTGATCGTGCCGGACGCCATGTGGAACCCGAATATCCGCACATAACGCCCCTACGTCAGAGCTCGTCGTAAACGGCATCATCAACACCTTGCGGCGTGGAGTCGTCGAAACCCAGCATGCGGTTGGTGACGTAGCCGAATCCGACACCGGCGCCGGGATCGGCAAAACCGAGGGCGCCGCCCCAGCCGCCATCGCAGCGACGCGCGGCTGGCATAGGCGGCGTCGTCGAGTTGAAAGCCGGCGGCGAATTGTCGGCGCTTGAGACATAGCGCGCATGAGGCGAACCGGAATCATCGCAACGAATGCAATCCACAGGCCGGCAACCAGACCCTGCATCTTGACAGACGAGGCGAAAGCCAAAAGAGTGAAACCGGTTTCACTGGGGACCGCCGGTGCATTTCGATCTGTCCACTCTGCTCCCGCATCTGGGTTTTCTGGCGCGCGGCGCCGAACTCACGGCCGCGGCTTGCGCGCTGTCGCTGGTAGGAAGCGTCTTCATGGGCGCGTTGGTGGCGATCGCACGCACCTCCGCCTCGGCAATGCTTCGACGGATCGCCTTCGTCTATGTCGATCTCTTCCGCAATGTGCCGTTCATCGTCCAGCTGTTCTTCTTCTATTACGGCCTGCCCGAGCTCGGCATTTACATCGATGCCTTCACCACCGGCGTCGTGGCGCTTTCGATTGCCGGCGGCGCCTATGCCTCCGACATCATTCGCGCCGGCATCCTCGCCATCGACCAGGGCATCATCGACGCCGCTGAAGTGAGCGGCCTGTCCAGGCGCAAGATCTTCACCCGCATCGTGCTGCCGATTGCGCTGCGCACCTCCGTGCGACCGCTCGGATCCGTGCTCATCAACATGATCCTTACGTCCTCGATCCTCTCGACCATCACGCTCAACGAGCTCACCGGCTCAGCCCAGATCGTGGTCTCGCAGACCTATCGGCCCTTCGAGGTCTATATGGTGCTGCTCTGTGCCTATGCGGCCCTGACCTATCTGGTCTCGCTGGGCGTCACCCTGCTCCACCGCCATCTCAATCGGGACATGATGGAGGCGGTCGACTGATGCGGTTCAGCGACTTCACCTCCTACGACCTGATCCTGCTGGCGCAAGGTCTCGGCACCAACGTCGCGCTGTTTCTCATCACGTCGCTGATCGGACTGCTGATTGGCCTGAGCTGGGCGCTGGTGCGGTTCTACCGTGTGCCGGTTCTGGCCCAGATCGTCACCTTCCTGTCGGAGCTGTTGAAGAACTCGCCGGTGCTGGTGCAGCTGTTCCTGGTGTTCTTCGGCCTGCCGGCGCTGCTGCATATAAGGGTGACGCCGGTCACCGCAGCGACCATCACTCTGTCGGCGAACACCGCGGCATTCGTCTATGTCATCGCGGTCTCGGCGGTCGAGTCGATCGAACGCGAGCAGGTCGAGGCCGCGCGTGTCTTCGGCCTGACCCGGTGGCAGGTCCTGCGCCATATCGTTTCGCCCCAGGCTGCCGCCTTCGCGGTCGGCCCGCTCGTCGCGCTGCTGGTCAACCAGCTTCAGGTGACGTCGCTGATTTCTGTCATCGGCGTCGTCGACCTGACCAAGATCGGCCACATCCTCAACATGCGGACCTTGAAGCCGTTCGTGGTCTGGACCGTCGTCGGACTGCTCTACTATGGCGCGGCAAAGCTGGTCGCCCTGCTTGGCGAGCGTCTTGAAAACCGCCTGCGGGCGCACAGCGCCTGGCGGGGGCTTTAACATGCTCAAGATCGAAAACGTGCACAAAGCGTTCGGCGAGGTCACTGTGCTGGACGGCGTCGACCTGACGATCGCGCCCGGCGAAGTGGTCTCGATCCTCGGGTCGTCAGGGTCCGGCAAGTCGACATTGATCCGTTGCATCAACGGCCTCGAAAAGCTGAAGTCGGGCCGCATCACGGTCGACGATTTCGATGTCAGCAAGCCGAAGGAGCTGGCCGAGGCGCGCAAGCGCTCAGGCACCGTTTTCCAGCTGTTCAACCTCTATCCGCATATGAGCGCGCTTCAGAACATTACGCTCGCCCCGATCGAGGTGCTGAAGATGCCGCGCCCTGAGGCCGAGGCGCTGGCGCGCAAGCTGCTCGAGTCCGTCGGCCTTGCCGATCGGGCCAACGCCTACCCGGCGCAGTTGTCGGGCGGGCAGCGCCAGCGTGTCGGCATCTGCCGGGCGCTCGCCATGCAGCCGCGCTATCTGCTGCTCGATGAAGTGACCAGTGCGCTCGACCCGGAAATGACGGCCGAGGTGCTGGCCATCCTGGCAAAGCTCGCCGCGCAAGGCACGACGATGCTGTTCGTCACCCACGAGATCGAATTCGCGCGCGAGATTTCCAACCGCATCGTCTTCCTCGACAAGGGCAGGCTGGTGGTCGATCTGCCAACGGATCGTTTCTTCGCCGCGGACGGCGGCCGGGCGCAGCCGCGGGTTGCGCAGTTTCTCTCCAGGATGCGCAAGGACTAGGAATGCTGCTGTTAGCCAACAACGAAGCATGGCCGGGATTCGAAACCTCGGTGCAAATGCTGCGCGATGGCGCCGTCAGCCTGGACGCGATGGTTGCCGGCATCGGCATGGTGGAGAAAGAGGTCAAGGTTCGCAGCGTCGGTTATGGCGGCTGGCCGAACATACTGGGCGAGATGGAGTTCGACGCCGGCGTCATGGACGGCAATACAAGAGAGGTCGGTTCAGTCGGCGCCGTGCCAAGGACCTTGGCGGTCGCTGCCCTGGCGCAGCAGGTAATGAAGCGCCTGCCGCATGTGATGCTGACCGGCGAAGGGGCGCGGCGCTTTGCCAGCGAAATCGGTTTTGCCGAAGACGAAGTCTTGTTCGAGGACAGCAAGCGCGTCTGGTGGGAGCGGCTGCAACAGGAACTCACACCGCAACAGCTGGCGAAATTCCCCGATATCGATCTGGCGCCGCTCAGCCGTACTATCACCGATCCCGAGCGGGTCCGCGACACCACCGTCTTCCTGTCGGCGGATGCGCGGCGCGGCGTCCATGCCGCGAGTTCGACCTCGGGCTGGGCGTGGAAATATCCGGGCCGGCTCGGCGATTCTCCCATTCCCGGCGCAGGCTTTTACGCCGACAGCCGCTATGGCGCGGCGGCGTGCACCCATACCGGCGAGATGACGATGCGCTGCGCCACCGCACGGACCGTCGTGCTGGCCATGAAGCTTGGCCGATCCTTGTCGGATGCGGTCGCGCTGGCGGTCGAGGAACTGGCTGAACTCGACACCGGCTTCCTGGCCGGAGTGGTCATCCACGCCGTCGACGCCGAGCAGAACCACGAGGTGGTGAATTTCAGATGCGAGGGCGAGGTCCGCTACTGGCTCTGGAAGGATTCCATGTCCGCACCCGAATTGCGGGCAGCAAGACGCGTCACTTGAAAATAAGGAGAGGAACCATGAAGACCGTACTGCGTGCCTTCGCCGCGCTGGCCATCGTGGCCGGTTCGGCATTTCCAGCCTTGCCGGCATGATTGACGACATCCGCTCACGCGGCACCATTCGCATCGGCGTATCGCTCGGCGGCGAGCCGATCGGCTTTCGCGATGCACAAAACAACCCTGTCGGCTACGATGTCGATGTCGCGACGCTGCTGGCGCAAAAGCTCGGCGTGCCGGTCGAGTTCGTCGACGTCTCGGGCGATGCGCGTATTTCCATGCTGGTGTCGGGACAGATCGATGTCGCGGTCGCAAACACCTCGGCAACGCTCGAGCGGGCCAAGACCGTCAACTTCACCATCCCCTACAACCGGGCCGGGCTGCGCGTCATCGTCCAGAAGGATGCCGGGATAACCGACCTCAAGGGGCTCGCGGGCAAGAAGGTTGTCGTCGGCCGCGGCACCACGGGCGAAACCTTCCTCAAGGCAGCCGTGCCGGACGCAGAGCTCGTTTATGTCGACCAGTTCGCGCCCGACGGGGTTCTGCAGCTGCAACAGAAGCGCGTCGATGCGGCGATCGAGGATTCCTCGCTGCTCGATTACCTCGCAACCAAGACACCGAGCCTGGTGACGCTGCCTGGCCTCTATTCCAACGATCCGATCGGCATCGCGGTCGCCAAGGGCGATCCCGAATTCGTCCGCTGGCTCGACATGTTCGTGTCCGACTTCATCCAGTCGGGCACCTATGAGACGACCTACAAGAAGTGGTGGGGCCCGGACTCCAACCCGCCGGCGCTCAACCCGCTGTGGTGACACCCACTACCGTTAACCGATCGGCGCACACTCGAGGCGCCGTCGCAACGATCGCCGATGTCGCGCGGCTGGCAGGCGTGTCGCGTGCCGCGGCCAGCCGTGCGCTGTCGAGCGGACCGCGACCGGTCTCGGCGGACAAACGCGAACGTGTCGTGCAGGCCGCCGCGCAGCTCGGCTACAAACCCAATCTCCTGGCGCAAAGCCTGACCACCAAGACCGTCAATCTGGTTGCCGTCGTGGTCAACCACATTCACGACCTTTCAGATCTCGACCTGTTCGACCGGCTGCTCGACGCAATCCAGTCGATCGGCAAGCAGGTCACCCTCATCCGCATCGGCTCGGCGGAAGGGGTCGAGGATTTTCTGCGCAACGGCGTTGCCTATCATGTCGATGCCGCCGTGGTGTTCTCCGACTTTGCCGATGCAGCGACGGTGCGGCGCATGTTTCGCTCGGACCTGGTCATCATGCTGAACGGACTGCATGACGATCTGTCACCCACCGTCATTCCCGATGAAGGCGTCGGCATCGCCGAGGCCGTGGCGGATGCGGCGGCCAAGCGCGCGCGCACGGCCAGCCTGCTGACCGGCCGTTCGTCCTCGCGGGTCGAACAGCTGCGCATCGGCCACTACCTCGAAGCGTTCCGGCATCATGGAATTGAACTGCTGCAGACGGTCCAGGGAGACTATTCCTACGAGTCGGGCTATGCGGCAGCCGCCGGCCTGACGGGACGCGGCTGTCCCGATGCGGTCTTTTGTACGTCCGACGCGATGGCCATGGGTGTTCTGGATGTCTGCCGGGCGGATTTCCCCGACAACCGGCCCAGCCGCTTCCGCCTCTATGGCTTCGACAATGTGTCCCTGACCAATTTCGACGCCTACCCGATATCGTCAATCGGCTACGACAAATCAGACTATGTGGGTCATATCGTCGGCGCCCTCTCCAATCCGCAGGTCTTCATGCCCGGCCAGCCGCCTGTCGTTATATTGACCCGGCTGATTTCGCGCTTGACCGCGTAACTAGCGCCGATGTTGGACTGCTTGTCCGGCGTCGATCTCCCAGAGATCGAACGGAGATCGCGCCGGACAATGTACCGGCGCCTACTGCAATTTCGCCTGCAGCGCGTTGACGTCGTCGGTTGTCATTTCACCGTCGGTCGTCACCTTGCCGTCGACGATCTTCCACAGCCGGAACGGACCGGTGATGTCGCCATATTTGTCGAAGCTGACCGGACCGATGACGCCTTCATAGCGGATCGGCTTGCCGTCCTTGATCAGGCCGAGCGCCTTGGCGAACTCGTCCTTGCCGGCATAGATCGGTGTGCCGGCAGGATCGACCGCCTTGTACATGGCATCCTTGATCTTGGCTGGATCCTCGGAGCCGGCAATGGCAATGGCGAGACCGACAATGGCGCCGGCATCATAGGAACGGTCGGCTGCCGGGTTCGACGGTTCGATGCCCGAAAACTCCTTGTAGTTTTTCAGGAAATAGTCGGTGGATGCCGTCGGGCTGGTGCCGGAAGAGGTACCATAGGCATCCTTCAGATAATCGGCGCCGACGGATTCGATGAAGTCCGGGCTGTTCATGCCGTCATTGAGCAGGAATTTCTGCACGCCGCCCTGCGATATCCAGGTGCGGGCGACCGTTGCGCCGTCGACCGGCGTGCTGACGAGGTAGAGTCCGTCCGGCTCGCCTCCCATCGCCGCCGTCACTTCCGAAGCATAGCTCGACTGCTTTTCATTATAGGGCGTGTCGGAGACGATGGTGCCGCCGAGCGCTTTGTAGGCGCGCGAGAATTCCGCCACCATGTTGACGCCGAAGTCGTTGTTGACGTGGATGATCGACAGTTTCTTAAAACCCTTGTCGATGGCGTATTTGGCGGCGGCCACGCCTTGCAGCGCATCCGACGTGATGGTGCGGAAGAAGATGCCGTTGGTCTTGCCATCGCGGCCAAGGGCGGTCAGCGTCGGCGAGGATGAAGCCGGCGACACCTGCACGATCTTGGCCGGCCCGGTGACCGAGGTCAAAATCGGGATCGACACGGAGGAGATGATGCCGCCGATGATCACCGGCACCTTCTTGACCTGTACCAGCTGGGTCGCGGCATCGACCGCGATATTGCCCTGGCTCTGGCTGTCGCGCGTGTCGGTTGCGAGATCACAGCCGCGTACGCCACCGGCTTCATTGATGTCGCGGAAGGCCATTTCGACGGACTTCGCGCCGGCCTGGCCGTATTCGCCGGCCGGACCGGTGAGCTCCATGACCAGGCCGACGGTGATCTTGCAGTCCGCTGCGTGTGCGGCGCCGGCCATCGTCACGAGAGCCAGTGCTGTGGTGATTTGAAGTATCGTCTTCTTCATTGCCGTTCCCCTTTTCTTGTTTGAACTTTTGCCTGTTCAGCCTTCCGGCGCCTGCAGCCAGGTCTCATGCAGATGCCGCCATTCGACGCCGTTTGGTGCCGATGAACTGGTGGTGAAGACCGCACTGGACTGCCGGCGACTGTGTTTGCCGGCGCGCAGTTGCGCCTCGATGTAGAAGATGACGATCGTGTCCGCGTCCTGCCAACCCGGCCTGATGTCCTCGATCGATATGGCAAAACCGTCGTCGCAAGTGGCGCGGCTTGTCCGGACATGATCTACGACCGCGTCGCGATCGAGGATCTGGCCATTCGGCGCCACCATGGTGAGGCCTTCGCCCATGACAGCCTCGAAGCGGCCGAACTCCACAGCGTCGGCTCGCGCGGCGACAAACCAGTCGACGAAGAAGCGATGCAGGTCGATGATTTCAGCGCTGGCACGCGAAAAAAGGGAAGGCTCTCCGCTCATTTCTTCCCCGCATTGAGGTTGTAATGCATGATCGAGCCATGGCGGCCGTGACGGTCGCGCTCCAGCGCGTAGACATCGCCCGCGAGGCCGGTGCCTTGTGCGATGGCGGCAGCAATCCGCGCGCGATCGTCGGCGTCGAGCGCGACGTCCATGATTTTCGTATTGGCCAGCGCATGTGCCTGGTTGCGCGCACCCACAATGACGGCCGCGACCTGCGGCTGCTCGAGCACCCATGCCGAGGCGATGGTGGCGATGTCGACGCCGTGGCGATCGCCGACCGCTTTCAGCGCCTTGAGCAGGGACTGGAACAGCTCCCAGCCGCCGAAGTCGTCGATGATCAGCTTGTATTTGACCAGCGAGCGGTTTTCGAGCGGCGTGGAGGGCTCGGCCACGCCAAGCCATTTGTCGCTGAGGAAGCCCCCCGCCACCGAGCCGTAGCAGAGGAAGCGGACACCGTTCTTAGCGGCAAGGCCCGCAAGGCTGTTTGCCGGCCGCTGGTCGAGCACTGAATATTGCAGTTGCTGGCTGACCAGCGGGATGCCCGCGGAGAGGATTTCGGCTAGCCTCGGCGTATCGAAATTGGTGGTGCCGAGATTGCGCACCTTGCCTTCCAGCCGAAGCTCGTCGAGCCAACCCATCGCCTCGACGTAACGAGGCTGGTCATAATCCCACCAGTGAAACTGCACAAGATCGATCCGCTCCGTCTTCAGCCTGCGAAGCGACTGATCGACGATGCCCCTGATGTAGTCGCGGCTGATGCTTGCCAGTCGTTCGAGGTCCGGCACCAGCTTGGTGTGCACCTTCATCCTGGCCGCAACATCGAGACCGCGCTCGCCGGCCAGCCGCAGGCGCGCGGCGCCGATCAGTTCCTCGACGCCGGTGTAGATGTCGGCGCAATCATAGGTCCAGATGCCGGCATCGAAGGTGGCGATGAGGTCGGTCACGGCCTGCCTGCGGTCGATAGCGCCATGGCCGCCGGCCAGCTGCCAGCCGCCGCGGATGACGCGCGAGATCGTATAGCCGGGGCTGAGTTCGACGGTCCTGGCGCTCATCTTTTGTCGGTCTCCTTCGGCAGCGGCACAGCCGTGGTTTGGGCATGGCTGAACCGCCGCTTGGCCAGCCTGACGATCCGCAGCCGGCTGGCGCAATTGGGATCGGGACAGGCGATCTCGGCATCCGAGGTCATCCAGTCATTTGCATGCGTCGGGCGCTGCTTTGCCGCCAGGAGCGGCAACACGGCGGAGATCGAGTAAATCGAAAAACCCTGCCCCGCCGGCAGCGACAGCATTTCGCCCTTGAGTTCGAAATAGTCGCCGGCCCTGGCGCCGCAATAGACCGGCTTGCCCTCGGGGATGACCGCTTCGACGCGCAGATCGAAGAGTTCGAAACTGTCGTCGGCCATTCAGGCCTCCACCAGGCTGAAGGTGATGTCACAGGCGCCGTTGCGGCGGATGACGCCGCAGGCGGCGGCAAACTGATCGCGCTCTCCGGCAAGTACTTGCGCGACCACGCTGCCGGCCAGCCAGCCGATCGGGAACAGCAGCCGCGCCCCCTGCCCGTAGTACAGGCCGATATCGAAGATGGCATTGGGATTGCCGCCCCACACGCGTGGCGGCACATAGGACAGCACGATATCGCCGGGCTGCGGCGTCAGCGTTGCATTCTCCGGTGGCAAAGACTGGGCATAGGCCTGGCCGTGGAGATCGGCTGACGGAACCGGGCACGAGATTTCCGGTCCTGTCCACATCGCATGGATGCCTGGGATGATGCGTGGCTGCGCCAGATACGCCAGCAGGAAGGCGGCATTCTCCGGCGCCTTTTCGGGCAATAGCAGCGCCGTCACGGAAAGCTTCGAGCGTGGTTCTGTGATGCCGATGGCGGGCTTGGGCATGTCAGTCCTTCGCCGATTGAAGTTTGTCGCGCAGGAAGGCGAAGGGGCGGCTGATGTCGGCTACCAGCGCCTCGCGCGCCGCTAGCGCATCCTGTTTGGCAAGTGCCGCGACAATGCCGCGGTGATAGTGCGCGGTATCGACCTCGCCGGCCTCGGAGAAGGCATAGATGGCGACGCGGATGCAGGGTCCCGATTGAAGCCAGAGGCTTTCGATCATCGGGATCAGCACAGCCGAGCCGCAGCAGCGGTAGATCTCAAAATGGAAGCTCTGGTTGAGCGTCGCTTCGCGGTCGATATCCTTCTTGTGCTTCAGGGCCCGCATCTCGTCCCACTCGCCCAGCATGGCTTCGATCGAAGCGATCTGGCGCGGGCTCATACGCGTGGCGGCAAGCGCGATCGCTTCGCCTTCGATGAGTGAGCGGGCGCGCAGGAGGTCGTCGATGCGCTCCAGCGTGATCGGCGGCACGCGCACCGAGCGGTTGGGCAGCGCCTCCAGCGCCTTTTCCGTGATCAGCCGTCCAAGCGCTTCGCGTACCGGCATGGTCGAGGTGACCAGCGCATCGGCGAGACCGCGGATAGTCAGCACCTGGTTTGGCTCGAAAAGGCCACCGATCAGAGCACGGCGCAACTCGGAATAGACGCGATCCTGCACCGTCTCGCGGCCGACCGGCGTAAGCTGGGCTGCGATCGTCCCGTTGTTCTTGTCGATGGCAGCCTTCTGCATTACCGGCATTTGCCCCGTTTTCGGCTTGCGAATGAAATTAAAGCCGAATAACGTGATCAACGCAAGTGTGATCACAAATCAAAAATCAGGAGGCGACAACGATCGTCTTCGGCCAGAGGGTTTGATGAGCGATGCAGCGGAGCGCCAACGGCAGGAGACCCGTGCGCCAGTTCTGACGGCACGAAACGTCGTCAGGCGTTTTGGCGGCCTTGTCGCCGTCAACGATGTCTCGTTTGATGTCAAAGCGGGCGAAATCCTCGGCCTGATCGGGCCGAATGGCGCCGGCAAGACGACGATGTTCGATCTGTTGGCGGGCAGCATATTGCCAACCAGCGGCGATATCCTGCTCAATGGCACGCGCGTCTCCGGCGAAGCCGCTCATCTGCGTATCGGCCGTGGTCTTGGCCGCACCTTCCAGATCCCGCGCCCCCTGCCCAATCTGACGCTGATCGAAAACATCATGCTGGCGGCGCAGGGCCAAGCCGGCGAAAAATTGCTCGCCAACTTCGTCACGCCGTGGCGAGTGGCGGCACAGGAAAGAGCAGCCAGGGCAAAGGCACTCGAGCTGCTGGAGCTCGTCTCGCTCGCTCGGCTGGCGCACGAACCGGCGCGCGTGCTTTCCGGGGGCCAACGCAAGCTGCTCGAACTCGCCCGCGTCATGATGGCCGATCCGGCGATCATCCTGCTCGACGAGCCGGCGGCCGGCGTCAACGCAACGCTGCTCGAGATCATCATCGACCGCATCCGCGACATCAACGCGCGCGGCATCACCTTTCTGCTGATCGAGCACGATATCGACATGGTGACGCGGCTCTGCCACCGCGTGCTGGTCATGGCGAGCGGCCAGTTGCTCAGCGAAGGCACTGCGGAAGAGGTCGCCCGCGACCCGCGCGTCATCGAGGCCTATCTCGGAGGTGCGGCATGAGCGAAACTGTCCTCAACGTCCGCAATCTCGAGGCCGGCTATGAGCCCGGCGTGCCGATTGTGCGCGGCGCCTCGATCACCGTCGGCAAGGGGGAGATCGTCGTCGTGCTCGGCCCCAACGGCGCCGGCAAGTCGAGCTTCATCAAGGCGATCGCCGGCCTTGTCCCGATCACCGGCGGCGCGGTGTTCCTGGACGGCAAGGACATAACCGCCGCGCCGGCCCACACCATGGTCCGGCTCGGCCTCGCCTTCGTACCGCAGACGGAGAACATCTTTCCGCTGATGTCGGTCGAGGACAATCTGAAAGTCGCCTGCGGCATCCTCGAGCGACGCGAAATCCCTGCCCGCATCGAGGAAATGTATGCGGCCTTCCCCGACCTCGTCCGCCAGCGCCGCACCGCCGCCGGCAATCTGTCGGGCGGACAACGGCAGATGCTTGCCGTCGCACGCGCCCTAATCGTCCATCCCAAGGTGCTGGTGCTCGACGAGCCGTCGGCCGGCCTGTCGCCGAAATTCGTATCGACGGTGTTCGAGATGCTGGCCGGCATCCGCAAGTCCGGCGTCACCATCCTGCTGGTCGAACAGAACGCCAAGGCAGCGCTTGCCATCGGCGACCGCGCCTATGTGCTGGTCGACGGCAAGGACCGGCACGAGGGCGTTGCTTCCGAACTGTGGAACGATCCTGTCGTCGCCGAACTCTATCTCGGCCAACGCCCGTCCCCCGTCGGCAAGGGAGGCGCGGCATGAGCCTGCAATTTGTCGTCGATGGGCTGCTGACCGGCTCGATGATCGGCCTTGGCGCCATCGGCGTGACGCTGACCTACTCGATCCTGCGCTTCTCGAACTTCGCCCATGGCGACTTCATGGCCTGGGGCACCTATGCGACGCTCGCCGTCGTCAGCGCCATCGGCGCGATGTTCGGCAAGGTGGCCCCCATTGGACCGCTGTCTTTCGGCTGGCCGCTGCTGGTTGCGCTGGTTGTCGGCATGACTTTCACCGCCCTGCTGGCGCTGTTGCTCGACAAGGTGCTGTTTTCGCGGCTGCGCTCGCAGGGGCAAGCCATCATCGTGGTGATGGCGAGCTTCGGCGCCTCGATGGCGCTGCGCAGCCTGCTCGAATTCACCTTCAGCTCACGCCCGACCTATTTCAGCCGGGCGATCCAGATCGCCATGCCGGTCGGCTTCGGCATCCGCATCACGCCCGATCAGATCGCGCTGCTGCTGCTGACCGCAGTGCTGGTGCTCGGCGTGCATCTGTTGATGACACGCACGCAGACCGGCCGCTCCATGCAGGCGCTGAGCCAAAATGCGGCCCTGGCCCTCATCGTCGGCATCGATGTTGCCTCCGTGGTGCGCGTCACCTGGATCATCGGCGGGGCGCTGGCCTGCGTGGCCGGCGTGATGATCGGCATTCTGGTGCAGATCCGCCCGTTCATGGGCTTCGACATGCTGCTACCGATGTTCGCAGCCGCCATCCTGGGCGGCATCGGCAGCATACCGGGCGCCGTGCTCGGCGGCCTGATCATTGGCCTTGCCGAAGCCGGTGCGGTGCAGCTGATCGGCGCCGAATGGCGCGCCGCAATCTCCTTCATCATCCTGATGGCGGTGCTGTTCGTGCGGCCGATCGGCCTGTTTGGTGTGAGGGAACGCTGATGGACCTGCTCGGCTACGGCGCCTTCTTCCTGACCACCGCACTGATCTTTTCGCTGGTCACACTGGGGCTCAATCTGCAGTGGGGGCTGACTGGCCTTTTCAATGTCGGCCTTGCCGGATTCGTCGCCATCGGCGCCTATACATCGGCGCTGCTCACGACCCCGGACGATGCCGCGCGCTTCGGCGGCTTCGGTCTGCCGATCCTGGCCGGCTGGGCGGGCGCCATGATCGTCGGCGGTATCGCCGCAGCAATTACCGGCATGGCCACGCTGCGTCTGCGATCAGACTACCTGGCGATCACCACCTTCGGCGTCGCCGTCGTCGTGCAGCTGGTCGCGCTCAACGCGCAAAAACTCACGGGCGGCCCGTTCGGCATCGGTTTCATCCCGCGCCCGTTCGGCGGCCTTGCCGAAACGCCGCTGTTGTTCAACCTGTCGAACCTCGCCGTCGTTTCGGCTGTGACGCTGATCGCCTATCTCGCTCTGGAGCACCTGTCGCGCAGCCCCTGGGGCCGCGTGCTCAAGGCGCTGCGCGAGGACGAGCGAGCGGCGATTTCGCTGGGCAAGAGCGCGCGCTTCTACCGCGTCCAGGCCTTTGCCGTCGGCGGCGCCATCATGGCGCTGGCCGGCGCTTTGCAGGCGCATTTCACCGGCTTCATCGCGCCCGATAACTATCTGCCGATCCTGACCTTCCAGGTCTGGGTGATGCTGATCGTCGGCGGCTCGGGCAGCAATGCCGGCGCCATTGCCGGCAGCATCCTGGTCTGGGCGATATGGGCGGGGTCGGGCACGCTGACCAGCGTGCTGTTTGCGCCCGAGCAGCAAGCACGCGCGGCCTCGCTGCAGATCGTCGCCATCGGCGTCATGCTGTGCGTCATCCTGCTGATCCGGCCGAACGGATTGTTCGGCGATCGGCCGCGCCGGCCGAAGCCCGGCAAACAGAAAAAGGCGGCGGCCAGGGAGAACGAGGCCGGACCATGAATGCCATGATCCGGCAAGACGTGCATGGCGTTTCACTCTGGCATGCCGTCAGCCGCAACCGCTGCGACCGGGGCACGCTGCAAGGCGGGCTCGACGTCGATCTCGCAATCGTTGGCGGCGGCTTTTCCGGCCTGTCGACGGCATTGCATGCCGCCGAGAAGGGGCTTCCGGTCGCGGTCCTCGAAGCCGAATTCATTGCCTGGGGTGCGACCGGCCGGAATGCCGGCTTCGTCGTTCCGAACTTTGCCAAGCGGGATCCAGACGACATCATCACCGAACTCGGACCCGAGCGCGGCGGGAGGCTGATCGATTTCGCCGCGGGAAGCGCTGACCTCGTCTTCGGCCTGATCAAGCGGCATGGCATCGAATGCGACGCTGTGCAGAATGGTTGGATCCAGCCGGCGCATTCGTCCGCGGCGCTGGAAAAGACGCGATCGCGTGCCGAGCAATGGGCGGCGCGGGGCAGGCCGACCGTAACGCTCGATGCCAAGGCGGTCACGACGCTCACCGGTATCGGCGGCTACGCCGGCGGTTGGATGGATAACTCGGGCGGCGTCCTCAATCCGGTCGAGTATGCGCGCGGCTTGGCCGATGCCGCCGAAAAAGCCGGCGCGCGGATCTTCGAGCAGACGCGCGTCGCTTCCATCGACCGCGCTGCGGATGGCTGGACCTTGACGACCGCATCCGGCGCCGTGCGTGCGGGCAAGGTGGTGATCGCCACCAACGCCTATGGCGGGGCACTGAACCGGACACTGGCGCGGACCTATATCCCGCTGAAAGTCTTCCAGATCGCCACTGCGCCGCTGTCGCGGGCCATACGCGCGCGCCTGCTGCCCGGCGGCCAGGGCGTCGGCGACACCAGGCGCAACCTGTTCACGTGCCGCTTCGATGGCCAGAACCGGCTGATCAGCGGCGGCATGCATGTCGTCGGAGCCGGCGCTGAGACGCGCATGCCGCAAACGATCTGGCGACGGCTCGCCAGGCATCTCGATTTGCCTGACCTGCCGCCGCTTGCCTACAGCTGGACAGGCGTGGCGGCGGTGGTGCCGGATTTCCTGCCGCGCCTCATCGACCTCGGCCCGGGCCTGATCGCCGGCTTCGCCTGCAACGGCCGCGGCATCGCCATGACCATGGTAATGGGCAAAGTGCTGGCGGACTGGGCGAGCGGAACGGACGCCCGATATCTGCCGCTCCCCTTCGCACCGCCAGCGCCGATCCCGCTGCACAACCTCGTGCGCTATGCACCGAATATGCTGCTCCCCTGGAGCATCCTGCGCGACCGGCTGGATTAGACAGCCAAGCCAGGTGATCCCCCTGCCGGCGCACTCACAGCGACCCGAAAAGGACCGCCACACCTTCCGCAATCGATGACCGTGGTGGCCCCAGAGGATATCCGTCAGATCCCCTCCCCATCCAGCCGCATCTACTCCGCAGCCTGAACCCGATTGGCCTGGATGACCGCCCGGATCTCGGACCGACAGGAGCCGCAATTGGTGCCGGCCTTCAGGGCGCCGCCTATGGCTTCGACTGTCGCGCACCCGGCTGCCACTGCCGCCGCGATCTGGTTGACCCCGACGCTGAAACAGGAGCAGACGGTCGCGCCCGCATCGGGCCGATCGGCGCCGGCGCGACCAGCGACGATCCTGAAGCGTTCGCGCTGGCTGGTGTGAACCTCCTGGAGTTGCTGTGCCGCCCAACCCCGCGAAACCGCCACCGGTCCCGACGCGATAAACAAAGCCCCGGCGAGGTGCTGGTCGTCGAAGGCAGCAATACGATGCTGGCCGGTATCGCGGTCGTGATAAGCGAGCGTATCGGCTACGGGAACATCGAAAAGCGAACCAGCAAAACCAGCCCAGTCGATGTCGTCGTCAGCAAAGGCAAGCTCCACCCGCCAGCCGCCCTTGCATTTGGCCACGGCCCAGTAATCTGCTGCGACCGCCACCGGCTTGCGGCGCACCACGGCGAAGCCGAAGGCTCTCGCGGCGAATTTCTCGATACGGGCGCCGACATGTTTCAGCGCAGGCTGACCGGAAACCGGATCGGTCAGAGGCGCGGTCAGCGAGTCGAGCCGGCCTTTTGCCGAAAACTGGTCAGTCCAGTGCATCGGCGCAAACACGCTGCCCTGGCGCTGGCGTGCCGTCACCAGCGCGCGCACCAGCACATCGCCGCGCGGGCTGGAGACGCGCACGATGTCGGCGTCGCCAATGCCGTGATGCGTGGCATCCGCCGGGTGGATCTCGACGAAGGGCTCGGCCATGTGCTGGGAGAGACGTGGGCTTTTCCCAGTGCGGGTCATTGTGTGCCAATGGTCGCGAACACGGCCGGTGTTGAGGATCAGCGGATAGTCCGGGCTGGTTCGTGTCTCGACGATGGGACGAATGGCGATGAAGCGGGCCTTGCGGTCGGGGGTGTAGAAATTGCCGTTGGCGAAGAAGCGGGTGCTGGAAGGGTCAAGTCCCGCTTGAACACCCCCCTCTGTCCTGCCGGACATCTCCCCCGCAAGGGGGGAGATTGGCAGCTTTGACGCCGGCATATCTTCTGCATCGTTGGTAATTGGCGAAGGCCGAGGCGACGGCTGATCTCCCCCCTTGCGGGGGAGATGGCCGGCAGGCCAGAGGGGGGTGGCTGGGCTCGGCGCCGGCCATTGGAAAGGCTCAAGCGCTGCATAGGCCTCCTTATCAACACCAGCATAACCACCAATATCGAAATCCCGTGCGCCGTCATTCTCGAACCCGGACAGCGCGGCGTGTTCGGCGAAGATTTCCGCTGTCGACGAGTAGAAAAACGCCTCGTCAAACCCCATCCGCCGCGCCACTTCCGAAACGATCCACCAATCCGGCAGCGCCTCACCGGGCACCGCAAGAAAGCTGCGCTGGCGCGAGATGCGGCGCTCTGAATTGGTGACGGTGCCGTCCTTCTCGCCCCATGCGGCGGCGGGCAGCCGCACATGGGCGTGGCGCATGGTGTCCGTGCTCGCCAGCACATCCGAAACCACGACGAACGGGCAAGCCTTGATCGCCGCCTCGACGGCATCGGCATCCGGCATCGAGTCGACCGGGTTGGTGGCCATGATCCACAATGCCTTGATGCGGCCGGCGGCGATCGCCTGAAACATCTCGACCGCCTTCAGACCGGGCTTTGGGGCGACGGCCGGCGCATTCCAGAAACGCTGCACGCGGTCGCGGTGCTCGGGGTTTTCGATCTCCATATGGGCGGCCAGCATATTGGCCATGCCGCCGACCTCGCGGCCGCCCATGGCGTTGGGCTGGCCGGTCACTGAAAACGGTCCTGCCCCAGGTTTGCCGATGCGGCCGGTGGCGAGATGGCAGTTGATGATGGCGTTGACCTTGTCAGTGCCCGAAGACGACTGGTTCACGCCTTGGCTGTAGACCGTCACTGTCTTTGCGGTGGTGGCAAACAGGCTATAGAAGCGGGCAAGCTCCTCTTCGCTCAAGCCGGTGGCGGCGGCAACGCCGGCAAGATCGAGTTTCGAGGCAGCGAAGAGCGCTTGCCCGAAGCCGGTCGTGTGGGCGGTGATGTAACCGCGGTCGAGTGCGTTGTGCTGGCCGAGCCAGGCGAGCAGACCAGTGAACAAAGCAACGTCGCCATCCGGCGCGATCGCCAGGTGAATGTCGGCGATATCAGCGGTCATGGTGCGGCGCGGGTCGACCAGCACGACCTTCATCTCCGGTCGTTTTTCCCGGGCCGCCGCGATGCGCTGGAAGAGCACGGGATGGCACCAGGCGAGATTGGAGCCGACCAGCACGATCAGGTCGGCGAGCTCGAGATCCTCGTAGGTGCCGGGCACGGTGTCGGAGCCGAAGGCGCGGCGGTGGCCGGCAACCGAGGAGGCCATGCATAGCCGCGAATTGGTGTCGATATTGGCCGAGCCGATGAAGCCCTTCATCAGCTTGTTGGCGACATAGTAGTCTTCGGTCAGCAACTGGCCGGAGACATAGAAGGCGACGGAGTCAGGACCGTGCTCGGCGATGGTTTGCGAAAAGGTCGAAGCGACGCGGTCGAGCGCCTCGTCCCAGCCGGCACGGCGACCGTGGATTTCGGGGTAGAGCAGCCTGCCGTCGAGGTCGATGGTTTCGGCCAGGGCCGAGCCCTTGGAGCAGAGCCGGCCGAAGTTCGCTGGATGGTCGGGGTCGCCGCGGACGCTGACTTCACCGTCCGCGGCGACTTTCGCCAGCACGCCGCAACCCACCCCGCAATAGGGGCAGGTGGTCCTCACCTCGCGCGCTTCGCCCAGTTCCATGCTTCAGGCCGCGCGGCTGGCCAGCGCTTTCAGCGCAATGAACAGGAGCTCGCCCTCGATCCGCACAGGAATGGTGCGCACGGCGCCCTCGTCGGCGCCGAGCGCCTTGCCCGTCTCCAGCGAGATGACCCAATTGTGCAAGGGACAGGTGACGGCGGTGCCGTGGACGATGCCTTGGCTCAGCGGCCCACCTCTGTGCGGGCAATGATCGTCGATGGCGTAGACCTGATCGTCCTGCGTGCGGAAGACGGCGATCTTACCCTCGGGTGTGTCGACGCAGCGCGCGCCACGCCGCGGGATGTCGGAGAGTGAGCCGATCGATATCCAGTCCATTTTGATCACTCCGCCGCCTGCGCAAACCCGACAGAAGCCATTGGCCGGAACTCGTGCTTGTCCTTGCCGGAGACGCGTTCCGACCACGGGTCGACCTGGGCGAATTTCTGGCTGAAGACGAAGCGTTCGTAATAGGCCTTGCGCTTGGCGCCGTCGTCCATGATCTGGCGCTTGATCTCGGGGATGCCGATGCGCTTGGCCCATTTATAGATGCGCTCGAGATAGCGGCCCTGCTCGCGATACATCTGCGTCAGCGCGACGATATGCTCCAGCGCCTCGTCCTCGGTCTTGACCAGGCCAAGCACTTCGGTGCCCTTAATGTCGAGGCCGGCGGCGCCGGCGAAATGGATCTCGTAGCCACTGTCGACACAGATCACGCCGACATCCTTGCAGGTCGCCTCGGCGCAGTTGCGCGGACAGCCCGACACCGCCATCTTAACCTTGGCCGGGGTCCACGAGCCCCACATGAATTTCTCGATGCGAATGCCGAGGCCGGTCGAATCCTGCGTGCCGAAGCGGCACCAGTCGGAGCCGACACAGGTCTTCACCGTGCGCAGGCCCTTGGCGTAAGCATGGCCTGAGACGAAGCCGGCCTGGCCGAGATCGGCCCACACCGCCGGCAGATCCTCCTTGCGGATGCCCAGCATGTCGATGCGCTGGCCGCCGGTGACCTTGACCATCGGTATCTCGAACTTATCGACGACGTCGGCGATGGCGCGCAGTTCGGCGGCGTTGGTGACGCCGCCCCACATGCGCGGCACCACCGAATAGGTGCCGTCCTTCTGGATGTTGGCGTGGACGCGTTCGTTGATGAAGCGCGACTGATAGTCGTCGGCGTAATCGTTCGGCCAGTCGCAGACGAGGTAGTAGTTGAGCGCCGGCCGACATTTTGCGCAGCCGCAGGAGGTCGTCCATTCCAGCTCCTGCATGACGGCGGGAATGGTCTTCAGGCTCTTGGCGATGATCAGCCGGCGCACCTCGTCATGGCCGAGCGTGGTGCAGCCGCACATCGGTTGCACGGCGGCCGGGTTGTATTTGTCGCCGATGGTCAGCACCATCAGCTTCTCGACCAGCCCGGTGCACGAACCGCAGGAAGCCGATGCCTTGGTGTGGGCGCGCACGTCGTCGAGCGAAGCCAGGCCCTTGGCCGTGATCGCGCCGGTGATCTTTCCCTTGCAAACGCCGTTGCAGCCGCAGATTTCCGCATCATCCGGCAAGGCTGCAACGGCCGCCATAGGGTCCAGCGGGGCACCCCCCTGGTAGGACTGGCCGAAGATGAGCGTGTCGCGCATCTCCGATATGTCGGTCTGCTTCTTCTTGAGATCGTTGAACCAGGCCCCATCCGCCGTCTCGCCATAAAGCACGGTGCCGATGATGCGGTCGTCCTTGAGCACAAGGCGCTTGTAGACGCCGGCGGCGGCATCGCGCAGCACGATCTCCTGGCGGTCCTCGCCTTCGGCGAAGTCGCCAAGCGAGAACAGGTCGATGCCGGTGACCTTGAGCTTGGTCGGCGTGTCCATGTGGACGAAGGCCGCTGCCTCGTTGCCGGCCAACTGGTTCGCGGCAACGCGCGCCATCTCGTAGAGCGGCGCGACCAGCCCGTAGACCTGGCCGTTGACCTCGGCGCATTCGCCGAGCGCGTAGATGTCGGGGTCGTTGCTGCGCATGCCGGCATCGACGACAATACCACGATTGACGGCTATGCCGGCCTCCTTGGCCAGCGCCGCATTCGGCCGGATGCCGACCGCCATCACCACCAGCGTTGCCGGGATGATGGTGCCGTCGGCAAGCTCCACCTGCCCGACCTTGCCGTTGCCGGTGATCGCCTGGGTGTTGGCCTTGGTGATGACCTTGATGCCGCGCTGTTCCACCGCGCGCTGCAGGAGATAGCCGGCGGCTGGATCGAGCTGACGCTCCATCAATGTCGGCATGACATGCAGCACGGTGACGTCCATGCCTTGGGCGTTCAAACCTGCTGCCGCCTCCAGCCCGAGCAGGCCGCCGCCGATGACCACGGCCTTGGCGCGCGACTGGGCGGCAAGCATCATGGCCTGAACATCGTCGAGGTCGCGATAGGTCAGCACGCCCGGCAGATCGTGACCGGGCACCGGAATGATGAAAGGCACTGATCCGGTGGCGATGACGAGCTTGTCGTAAGGCTCGGTGACGCCGTGGTCGGAGGTGACGGTCTTGGCCGCCCGGTCGATGGCCACGATCTTGTGACCCTTGTAGAGGGTGATGTTGTTGGCGATGTACCAGCCGTCGCCGTGGATGATGATTTCCTCATAGGCCTTTTCGCCGGAGAGAACCGGCGACAGCATGATGCGGTCGTAGTTCACCCGCGGCTCGGCGTTGAAGATGGTCACGGTGTAGCGGCCCGGCGCCTGTTCGAGCAGATGCTCCAGCATGCGCCCAGGGGCCATGCCGTTGCCGATGATGACGAGCTTTTCGGTCATGGCGTTACTCCGCGGCTTCGACGAAGCGATGACGTTCATAGAGGAACTTCAGCACCGCTTCGCGGCAGCGCAAAAAGGTGCGGTCGGAAGAGAGTTCGACGCGGCGACGCGGCCGTGCCAGCGGCACCGCAAGCACCTCGCCGATGGTAGCCGCCGGACCGTTGGTCATCATGACGATGCGATCGGACAACAATACCGCCTCGTCGACATCGTGGGTGATCATGATCGTCGTCGAGCCGAGCCTGGAATGGATGTCCATGACCGCGTCCTGAAGATGGGCGCGCGTCAGCGCGTCGAGTGCACCGAACGGCTCGTCGAGCAACAGGATCTTCGGCTCCATGGCAAGCGCCCGGGCAATGCCGACGCGCTGCTTCATGCCGCCCGATATTTCGGCCGGCCGCTTGTCCTTGGCATGGGCCATCTGCACGAGATCAAGATTGCGCATGATCCAGTCATGCCGTTCGGTCCTGCTCTTGGAACGACCAAAGACTTTCGACACCGCCAGGCTGATGTTTTCGTAGACGGTGAGCCATGGCAGCAGGCTGTGGTTCTGGAACACCACGGCGCGCTCGGGTCCGGGGCTGTCGACCTCCTTGTTTTCAAGCAGCACGGCGCCGGCGGAAACCTTGGTCAGCCCGGCGATCAGATTGAGCAAGGTCGACTTGCCACAGCCGGAATGGCCGATGATGGAGACGAATTCGCCCTTGTCGATGGTCAGCCTGATGTCCTTGAGCACCTCGCTGACCTGACCGCCGCGGGCAAAGGATTTGTCGATATGGTCGAGCTTCAGATAGGCCGTCATCGCCCTCTCCTCACTTTGCCGTTGTGCCGCGGGTGACGAAAGCGCCGACCGCAGCGACCAGGCGGTCGAGGCAGAAACCGGTGACGCCGATATAGGCGAGCGCGACGATGATGTCGGGCAGCCGCGACGAGTTCCAGGCGTCCCAGATGAAGAAGCCGATGCCGACGCCGCCGGTCAGCATTTCGGCGGCGACGATGGCGAGCCAGGACAGGCCGATGCCGATTCTGAGGCCGGTGAAGATGTAGGGTGCGGCGGCCGGAACCATGATCTTGACGAAGAATTCGAACTGGTTGAGCCGCAAGATGCGCGAGACGTTGCGGTAGTCTTCCGGAATGTTTCGCACGCCGACGGCGGTGTTGATGATGATCGGCCAGATCGAGGTGATGAAGATAACGAACAGCGCCGACGGGCTGGAATCGCGGAAAGCAGCCAGCGACAGCGGCAACCAGGCCAGCGGCGGCACGGTGCGCAGTATCTGGAACACCGGATCGAGGCCACGCATGGCCCAGATCGACTGGCCGACCAGGGCGCCGAGCGCGACGCCGACGATCGCCGCCAGGCCGAAGCCGATGGCGACGCGCTGCAGAGAGATCAGCACCCGCCACGCAAGGCCGATATCCTGCGGGCCGTTGTTGAAGAACGGATGCGCGATCAGGTCATAGGCCTCGTTCCACACCTGGCTGGGCGGCGGCAGGCTGGCGGTCGGCGACGAGCAGGCGATCTGCCACACGACCAGCATGAAGGCGATAACGATGACCGGCGGCACCAGGGCGGTGGCCAGCCTGCCGGCGATCGCGATCGGGTCGAAGCGGCGCCGCGCTTTGGCGGTGAAAGCGATGACCGCGGCAGACTTGGCGGGGAACGCCTTCACCGTGGTTTCCTCAATGGCTTGGATGGACATGTCTGACAATAACTCCGGGGTCGATGCGGGCGACAACGGCGAAGCGCCGTTGCGCTGGGGCGACAAACGGCGCAACGCGCCGTTTGCGCTGGTCAAGCCGATGCCTTGATCTTCAGGCTGTCGAGATAGGCCGACGGGTTGGCCGGGTCGAAAATCTTGCCGTCGAAGAAGGTCTCGACGCCGCGCGACGGCGAGGCCGGAATATCAGCTGCGGCAACGCCGAGATCCTTCGCCGCCTCGCGCCAGATATCCTCGCGATTGACCTGATCGACCAGCGTCTTGATGTCGGTGGTCGGCGCGAATTTTCCCCAACGGATGTTTTCGGCGAGGAACCAGCTGTCGTGGCTCTTGTAGGGATAGGAGACGCCACCCTTCCAGAATTTCATGTAGAGGTCAGTGCCGGTGGCCACGCGGCCATTGCCGTAGTTGATGTCGCCCTTGAGGCGGCCGACAATGTCGGCGACAGGCACGTTCATCCATTGCCGCTTGCCGATGATGGCGGCCATCTCGTCCTTGTTCTCCGCGGCCTCACACCATTGCTGGGCCTCCATGACGGCCATCACGATCGCCTTGGTGGCGTTCGGGTATTTGTCGATGAATTCGGCGCGGAGGCCGAGCGCCTTTTCGGGATGACCCTTCCACAGTTCGCCGGTGGTGGCGGCGGTGAAACCAACGCCCTGGTGGACGAGCTGTTCGTTCCACGGTTCGCCAACGCAGAACACGTCCATGTTGCCGACTTTCATGTTGGCGACCATCTGCGGCGGCGGCACGACAATGGTCGAGACGTCCTTGTCGGGATCGATGCCGCCGGCGGCCAGCCAGTAACGGAGCCACAAATCATGGGTCCCGCCCGGGAACGTCATGGCGGCCTTGATTTCCTTGCCGGCCGCCTTCTTGGCGGCGAAGGCGTCCTTCAGCTTGGAGGCGTCGAGGCCGACACCGGTGCCGGCGTATTCCTGCGCAACCGAAATGCCCTGGCAGTCGTAGTTGAGCCGCGCCACGATAGCCATCGGCATCGGCTGGTTGTTCTGCGTCACCTTGCCGATGTGCATGAGATAGGGCAGCGGCGTCAGGATGTGAGCGCCGTCGATGCCGTTGGCTGCGCCGCCGAGCATCAGATTGTCGCGCGTCGCGCCCCAGGAGGCCTGCTTGAGCACCTCGACGTCGGGCATGCCGAACTTGACGAACAGCCCCTTCTCCTTGGCGATCATCAGCGGCGCCGCGTCGGTCAGCGCGATGAAGCCGAGCTTGGCGCCGGTGACCTCCGGAGCGGTCGTGGCGGCATAGGCGCCCGAGGGGAAGAGCTTGCGGGCCGCCACGAACAGGCCGGCCGTCATGGCGCTGCTGACAAGAAAATCGCGGCGCGTCACATCCTTGAGCGATGTTCCCGTCCCGATCCATTTCCCTATTTTTTCTTTCATCGTGATCTCCGGTTGAACGCTTCGTCGAGTGGCCCAAAACAAAAAAGCCGCCGTCCAGGCCTCGCGCGTCCGTACATCCGGGATCGCGTCGTTGACCTGAGCGGCAGCTTTGCCTGTGGCGCCCGCCATTGGACGCCTGTTCCGTGACCCGCGAAGGGCCTGGCTAATTCAAAGCAGGAACCGTGCCAGTTTTGGGTGAAACGAAAAACCTAAATGAAATCAACATTACGCGCCAGACGCCGGCATGCGAGGCGACATCGCAAGCAGATCAAAGATTGTTCACTACAGCAATCGCACGCACATTTTTTGTGCAATGCACAAGAATGGCGCGAGAATGATCAGGCTTCCGCGCGAGCGTTCTGGCGCGCTATATAGCCGTCGATCTCGTCGGGGTCGAAGGTCTGACCGTCGAAGAAGCCGTCTGGCCCAAGCACCAAGCCTGCCCCGGTCGCACCGACAGCCGTGGCGACCTTAAGCGCGCCCTCGACCTTCGCATTGGCGCCGGGAAGTGCAACGCCAAGCGGCTTTAGCGCCGAGCGGTAGAGGTCGGGACGGTAGCAGTCACGGGCGATAGCAAGGTTTTCCGGCGTGTGCTCGACATGCCCCCAGCGCACCATCTGCGTATAGAACCACAGCGCATGGCTCTTCCACGGAAAGTTCGCCGCCTTGTCGAAGGGCAGGAAGAAGTCGTCGACATCCAGTTCGGCGCCGCCGCCCAGTTCAAGATGGCCGGTCAGGATCGGCATCTGGACAGCTGGTGGCAGGCCGAGGAAGCCAGCTTGAGCCATCACACCAGCCAGTTCGGCGTGGTTGCCCCGATCCTGGCACCAGCGCGCCGAATGATGCAGCGCGCGCAGCAATGCTGCCAGCGCGACCGGATTCTCCTGCGACCAGGCCTTGCGCACGCCGATCACCTTCTCCGGACTGTTGCGCCACAGCAGCGCCTTGACGGTGACGATATGGCCGGTGCCGGCAGCGACCGAGGCGCTGTTCCAGGGCTCGCCGACGCAGTAGCCGTCGATCCGCCCAGCGGCCAGCGCATCGGCCATGAAGGGCGGCGGCACGATGACGATCTCGATCTCGCGCTCCGGATCGATGCCGCATCCGGCAAGCCAGTAGCGCAGTTCGTAATTATGCCCCGAATGCGGGTGCACCACGGCAAAGCGCAGCGGATCGCCGCCAGCCCCGGCGCGCTCGCGAATGAAGGCACGAAGGGCTGCGCCCGCGCGCGCGGGCTCGAGATCGGGTATGGCGCCGTGTGCCGCCATGCCTTCCCAGACGGCGTTGGAGATGGTGACGCAATTGCCGCCAAGCCCGAGCGAAAACGGCACGATGGTCTCGGAAGCAAGCGGCGTCAGCCCGAGATTGCAGGCGAGCGGCATCGGCCCCAGCATGTGCGCCAGGTGGAAATGGCCGATGGCGATGCGGTCGCGGATGTTGGCCCAGGAGGTCTCGCGGTGCAGTGTGAGATCGATGCCCTCGCGCGCGGCGAATCCAAGCTCACCCGCCGCAACCAGCACGGCACTGTCGAAGAGCGGCATGAAGCCGGCGGTGATCTGGTGCTCAGCGCTCATGCTCATTCGTCCTCCGACGGCCCGAGCAGCCCGGCGGCAGTCACCAGGCTCTGGGCAATGTCGCCGATCTTGCGGTTCTGGTTCATCGCCGTCTTGCGCAGCAGCGTGTAGGCGGCCTCTTCGGTCAGGCCGCGCGACTTCATCAGGATGCCCTTGGCACGGTCGATCACCTTGCGGCTCTCAAGCTCGCCTCGAACCTCTTCCAGCTCGCGCGCCATGCGCGAGAAAGCGTTGAAGCGGCTGACCGCCATGTCCAGAATCGGCTTGACGCGCTCTTGCCTGAGGCCGTCGACGACATAGGCCGAAACGCCGGCATCGACCGCCGCTTCGATCGATGCCTGGTCCGATCGGTCGACGAACATGGCGATCGGCCGCTTCACCGCACGCGACAGCTGGAACATGTTTTCCAGCATGTCGCGGTTCGGGTTTTCCAGGTCGATGACGATGACGTCCGGCTCGATCTCGGCGATCCGCCGCGCAATGCCGGTCACGTCGTGGATGACGGTGACCCGCTCATGGCCGGCCTCGCGCAAACCTGCCTCGATGATCGCGGCGCGGATACGGTTTTCGTCGATGACCAGGACGGCGAGTGAGCTGCGGACCATGCGTGCATTGTGGGCAAGGTCGCAAAATTGTGCAACGCGGCATGGTCACAGGCTCCCGCCGCGGAGCAACCGACGACCGACAATGACCCGGTCTAGGTGGTCGGGACAAGGAATGCAGCGCAACGCTGGCACTGGTGATGACAGCCTTGCCGGTCGCCTGGTGCCTACCCAACGGTCTAGGTGCGATGAGACTTGCACCGCAACATCGGCTTGTTAAAGGTGGGGGCAACGACGGACATAGCTGTCCTTGCTCGCCGATCTGACCGGAAGGTTACCGCACGATGCTGCTCATGAAACGACGATTGGGGGCCAGGGAGCCGGCGCGCCCAGCACGGCGTCCCGGGAACCTGACGGCGATGTTCGTCCTGATAGCCGGGCCGCTCGTCCTTGGCATCGCCCTCCTGTTGGCTGGTCCGGCACAGGCCCAGGCGCCGGCCGCCGTCACGCCCGACAAGGTCAAACAGCTGTTCGAGCTTCTCGACGATCCGTCGGTGAAGGCCTGGGTGGCCGAGCAACGAAATCAGGGCGCAGGATCGACGGAAGCGCCTGCCGAGACTAGCGCTCCGCCGGCCGACGCCGTGCCCGCACCGGGCCAGATGAATACTATGGCATCCTCGACGCTCGATCGGATCAAGCATCACATCGAAAAGATCGTGCGAACCTTGCCTTCGCTGCCGGACCAGTTCGCGCGCGTCCGGGCCAATACCATGGACGATATGTCCAGCAAGGGCCCCGTCAGCATATTGGTGCTGATTGCGATCTTTATCGCTGCCGGCCTGGCGCTCACCTGGGCAATATACAAGCTCACCCGTCCATTTCGTCTTTGGATCATCGCGCAACCCAGAGATACGCCCATCGGGCGGGCCAAGAAGATCGGCGGCCGCACGCTTTATTCCAGCATGATGATCGGCTCGTTCGCGCTGGGCAGCGCCGGTGCGTTCATGCTGTTCGACTGGCCAGCGCTCATCCGCGAGATTGTGCTGACATTTCTGATGGCTGCGGTCTTTACGTGGGCTGTGCGCCTATACGTGATGGCCACACTCGTCCCTTCTTTCATGGAGGTCGAGCACGCCATCGAGGTTCGTGCCCTGCCGATCACCGACGGAGCTGCTGACCATTGGGCTTATTGGCTGCCCCGGATCGTCGGCGTTTTCGCCTTCTTCGCCGCCGCGTTTGTCCTCTTGCCGGGTCTCGGCATAGACCAGGACGGAATGATGGTCCTGTCCGTCGGCGCCGATTTCATATTGCTGTTGCTCTTCCTGCTGGCCATTTGGCGTCGGCCAAGAACGCAGCGAGACGGCGCGCGCCACAGCGGTCACACGGCAGTGACATGGTTGTTGACGGCTTATTTCGTCGTTCTGTTCCTCGAACGCATTGCCGGCCTCTACACATTCTTCTGGTTTACCTTCACCGCATTCTTCCTGCCTTTGGCAATTGTGCTGACAGAGCGCGGGGTTAATTTCGTCCTGCGGCCCGGTTCGGAAGATGCGGGCCGGCCGACGATCCCGGCGGTGACGATCGCTGTCATCGATCGCGGTATCCGGATGATTTTCATCCTCGCGGCGGCTTACCTTCTCGCACGCGTACTGGGCCTGGACATGCAATCCATGCGCGGCAGCGATACGACCACCATGCTCATATTGCGCGGCTTGATCAACGTCGTGGTCATTGCCCTTGCTGCCGATTTCGGCTGGTCGATCATCAAAGCCTTGATCGAACGAAAGCTGGGCGTCGCGATACCGCAAGCCGTGATGGGCGAGGAGGACATCCTCACCCTCGATCCGCATCAGGCGCGGCTGCACACGCTGTTGCCGATCATTCAGAACATTCTGCTCGCGGTGATCATCGTGATGGCGGTGCTGATGATGCTCGCTTCGATCGGAATCCAGATCGGCCCGCTGATCGCCGGCGCCGGCGTCGTCGGCGTCGCCGTGGGTTTTGGCGCGCAAACCATCGTCAAGGACGTGATCTCTGGCGTGTTTTATCTGCTCGACGATGCTTTCCGTGTCGGCGAATACATTTCATCGGGCAGCTACAGGGGTACGGTGGAGAGCTTTTCGCTGCGCTCGGTGAAGCTGCGCCACCATCGTGGTCCGCTGTTCACGATACCTTTCGGTGAACTCGGCGCCGTGCAGAACCAGAGCCGTGACTGGGTCACCGACAAATTCAACATCACCGTTGGCTATGACACCGATATCGACTTTGCTCGCAAACTGATCAAGCGAATTGGCCTGGAACTGGCCGAAGATCCGGAGTTCAAACACTGGGTGATCGAACCGATCAAGATGCAGGGCGTGCAGGAGTTCGGCGAGTACGGCATCGTCTTGAGGGTCAAGGTTACGACCAGACCTGGAGGCGCCTTCAGCATGAAAGGCAGGTTCTTTTTGCGCCTCCGCCAGGCCTTCAAGGAGCAGGGCATCGAACTCCCATTCCCGACCGTCCACGTCCAGGGGCTGCAAGACCCGCATGGGACAGAGAATGCGCCTTTGGAGATCACACCCGAATTACGAATGGCCGTCGCCCAGTCGCACACCAATCGGCGCAGAAAAAAAGCGAGCACAACGGAGTAGGACGCCGTGATACCGGCCGGCCGCAACACGGCTTTCCGCGCAAAACCAGGACCCACGACACCACGCTAGTCGGAACTGCCGATAGCGGTGACGCGATCGCCGCCAACCAGCACCAGCGTGGCGTTTCTGAGGCCAAGCTTGACGAAAAGAGCAGATACGCTGGCCTTTCCGCAAGGCTCAGAGCGCAATCCAGGCGGTCTTGAGGTCGACAAATTTCTCCAGCGCATGCAGCGACTTGTCACGGCCGAAACCGGACTGTTTGACGCCGCCAAGCGGCACGGTGATATCGGCTCCGCCATAGGTGTTGACGTGGATGACACCGGCGTTGATGGCGCGCACCATGCGATGGGCCGTGGAAAGATTGGCGGTCCACACCGCCGAGGCAAGTCCGTAGACAGTGGAGTTGGCGAGATGCACCGCCTCCTCCTCGGTCTCGAAGCGCATCACGCCGAGCACCGGTCCGAACACCTCCTCGCGCGCCAACTGCATCTCTTGCGTCACGTTCTCGAAGATCGTCGGCGCCATGTAGCTGCCGCCAGTCTCGGTCAGTATCCGTTCGCCACCGGCGACGAGACGGGCGCCTTCGGCTTGCGCCATGGCGACGAAGCCGAGATTCTTGTCCAGCTGTTCGGCGCTCGATACCGCACCGATATCGCTGGCGAGATCGAGCGGGTCGCCGACCTTGAGCCGCGTGGTTGCCGAGACAAGTTCGTCCATGAAAAGATCATAGACCGACGACTGGACGAGCAGACGCGAGCCCGCCACGCAGACCTGGCCTGAATTGCGAAAGATGCCGTTGGCCGAGACGACCGCCGCCTGCTTCAGGTCCGGAGCGTCGGCAAAGACGATGTTGGGCGACTTGCCGCCAAGCTCGAGGAAGACCCGCTTCAAATTGGAACGGGCGGAGTATTCGAGCAGCCGCCGGCCGACCGGCCCCGATCCGGTAAAGGCGATGGCGTCGACATCCATATGGAGGCCAAGCGCTTCGCCGGCGACAGCACCATGCCCGGTAACGACGTTGAACACGCCTTCGGGAAGTCCAGCCTCGCTTGCGAGTTCGGCCAGCCGCAGCAAGGTCAGCGAGGCGATCTCCGGCGGCTTGACGACGACGCTGTTGCCGGTGGCCAGTGCGGGCGCAATCTTCCAGGCGCCGATCATCAGCGGGAAGTTCCACGGCACGATGACGCCGACGACACCGAGTGGCTCCCTGTGGATCAGCCCGAGCACATTGTCGGCCGTCGGCGCGATCTCGCCATAGACCTTGTCGATCGCCTCGGCGTAGTAGCGGATGGTGCCGGCCGCCGACAGCGGCTCGGCCTTGTAGGCCATGCCGATCTCGGTGCCGTTGTCGCGCACGCCAAGCACGGCCAGCTCATCGACATGTTTTTCGATCAGCTCGGCAAATTTCGTCAGCACCTTCTTGCGAAAGGCAGGGGCGGCGCGTGACCATAAACCCTTCTCGAATGCGTTTCGCGCCGATCGGACCGCGCGATCGATGTCGGCGGCATTGCCGTCGGCGATGCTGGCAAAAGCGCGGCCGTCGATCGGCGAAATCACCGCCAGCGTCGCGCCGCTCGTCGCTGCGGCCTGTGCGCCATCGATAAACAAGCCCCGCTCGCCGATCTCCGTCTTGCGCAGCGCGTCGATGGCATTCTGGCTGATCATTGGTGGCGGACTCCCAAGGAAACATACAACGTGGTTGGCGCGCGGAATTCCCAGCCGCGAAACACCGGCACCTTGCCCGGCACCAGACTGAGATCGGGGAAGCGCAGGAGCAGCAGCCTTAATGCAAGGCACATCTGCTCGCGCGCGAAAAACCGGCCCGAACAGAAATGATGACCAAAGCCGAAGGCGGCATGATTGCCTTCCCTGCGGTTGATGTCGAAGCGGTCTGGATCGGCAAAGCGGCTCTCGTCGCGGCTTGCCGAGGAGACAAGTGCAGCGACCGCGGCGCCGGCAGGGATCGTTACGCCGCCAAGCTCGACCGCCCGCGTCGTCTGCCGCGTCTGGGTGCCGATCGGCGCCACCCAGCGCAAGCCTTCATCGACAGCCCTGGGCACAAACGTCTCGTGATCGGCGAGCACCTGCCGCAATTGTTCGGGATGCGCAAGCAGGCCGGCGAGGATCGAACCGGCACCATGTCCGGGCTCCTGCATGCCGCCAAGCAGGATGACCTTGATGCTTGGCATCAAGAAATCGATCGGCCGCGTCGTGCCTTCCGGCATGCCGTCATGCAGCATATGCGACAGCGCCGAGCCGTCGGGGGCGCGCGCCAGTCTATCCAGAGTCGGCCGGATGGCTGCGCCGACCTCGGCGCTGATCGCGTCGGCGATCTCTTGCCGCTTCGGGTCGTTCTCGAAATTGATGGCGCCCTGCGCAAGGCCATAGAACCAGCGGCGCAGCGTCGGCATGTCGGTGTCGGCAAGGCCAAGCGAGCGCGCCAGGCTGAGCGTCGACACCGGCTCGAAATAATCCGCCATCAGCTCGGCGGAGCCTTGTTCGGCGATCCGGTCGAGAAAAGGTTCGGCAATCGACCGTACGAGATCGCCGGCATAGGCGGCGACGGTGCGCGGCCGGTATTTCGGATCGACGCCTTGGCGCAGCTGTCTATGCGTTTCGCCGTCGGTGGTCAGGATGGTCGGCTTGCCGAACGAGCGTTCGACCGGAGACGTACCGACGACGGCGGAGAAGATGTCGGGTGACTTTGCGACGGTCTCGACGTCCTTCCAGCGGGTGACGAACCAGAGATTGACCGCCGGCACGAAAGCGACAGGCGCACTGCGCCGCAGTTCCGCATAGATCGGATACGGATCGGCTTCCAGCGCCTCAACGGTGATGCTCTCGGCAAAGCTCAACGCCGTTACTCCCTTGCGATGGAAAGGGGCGGCGCCGAACGCGCTACCCCCTTGTCCTTTGTCCTAGTCCTTCAGCGGCACGCCGAGATTTTCGAAGGCAACCGGATCCCGGCTCTTCAACGCACCGGCAAGCAGCAGGCCGACCACCGCGGCAATCAGCACCAGCCCCGGCAGCAACACGCCAAGGAAGCCACCGGCCCCGGACAGGCCACCGAAATTAATGACGATCAGGTAGATGATGACGACGAAAGCGATGAAGGCCAGCCCAGGCAGGATGGTGGTCTTCAGCGCATTCTCCTGCGTCGACGGGTTGGCGCGGAAGTACATCACCACGGCGAGCGAGGCCACCGCCATCATGACGATGACTCCCAGCGTCGCGACATTGGTCAGCCAGGAAAACAGCGCCAGAACCGGATCGAGGCCGAGTATCGCGAACAGTCCGATGACGATCGCTGCCAACACGCTCTGGATGACGGAAGCGACATGCGGGCTCTGGTGCACTGAATGCGTCACGCCGATCGCTTCAGGCAACAGCTTCTCGCGGCCCGAGACGTAGATGTAGCGGGCAACCGCGTTGTGGAACGCCAGCACGCCGGCAAACAGGCTCGACACGAACAGGATGCCCATGGCGTGCGACAGCATGGTTCCGGCGTAGCGGTCGGACAGGCCGAACAGGAAAGTCGTCGGATCCTGAAGCGCCTGCAGTGCCGGCAACAATTTGTCGACGCCGGCGCCGACCGCCATCAGCCAGGCCGTGACCATGTAGAAGACGCCGATCAGCAGCACGGAGAAATAGGTGGCGCGCGGAATGGTCACCTTGGGGTCGCGGGCTTCCTCGGCGTAGATCGTCGTCGCCTCGAAACCGATGAAGGCGGCGAAACAGAACAGGATGGCGATGGCGGGCGAGCCGCTGACGATCTGGCTCCAGCTGAACGGCGCCGCCGAGAGGCCGCTGTCGCCACCGGTCTTGAGGATGGCGAGGTCTAACACCAGCACCACGATGTATTCGCACAGCACCAGCACCGTCAGGATCTTGGCCGAGAGGTCGACCTGGCGGTAGCCCAACACCGCGACGATGGCGACGGCGATGAAGCTCCACACCCACCAGGGCAGGTCGATGCCCCAGCCGGCGAACAGGCCGGCGGTCGCGGCCCCCAGCAGGCCCATGACCCCGATCTGCATGGCGTTGTAGGACAGGATCGCGATGATTGCGGTTGCGCCGCCGGCAAAACCGCCGAGCCCGCGCGCGGCATAGGCATAGAAGGCGCCGGCATTGCCGACATGGCGCGACATGGCGACGTAGCCGACCGCAAACAGCAGCAGCAACACGGTCACGATAAGATAGGTTCCGGCAAAGCCCGCCCCGTTGCCCATAAGCATGCCGAGCGGCGTGCCGCCGGCGACCGCGGTGAGCGGCGCCGCCGCCGAAATCACCATGAAGGTGATAGCGCCGACGCCAAGACTGTTCTTGCGCAGCCTGTTGGCGGGCGCCTGTTCCGAAACTGCTGACATTTGTCCCTCCAGTCTTACGAACCCCTGGGTTCGCGGCCGCTCGGCCTGTTCCCTGAATGTCATCGGTTCATTATTTGAACCCTTATTTTGAATATAGACTTGCAAAGAATGCGGATGCCTGTCAAGTTAATTCACACATTAAGTTTCTATCCGAGCGGGAGGCTGGATGGGTACGGTCGGCAAGGCGATTTCACTTCTGGAGCTGTTCACGGCGGACGAGCCCGAGCTCGGACTTTCCGATCTCGCGCGGCGGTGCGCCTTGGACAAGGCGACGACGCGGCGGCTGCTGATGGCGCTGGGCGGCCATGGCTTCGTCGAGCAGGATGCCGGCACGCGGCACTATCGCCTCGGCGCCGGCCTGTCGCGGCTGGCGCGTATCCGCGAAGCCTGCTTCCCGTTCCTGCAAACGGCAATTCCCGTGGCGCAGGATTTGGCGGGTTCGACAACCGAGACGGTGCATCTGTCGGAATTCGGCGTCGACAGACTGATCACCGTTTATGTCGAGCATTCAAGCTGGGCAAACCGGGTGAACATCGATGTCGGCCAGCTTCTGCCGCTGCATTCCACCGCCTCCGGCATCGCCTATCTCGCCTTCGCCGACAACGCGACCGTGAAAGCATGCCTGACAGGTTCGCTTGAGGCCTTCACCGATCATACCCTCGTCGAGCCGGCCGCCATTTCAAAGTCGATCGGCGAGGCGCGCGACCGCGGCTATTCGATCTGCGGCCAGGGCCATGAGGACGGCGTGATCGGCGTCGCGGCTGCAATCCGCGCCGCCAATGGACTTGCGCTGGGGAAAATTGCGGTGGCAGCCCCGAAGGCCAGGACGACACCGGCTGCGATCGTGGAACGAGGGCTTGCGGTTGTGACCGCGGCACGGGAGATTTCGATGCGCCTCAATGGCGAAAACCTGCAAACCCTGAGGAGGCAGGCCTGATGTCTGCAGATATGGCGCCCCGCATCCTGGTCATCGGCACGGGCGATACCAAGACCGACGAACTGCTGTTCATGAAAGCGTGTATCGAGGCATCCGGTGGCCGCGCCGTGATGATGGATGTCAGCGTGCTGGGCGCCCCCGCCTATAGTCCCGATCACGACAAGCATGCCGTTGCGCGGGCCGCTGGCGTGACGATGGCCGAAATCGTCTCGAGCGGCGATGAAAACACCGCCATGACATTGATGGCCGTCGGCGCCGTTCAGCTGGTGCGCCAGCTTCACCAGCGCGGCGAGATCGACGCCTTCATCGCCATCGGTGGTTCGATGGGAACCGATTTGGCGCTCGATGTCGCGCTGTGCCTGCCGCTCGGCGTGCCGAAATTCGTCGTCTCGACCATCGCCTACTCGCATCTCATTCCGCCCGAGCGTGTCGCGCCCGACCTGATGATGATCCTGTGGGCAGGCGGGCTCTACGGCCTCAACACCATCTGCAAGCTGGTCCTTTCCCAGGCCTGCGGCGCGGTGGTCGGTGCGGCGAAGATCGTGCTTGCATCCCGTGCTTCGGCCCCGGCGGTCGGACCGACCATCGGCATGACTTCGCTGGGCAGCAGTTGCCTGCGCTATATGAAGACGCTGAAGCCGGCGTTGGAGCAGCGCGGCTATGACGTCGCAGTCTTTCACACCACCGGGATGGGGGGCCGGGCCTTCGAATCGATCGCCAGCCAGGACCATTTCTGCGCGGTGTTCGACTTCAGCCTGCAGGAGATCACCAATTATCTTGCCGGTTCGGTCGTCAGCTCCGGCGCCGACCGGCTCGAGAATGCCGGCGCCCGCGGCATTCCGCAGATCGCAGCCCCTGGCGCCGTAGACATGGTCGATTTGCCGACCTGGCAGGCGCTGCCGACAAAGTTCGCGCAGCGGCCATTCCATGCTCATAACAGGTTGATCGGCTCGATCACCGTCGATGCCGCCGACCGCCGTGAAGTCGCCAGGACCATCGCCTCCAAGCTCGGTGCGTCGAAGGGGCGCTCCGCTTTCATCCTGCCCTCCGGCGGCATCCAGGAATGGGATGCGCAGGGCGAGCCGCTGTACGAACCCGAAGCCCTCGCGGCGTTCACCGATGAGATGCGCAAGGCCATTCCCGCCGGCGTCGAGTTCCACGAGATCGACGCCCACATCAACAGCGACGAGTTCGTCGGCAAGGCGCTCGAAATCTTCGACCGCTGGGTCGAGGAAGGCATCATCCCGCGCGGCATGCCGGCCAAGGGAGTGGCTGCGTGAGCGCTGTTCCTGCCCAGGCGCTCGTCCTCGATTTCGGCGGCGTCGTCACCCGGACCCTTTTCGAGACCCATGCCTTGACCGAACAGGCGCTCGGCCTCGCGCCGGGAACGCTGCAATGGCACGGGCCGTTCGACCCGGATTCAGATCCGCTGTGGCGCTCCATGCAGGCCAACGACATCAGCGAGCGCGATTATTGGCGCACCCGCACCAGCGAAGTCGGCCGGCTCGTCGGCGAGGACTGGGAGGCAATGGAGACATTCGTCCAGCGCGCACGCGGAGCCGAGCCGGAAAAGATCGTGCGGCCCGAAGCCGTCCGCGCCATCCGGACCGTGCATGCGGCGGGATTTCGCCTGGCGATCCTGTCCAACGAGCTAGATCTGTTCTATGGCGCCGGCTTCCGTCAGCGGCTGCCGCTGCTCGAGCTGTTCGACACCATCGTCGACGCCACCTATACCCGCATCCTCAAGCCCGATCCGCGCGCCTATGCCTTGGTGACCGAGGCGCTTGGCCTGCCTGCCCGCGCCTGTGTGTTCGTTGACGACCAGCAGCGCAATGTCGATGGCGGCCGTGCCGTCGGCATGCGCACCGTTCATTTCGACGTCGCGCGGCCGGCACTTTCCTATGCCGAGGCCCTCGGCCATTTCGACCTCATCTCCTGAGACATTTGCGGAGCCTTGCGATGCGCGACATCAATTTCCTCACCGAGAAAAACGCCAAGCCGATCTGGCATCCGATGGCACACCCGGCCGAGATGCGGGCCAACCCGCCAAAGGTGATCATGAAAGGCGAAGGCGTGATGGTCACCGACATCGACGGCAACACCGTGCTCGATGCGGTTGGCGGACTGTGGAACGTCAATCTCGGCTACTCCTGCGACCCGATCAAGAAGGCCATCGCCGACCAGCTCAGCGCCCTGCCCTACTATTCCGGGTTTCGCGGCACGTCGACCGGCCCGTCGATCGAGCTCGCTTACGAACTCAGCGAATGGTTCGAACCGGAAGGCATGGTGCGGACCTTCTTCACCTCGGGCGGCTCGGATTCGGTCGAAACCGCACTGCGGCTCGCCCGCCAATACTGGAAGATCCGCGGCCAGGGCGACCGGACAAAATTCCTCGCGCTGAAGAAGGGCTATCACGGCACCCATTTCGGTGGCGCGTCAGTCAACGGCAACGCCAATTTCCGCCGCAACTATGAGCCGCTTATGCCCGGCGTCTTCCACATTCCCGCACCCTGGACCTTCCGCAATCCGTTCGACGAGACCGATCCGGCGCGGCTGGCCAAACTGTGCGCCAAAGCGCTGGAGGACGAGATCGCCTTCCAGGGCGGCGACACCATTGCCGCCTTCATCATGGAGCCGGTTCTCGGCGCCGGAGGCGTCATCGTTCCGCATGACAGCTTCATGCCGCTGGTGCGCGAGATATGCGACCGCCACGAAATCCTGCTGATCGCCGACGAGGTGGTCACGGGCTTCGGTCGCACCGGCGCCTGGTCGGGTTCGCGGCTATCCGGCGTGAAGCCGGATTTCATGACCATCGCCAAGGCGATCACCTCGGGCTATTTCCCGCTCGGCGCCACCTTGATCGGCGCCAAGGTCGCCGACGTCTTCGAGGCCGACAAGACCAGCTTCGGGGCGATCGGTCATGGCTATACCTATTCCGGCCATCCTGTCGGCTGCGCGGCAGGGCTGGCTGCACTTGCCGAGACCAAACGGCTTCGCCTGGACGAGAACGCAGCCGCGCGCGGCATCGAGCTCGCGGCGACGCTGGAGGGGCTAAAAGCCAAGCACGCGATCGTCGGCGACATCAGGTACATGGGCCTGATGGCTGCGCTAGAGCTGGTCTCCGATCGCACGACGAAAAAGCCGGTGGACAAGAAGACCATGGCCGTGGTTTCGGAAGCCACTTATGACGCCGGCGTCATGCTGCGCGTGTCCGGCAACAACATCATCCTGTCGCCGCCGCTGATCATCAGCGCCGCCGACGTGGCAAAGATCGGCGAGGCCATCGATGCAGGTCTTTCGAGGGCCTGATAGACCCGCTGACGCAATGGAGTTTGGTACGCAATGACCCAATCTGAGAAGAACCCGAGCGAGGAAGCGCTCGTCAAGCGGCGTGCCCGCCTGCTCGGCGCGAAATCGCAATTGTTCTACGACGAGCCCGTGCACCTGGTGCGCGGCGAAGGCGTCTGGCTCTACGATGCCGACGGCCGCAAATATCTCGATGCCTACAACAACGTCGCCCATGTCGGCCATTGCCACCCGCATGTGGTCGAGGCCTTGTGCCGTCAGGCAAGCCTGCTCAACACCCACACACGCTATCTGCACACCGCAATTCTCGACTATGTCGAGCGGCTGACGGCGACCTTCGATGCAAGCCTCGCCACCGCAATCCTGACCTGCACCGGCAGCGAGGCCAACGACATCGCGCTGCGCATGGCGCAGGCCGCCTCCGGCAATATGGGCATCATCGCCACCGACGCCACCTATCATGGTAACACGACGGCGGTTTCGCAGCTGAGCACGCGCATGCCTCCGATCCGCGGCCGCGCCCCCCATGTCAGGCTGGTGCCGGCCCCCGACAGCTATCGCCATCCCGATGCGATGGCCAATGGCAAGGCCTTTGGCGACGCCGTGCGCCAAGCGATCGCCTCGCTGGCACAGGATGGCATTGGCCTGTCTGGCATCATCTTGTGTCCGCTGCTCGCCAATGAAGGTTTCCCGGCTCTGCCCACCGGATTTTTCGACGACGCCTTGGGGGCCGTGCGCGAAGCCGGTGGTCTGGTCATCGCCGACGAAGTGCAGCCCGGCTTCGGCCGCACCGGCAGCCATTTCTGGGGCCATCAGCGCGCCGGCTTCGTCCCCGACATCGTCACCATGGGCAAGCCGATGGGCAATGGCCATCCGATCGCGGCCGTGGTCACCACCAAGGAGATACTGGCGACCTTCCGCGACGCTTTCCGCTACTTCAACACCTTTGGCGGCAACCCGGTCTCCTGCGCAGTCGCCAATGCCGTCCTCGACGTCATCGAACAGGAAAACCTTGTCGCCAACGCGCAAGACGTCGGCGCCTATGCGCTTGGCCTGCTGCGCCCGCTGGCCGATCGGCATGAGTGCATCGGCGAGGTCAGGGGGGCCGGACTGTTCTTCGGCGCCGAGCTGGTCCACGACCGCGACACGCGCGAACCGGCGCCCGACATTGCCGAGCAGGTCGCCAATCGCATGCGCCATCGCGGCGTGCTGATGGGCAAGACCGGCATCCACGGCAATGTGCTCAAGATCCGCCCGCCCATGCCGTTCTCGCGCGACAATGCCGAGTTCCTGATCGGCCTGCTGGACGAGGTGCTGGGCCAAGTCGGCGGAGTGCCGGCGTGAATTCTGTTTCCACCCAATCCCAGCCCGAAACGGCAGCCGATGTCACGGAGCTTGCCAGGCGTGCGCTCGAACATTGGGGCGTCCGCAACTCTGAGCCGGAACTTCTGAAGCACCGCGAGAACGCCGTCTTCCGCGTGCGGCTGCCGGATGGCCAGCCGGCAGCCATGCGCATCCACCGGCTCGGCTACCACACGGACGCCGCGCTGCGTTCGGAACTGCAATGGATGGGCTTCCTGCAATCCGCCGGCGTCGCCACGCCGTCTTGCGTCGCAACACAGGCCGGCGATCCGTTCGTGCTTGTCAGAACGGCCACCTCGGCGCAGCCCCGGCAGGCCGATTGCCTGAGCTGGCTGGAGGGCCGCGCCGTGGGCGCACGCGGCGTGCCACTGGCCTACACGGCCGACCAGTCGATCCAGATCTTCACGGCGATCGGGCGGACCATCGCCCATATGCACAATGTCACTGCCTCGTGGACGCCGCCCGCGGGCTTCGTCCGCCATGCCTGGGACTTCGACGGCTTCTTCGGTGCGAACCCGGTCTGGGGCCGGTTCGAGACCTCGCCCTTTCTCGATGGTCCTCGCCGCGCGCTGGTCTTGCAGGCGCGCGACAAGGCAGTGAAGGCGCTGTCGGAACATGAGCGCAGCGCGCGCAATTTCGGCATCATCCACGCCGATCTGGTGCGCGAAAATGTGCTCATCCATGACAGCGCGGTGCGCATCATCGATTTCGACGATTGCGGCCATGGCTGGCACATGTACGACCTTGCCGTCGCCCTCTATCAGAACCGCGAGGAGGCGATCTACCCGCTGATCGAAACCGCTTTGCTTGACGGCTACCAGCAAGAGCGTGCGCTGATCCCGCAGGACATCGCCGCATTGCCTCTATTCGCCGCGTTGCGTGCCTTCGCCTTTCTTGGCTGGGTGCAAAGCCGCGTCGAAGGCGACATCACCAGGGATGTCGGCTTGCGGATGTCGACCATCGCAGCCGATGTGGTGATTGACTACCTGCGCGGCGAACAGCCCAACTGACGAGCCGATGAGAGCCGTCAGCTCTTGGCGAAATGGATGCTGACCGTTCCCGAGTTGCCGAAGTCGGCGACGATGGTATCGCCGGGCCGCGCCTCGACCGGGCGCACAAACGATCCGGACAGCACCACCTCGCCGGCCGCGATGGACATGCCGTAGCGGGCGAGCCTGTCCGCCAGCCAGGCAATGCCCATCGCCGGATGGTTGAGCACGCCGGCGCCAAGCCCGGTCTCCTCGACCTCCGCATTGCGCGAGACGATGGCGCCGATCCAGCGCATATCGGCTTCATCGGGTCGTTGCGGCCGGCCGCCGATGACAATGCCGGCATTGGCGGCGTTGTCGGAAATCGTATCGAAGAAAGTGCGCGCCTTCTTTGTCTCGGCATTGACGCGTTCGATGCGCGTGTCGAGGATTTCGAGCGCCGGCGTGATATAATCGGTGGCGTTGAGCACGTCGAAGATGGTCACGCCTGGGCCCCTCAGCGGCGCCTTCATGACGAAGGCTATCTCGGCCTCGACGCGCGGCTGGATGAAGCGGCCGACGGGTATCGTCGCGCCGTCGTTGAAGAACATGTCGTCGAACAGCACGCCCGAATCCGGCGTGTCGATGGCGAGCGCATATTGCATCGCCTTCGATGTCAGGCCGATCTTCCAGCCCTTCGGGGTCAGCCCGGCATCGGTCTTGCGTTTCACCAGCGCTGCCTGGACGCGATAGGCATCCTCCATCGTCGCGTCGGGAAAATCGAGGCTGAGCAGACGGATCTGGCGGCGCGAACGCTCGGCTTCGAACAGCCTTGCCGCGGCATCTTCAACTTGCTCGGGGGTCACGATGCTGCCTCGTCGACGACCCCGTTGCGGAGCACGCCGATGCCGTCGGCTTCGACTTCGATCACGTCGCCCGGCTTCAGCCAGATCGGCGGGTCGAAGCGGGCGCCGGCGCCGGTCGGCGTACCGGTGACGATGATATCGCCTGGCACCAGCGTGGTGAAGGTGGAGACATAGGCGATGATCTTGCGGAACGAGAAGATCATCCGGCTGGTGCGGTCCTGCTGGCGCAATTCGCCATTGACGCGGGTGGTCAGCGCGATGTCGGCAATCTGCGCCTCGTCGGTGAACGGCACCAGCCACGGACCGAGCGAGCCGGTGCGGTCGAAATTCTTGCCCTGCGTGACGTTGAACTTGGCGTGCCGTACCCAATCGCGAATGGTGCCTTCGTTGCACAGGGATAGTGCCGCGATATGGTCAAGCGCATCCCTCTCGGCGATGCGTCGTCCACCCTTGCCGATGACGATGACGATCTCGCCCTCATAGTCCAGCTGCGGCGATTCCGGCGGCCGCACCAGCGGCGCGTGGTGGCCGACGAAGGACCGGGGGAAGCGGATGAACAGCGACGGGTTGGAAGGCGCGGCCTGGCCGTCCTTGTACTCTTCGTTGCGGTCCGGGTAGTTGACGCCGACGCAGATGATCTTTTCCGGCGACGGCAGAGGGATTTCATAAGCGATGGCGCCGACTGGAAAATCGACGGCGTAGGCTTCGGCCTCTTCCGCCAGCCGCCGTAGCACGCCGGCCTCGATCACTTCGCGCAGCGTCGGCCACTGGCTGTGCCGCGCCGACAGGTCGACGACGCCCTTATCTGTGACCACGCCATAGCGCGTCTTGCCGCCGACGGTGAAGGTGGCGAGCCGCCCAGGTGCAGTCATCCCGGTCTCCGTCAGGTTCGCGTCTGTGGTCACGGTGCGATGATCGGCGACGCCGTCAAATCCGGTTGGCGTGCGGCCGCGCCGGCAAAGGTGCTGCCCTCCTCGAACCAGCTTTTCGGCGCGGGCGCGCCCCACAGCGTCTGGCGCTGCGGGTCCTTGAGGTCCCACTTGATCGGCTCCAGATCCGGATCGACCGTCTGGTAGTCCGAGCAGTAGATCTCGATGCGGTGATTGTCCGGGTCTCTGACATAGAGGAAGAAGGCGTTGGAAATGCCATGCCGGCCGGGGCCGCGCTCGATATTTGCGAGGTAACCCGTCGTCGCCATCAGATCGAGCAGGTCGATGATGTTGAGCGGTGTCGGCACCCAGAAGGCGACGTGATGCAGGCGCGGACCCACACCGTTGGTGAAGGCGATGTCGTGGACGCCGCCCTTGCGGTGCGTCCAGGCCGCCCACAGCTTTCCGCTACTGGCATCCTCGGTGTATTCGGTGACGCGGAAGCCAAGCTCGTTGTAGAAGGCGACGGACTCGTCGACGTTGGGCGAGAAGCAGTTGAAGTGGTCGATGCGCAGCGGCTTCACGCCCTTGTAAAGCGCATATTTCTGATGAATCGGCGGCAGCCTTTCCATTTGGGCAAAGAACTCGAGCGGAATGCCGTGCGGGTCGCGGGTGCGGAAGGTGCGCGACTGGTACGGTCGCTCGACCCACTCGACCGGCAGGCCTTTTGCCTTGAAGAAATGCTCGGCCTTGTCGAGATCCTCATCCGAAAAAACCTTGAAGCCGAGATCGCGGGCTTCGGCGCTGCCGGCCTTCTTCAGCACGATGCAGTGGTGTCCGCGCTCTTCCAACGCCCTTAGATAGATGGCTTCCGATGTCTCGTCGGTAACCTGCAGGCCGAGCGTGTCGACATAGAAGGCGCGGGATTTCGCAAGGTCGGTGACCGCCAGTTCGACATGGCTGAGGCGCACGATGTTGAAGGCGGGATAGAGGTTTGGTTTGGGCAGTGGCATCCGATGTCCTCCGGTCAGCCGCCGAGTTTCTGGATCGCGTGCGCTGAAGTGGCGAAGGCGATGTTCTTCGTCTCCATGTAGAAATCGAAGGAATGGTCGCCGCCGTCGCGGCCGATGCCGGAATTCTTGACGCCGCCAAACGGCGTCGGCAAATGCCGCACATTCTCCGAATTGACCCAGATCATGCCGGCGTCCAGCGCATCGGTGAAGCGGAAGGCGCGGGTAACATCCGACGTCCAGAGATAGCCGGTCAGGCCGTATTGGGTGTCGTTGGCCAGCGCCAGCGCTTCGGCCTCGTCCTTGAAGGAAATGGCAGTCAGCACCGGCCCGAAAATCTCTTCCTGGGCAATGCGCATCCTGTTGGTGGCGCCGGTAAACAGCGTCGGGCTGACATAGCAGCCACCGCCCGGACCGGCGAACTTGCCGCCGCCGGCGGCTACCACCGCGCCTTCCGATTTGCCGATCTCGATATAGGACAGCACCTTTTCCTCGTGCACCGGATGGATCAGCGGACCGACCACCGTTTTGGGATCGAGCGGATGGCCAACCTTGATGCGCTTTGCCTTCTCCGCGACCAGATCCGTGAATGTGTCGTAGACCGAGGCTTCGACCAGCAGCCGCGACGATGAGGTGCAGCGTTCGCCGTTGAGCGAGTAGATCATGAACACGGCCGCATCCGCCGCACGTTCGAGATCGGCGTCGGCGAAGACGATCACCGGGTTCTTCCCGCCCAGTTCGAAATGCACGCGCTTCAGCGTATCGGCGCCCTGTTTCATGATCATCGAGCCGGTGCGGCTCTCACCGACAAAACCGATCGCCTTGATGTCAGGGTGCTCGGTCAGCGCCTTGCCGGCGTGCTCGCCGAGGCCGTTGACCAGGTTCCACACGCCTTTCGGCAGGCCGGCCTCCTCGGCGATCTCGACCAGCAGGCGAGCGGTCAGCGGCGAAAATTCGGCCGGCTTGTGGACGACGGTGCAGCCTGCCGCCAGCGCCGGCGCGATCTTCCATGTCGACAGCATGAACGGCGTGTTCCACGGCGTGATGATGCCGACCGGGCCGATCGGCACGCGCGTGGTGATGTTGACCTGGCCTGTCGTGCGCAGCGTCTCGCCGTCGCGCGCTTCCGGCGCGCGGTCGGCGAAGAAGCGGAAATTCTCGGCGCCGCGCAGCGCGGCCTTGGCCATGAATTTCAGCGCCTGGCCGGTGTCCATGCACTCGACGAAGGCGATCTCCTCGGCGCGCGCTTCGATCGCATCGGCTATCTTGTGCAGCAGCTTCTTGCGCCCGTCGCCCGGCATGGCGGCCCAGGCCGGGAACGCCGCCTTTGCCGCCTTGGCGGCGCGGTCGATATCGGCGGCACTGCCACGCGCGACCTTGGCCAGCGGCTTGAGATCGACCGGCGACATGCTCTCGAAGGTCGAGCCATCCACCGCCGGCACCGCTTCGCCGCCGATCTGGTTCAGCACGCCGTCGCGCTTGAAACGGGCCAGATAGGCCTCGGCCTTTTTCAGATTGCCTTCGAGGTCGGACATATCAGCTTCCGTCACTTGCCGCGCAGTCGCGGATGGATTGCGTTTTTCTTCCAGCTCAGTACCGGGTCGATCTCCCTTATCTCCAGGGAAAGAGCGAAATGCGGGGTATCGAACAGGGGGCCAAGGTATTCGCTCACCGCGGCGAAGACCGCCTCCCCGGTTCGTTTCTTGTCCTCGGCGCTGCGCCCGGTTCCAATGCGAAACGACATGTCGAGGAAAGCGTTTTCCGGCAGGCTGTCGGCGATGGCATAGGCTTCCGCACGGAAGGCCCGCACCCGCACCGCGCCGGTTTCAAACAGCCCGGTGCCGAGCACGGTGCGCAACACCAGCGCGCACAATTCGCTCATGTCGACCTTGGCATCGAGGTTGGCCGAATACTCGATGGAAAAGTGAGGCACCGCGTCTCGCCTCCCGGATTGTTGCGCTGCTGTAGTTAACGCGTTAATTACATGCAGCATCACTGAAGTCAAGCCTTGCATCCAAGTTGAGGCGACGATACGGGATGGAAAGGTCAGGTTTTGGCGTGCGGTCCCGCCGACCGCCCGCATCATTGGGGACGCTGCTTCTTGCTGCCTGAAAACACCCGTCGTTCTCTGCCGATGGCGCTGCTCCATGCCCGCGAAGTGGTGATGGCGCGGTTTCGCCCTATGCTGGCGGCGCATGACGTGACCGAACAGCAATGGCGTGTGCTGCGCGTTCTGAGCGAGGCCGGCCCTGTCGAGGCGACGGAACTTGCCGATCGCGCTTCGGTGCTGCCGCCCAGCCTGACACGCATCATCAAGACGCTCGAGGGCCGAAAATTCATCACCCGCAACAGGGCGGAAGGCGATGGCCGCCGTGTCGTGCTGACGATCGCCCCGGCGGGCTCCGCCCTTATCGATGCCTTGTCGCCGGAACGCCTCGTCATCTACCGCGACATCGAACAGCGCTTCGGACATGAGAGGCTCGAGCAATTGCTCGATCTGCTGGAGAGCCTGATCGCCGGCGAGAACTGACTGCTCCCGCTCAGCCGCCAAAACTGCCAAGCCGCGTCGGCTGCGTGTAATTGCGGTCGACATAAAGCAGCGCCGAGCCGCCGCTGCCGTGCCTGACGTCGATAACCCGGCCGATCATGACATTATGCGTGCCGACTATGTGCACATCCTCGATCTCGCAATCGAAATTGACGATCGCATCGGACAGCGCCGGCGTGCCTGAGGCCAGCGTTTGCCAGCGCGCCGCCGAATAGCGTGCCTCCATGTCCCTGGTCGCGCCGGCGAACTTGCCGGCCAGGTGCATATGGTCATGCGTCAGCACGTTGACGCAGAAGCGCCGGTTGGCGAGGAACATGGCGGCCTGCGTCGAGCGGCCGTTCATGCACACCAGCAGTGTCGGCGGTTCGTCCGACACACTGCACATGGCGGTGGCGGTGAAGCCGCCGCGCCCGGCCGGACCATCTGTCGTGACGATGTTGACCGGCGCGCAGACCCTTGCCATGGCGTCGCGGAAATCGGCCTTCGAAATCTGCGTGGCCATCTGACATCACCCGGCCGTAGAAGCGAGCGGATTGAGCCAGGTATCTCCCGTCCAGCCGTTCTCGTCATAGTCGGCCATGCAGGTGTCGACCAGTTCTTCCATGGCCTTCAGCCGGCCGCCGCGTTCGGCGCCCTTCAGCACCTGCAGCCGCACCTCTTCCGGCGCACCGGCATAGTTGAGTTCGTAGAGCGCGTGGCGGCCGCCGAACTCGGTGCCGGTCGCGTCCCACAACAGTTTCATGATCTTGATGCGCTCGACATGGCCCATGTCGTTGGAACCGCGCACATATTGCGCGAGGTATTTGTCGATCTCGGGATTGTTGAAGTCGCGCACCGATGACGGCAGGTAGATCAAGCCGGAGGCGATCACCCGGCGCACCGTGTCGATGACGCGCGGGTAGGCTTCCGACATGAAAGCCCGGTAGGCAAGGGCTGCTTCCAGGTTGGGCAGGACAGCGCCATTCGCCCAGGGGATCGGATTATAAGCCATGGCGTTGGAAAAGCTCCAGAACATGTGCCTGAGCGCGATGACCTCGCCCAGCGCCGCCTGGTTGCCTCGGAAGGCATCTCCGCCGGTGGCGCGCAGCGCCTTGGCCAGCAGGCCGGCGAGGAAGTCGAGCTTGACGGCAAAGCGTGTGCAGCCCTGGAAGCAATAGCCATGCATGAAGCCCGAAGCCGGATGGAAGGACAGGATTTTCTGCGCGTCGCGCAGCACCAGCACGTCCTCCCAGGGGATGAAGACATTGTCGAGCACCAGGATGGCATCGTTCTCGTCGAAGCGCGACGACAACGGATAGTCGAACGGAGCCGCCGCCGTGTTGGCCGTCTGCTCATAGGAGACGCGGCAGAACATCTTTACCCCCGGCGCATTCATCGGCACGATGAACATGACCGACAGCGACGGATCTTCGGTGACCGTCGCCGAGCTCTGCGCCAGGAAATTGTAGTGGGTCAGCGCCGAGGACGTCGCCACCACCTTGGCGCCGGAGACATAGATGCCGGCGTCGGTCTCCTTGGTGATGTGGACGAAGACATCCTTCACCTGTTCGGCCGGCTTGTGGCGGTCGATCGGCGGGTTGACGATGGCGTGGTTCATGAACAGCACGGCTTCCTGCGCACGCTTGTGCCAGGCGAGCGCATTGTCCTTGAACGGGCCGTACCAGTCGGCATTGGCGCCGAGCGTGTTCATCAGTGCCGCCTTGTAATCGGGCGTGCGGCCCATCCAGCCATAGGACATGCGTGACCACTCGGCGATCGCGGTCTGCTGCGCCGCGAGTTCGCCGGAGGATTTGGCGACGCGGAAATATTTGTGGGTGTAGCCGCCCGAACCGGTATCGGTAGGCGAGGTCAGCGTGCCCTGCCGCTTGGGATCGTGCAGCGCATCATAGAGGCGCGCCAGCGACCGCGCCGAATTGCGCATCGCCGGATGGGTGGTGACATCGGCAATGCGCTCGCCGTTGATGTAGACCTCGCGGCCGTCGCGCAAGCTCTCCAGATACTCGGCCCCGGTGAACGGGCGCCCATTGTCGGCACGAAAGTCTTCCGATCGCATGATGTTCCTCCACTTATGGCATCAACTCTAGCTCTCCTGGCAAGGATCGGTTAGGACGTAACGGCAAAACCGATTGGACTTTTTCCGGCGCCATGAGCCTCAATTCCATTCCTGATTTCTTTGTCTATGGCGAGCCGGTGCGGCCGCTCGAAGTCGGCTTCCTGCATGTCGAGACGGTGCTTGCGCGCAGCAACATTCATCTCGGCCAGGTTGCCGCGCACAAGCATCCGCAAATGGGCCAGATCACCTACTGGACAAGCGGCTCCGGCACTTATCGCATCGAGGATCAATCCTGGCACTTTTCGGCGCCGGCCGTCAGCTTCGTGCCGAGCACCATCGTGCATGGCTTCTCGATCGGGCCCGGCACCGACGCCATCGTCGTTTCGGTCGCCGATGATGCGCTTGCGGCAATAGCCGCTCACAGCCTGCTGCCATTGGACCGGCCGGTCTTTGCCGATAGCCTTCCTCAGCACGTCGCGTGGAAAAGGCTTGCGGCGGTGCTGGAGATGATCGCCACGGAATATGCCGAGGCGCAGGCCGGGAGTGACAAGACCCTGCCGGCGCTGATTGCCGTCGCGCTCTCGCACATCGCGCGCCTTGGTCCCGAGGTGAAGGATGCCACCGGTTCTTCCGATGCTGCATTGGCGCGCGGCTTGCGCCGTCTGGTCGATGCGCATTTCCGCGACAACTGGCCCGTCGACCGCTACGTCGAGGCGCTGGCCACGACACCGCATCTTCTCGACAAGGCCGCCCATACGGTGCTTGGCAGCGGCGTCAAGCGACTCATCGGCGAGCGACGGTTGCTGGAGGCCAAGCGCTTGCTGCTGTTCACCGTGCGCACCGTCGAGGACATCGCCTACGAAATCGGCTTCGAAGATCCGGCCTATTTCTCACGCTTCTTCCGGGAGCGGGTTGGCCAGGCGCCCGCCGCCTGGCGCCGCGCGCAGCTGGGGCAGAGTTGAAGCTTCCGCGCCGGCCAGGATCAGGCGTTTGGGCCGACACGCCGGCCAGGCACGGCGCCGCCGAGTTGATCCACCTGTTGATAGGTGTTGCCGCGCAGCATCACCCCGCGCACGGCGCGGCGCATCGAGATTGATGTCGCCGCGAAACTTGCTGGTGTTTTTTGTCGCTTCCAAACGGTTCGTTATTTGAACCACCATTTTATGTGCTATGAGCGGACTGCAAGGTGGATTGGCTTCCCTCCCATGCGAAGTATCTTGAGGATGCACGATGAGCACAGTCGGCAAAGCGATATCGCTGTTGGAACAGTTCACGCTCGGCGAACCGGAGATCGGCCTGTCCGAGCTCGCCCGCAAAACCGGCCTCGACAAGGCGACGGCGCGGCGCCTGCTGATGGCGATGGCCGACCACCGCCTGATCGAACAAGAGCCGGCAAGCCGCCGCTACCGGCTCGGCGCCGGCCTGTCGCGGCTGGCCCGGTTTCGCGACGCGCATTTTCCCTTCGTGCGCGTGGCAGCACCTGTGGTTCGCGAGCTGGCGCTGGAAACCGGCGAGACGGTGCATCTGTCGGAATTCAGCGCCGGCGCACTGCTGACGGTCCATGTCGAGCTGTCGGCAAAGGCCAACCGGGTCAATGTCGATGTCGGCCAGGTGCTGCCCTTGCACGGCACCGCCTCCGGCATCGCCTTTCTCGCCGCTTCGCCTCGGGAAGCGGCCGAGGCCTATGTCGACAAGCCGTTGCCGACCTTCACGCCACACACGGTGACGCAGCCCGACAGGCTGATGAAGGCGATCCGGCTTGCCGCCAAGCGCGGCTATTCCTCGAGCTCCCAAGGCTATGAAGAAGGCGTCCACAGCATAGCCGCGGCAATCCTCGGCTCCGATGGCCGTCCTTTAGGCACTCTGGCGGTGGCCTCGCCTGTGTCACGCGCCGATGACAGCATGGCGGCCAGCCAGGGCGAAGCGGTGATCAAGGCGGCGCGGCTGATTTCAGCGCGCCTGGCCGGCGAAGCCTGACATCTCTACCGTCGCAGGGGAGATGATTAGCAGGTTAAGTTCCCAGCGGCGCACCGGCCTTGCCGCGAGACCGGAACGCTTCGTCTGGGACAGGCGGCTGGAGCGCAGCAAGGAAGAATTGTTGTCGCCCGCCCGAGCGTCGCCCACGATCTCGGAAATCGCCTTTGCTTGCGGGTTCAATTCGAGTGCGCATTTTTCGCGCGCGTTCGAGAGCCGGTACGATGTGGCCCGCGGGAGTTGCGCCAGAGGCTGAGGGCGGGTGCATTAAGGGGTGGGCCGTTGCCGGATCTCGGAGAGCGCCCTAGCTCGCCGAAAGCCGGCATCCGGCAGCAAGTTCTACATATTGGCAGCGGTTGGCCGCACGATCACTTCGTTGACGTCCACGCCATCGGGTTGATCAAGCGCAAAACGGATCGCCCGTGCAATGGCGTCCGGTGTGAGCGACTTCTGCCGCCATTCTTTCAGAGCCGTGGCGACCTGAGGATCGCTGATATCGTCGCCCAGTTCGGTTGCGGTCACTCCGGGGGAGATGATCGTGGCGCGGATGTCGTCATGCTCCTGCCGCAGCCCCTCGGTGATTGCCCAGACGGCATATTTCGTGCCGCAATAGACCGCCGCGGTGGGCAGCACGATATGCGCACCGACCGAGGCGACATTGACGATATGCCCATTCTTCTGGGCGACGAAGCGCGGCAGCACCGCGGCGATCCCGTTCAGCACGCCGCCGATGTTGACATTGATCATGCGAGACCACTCATCGCGCTTCAGCGCGGCAAGCGGCGACAGCGGCATGACGCCTGCATTGTTGACCAGCACATCGATCTGCCCGAATTCGGCATGAGCGGCATCGGCAAAGGCGTCGAAATTCGCCGCATCGGTCACGTCGAGTTCGCGCCACGCGACGCCTTTGCCTATTTCTGCGGCCAGCGCCTTGAGCCGCTCGGTGCGGCGGGCCCCGATGAACAGTCTGGCGCCGGCACCGGCAAGTTCCCGAACCGTCGCTTCGCCGATGCCGCTGGAGGCGCCGGTGATGAGTACAACCTTGTCTTTAAGTCCCGTCATGATCGTTTCCTTTCGCTGCGGTGACGGGGAGATAGATGGCGGCGAACCGGCAAAGGGCGGTAGCGTGATCGTCCAAAGAGTTTGCACGATCCTCCAAATGAACTCAAAATGCCTTGCAACATTTCGCGCCATGAAGATTTATGCGGCATGGAGAAAATCAATGAACTCGCCGAGCTGATCACCCACTTTGCGCCGAAATCTGGCATGGCCGGCACTGCGGTGCCGCGGCTGTCGCTCATTCGCGCCAACCAGCCCAGTGCACCCGTGCCTGCGGTCTACGAGGCGTCGCTTTGCATAATCGCCCAAGGATCGAAGCGCGTCTCGCTGGCCGACCAGAGCGTGGTCTATGACGCATCGAGCTACCTGCTCGTCTCGGTCGACCTGCCGCTGGTCGGGCATGTGTTGGAGGCGAGCCCGGCGGCGCCCTACCTCTGTTGCAAGATAGATTTTGATTCCACCGCGCTGGCCGAACTGCTTGTGAAAGAAGGACGTGCATCCCCCAGCAGGGATCTGCCGGTGTTAGCTGCCTATCCAAGTGACCCCGACCTGATTGATGCCGCCTGTCGGCTTGTAAGGCTGCTCGATCGCCCCGAGAGCATCACCGTGCTGGCGCCGCTGATCGAACGCGAAATCCTTTACCGGCTCCTCACCGGACCGCACGGTGACACGCTTCGCCAGATGGCGTCGGTGGACAGCCACCTGAACCAGGTCAGCCGCGCCATCGCCACGATCCGCAATCATTTCCAGGCACAACTGCGCATCGAAGAGATTGCGGCGGCATCAGGCATGAGCGCGTCGTCCCTTCATGCCCATTTCAAGGCGATTACGCGCATGACCCCGCTCGAATACCAGAAGCAGCTGCGCCTGCAGGAGGCGCGAAGGATTATGGTTGCCGGCGGCGCAAACGCAGGCACGGCCGGGTTCGCGGTGGGCTATGACAGCCCTTCGCAGTTCAGCCGAGAATATCGTCGCCTGTTCGGTGCGCCGCCCCGGAAAGATATTGACCGCCTTCAGGCGACACCCAGTTCGGCTGCGGCTTATTGAGTTTTCCGAGCGGCATGCGCCAGCCATGGCTGGTCAGGAGCCAGCCGCCTCCAGGTGGCGAAGCGTCCGATCATGCTCGGTAGAACTCCCGGTACCATTCGACAAAGCGCGGAACCCCTATTTCGATCGGGATTTTGGGCTTGAAGCCGGTCGCCTCCTCGAGCGAGCTGACATTGGCGAAAGTTGCCGGAACGTCGCCTGGCTGAAGTGGCCTGAGGTTGCGGTTTGCCTTGCGTCCCAGCGCGTCTTCGAGCACCTCGATCAATCGGTTCAGTTGAACGGGCGAATTGCCGCCGATGTTGTGAATCCTGAACGGGGCGTTGCTGGTCGCTGGGTCTGGCGCGACACTTTTCCACTCAGGATTGGGTGTCGCGGGTTGCTGCATGACGCGGATAATACCTTCGACAATGTCGTCGATATAGGTGAAATCCCGCTGCATGTTGCCATAGTTGAAGACCTCGATCGGCTCGCCGGCGAGGATAGCCTTGGCGAAGATGAACAGCGCCATGTCCGGCCGCCCCCACGGACCATAAACGGTGAAAAAACGCAGCCCGGTGGTCGGCAGTCGAAACAGATGGCTGTATGTGTGCGCCATCAGCTCGTTCGCCTTCTTGCTTGCGGCGTAAAGGCTGAGCGGATGGTCCGCCGGATCGTGCACGGAAAACGGCATGCGGGTGCTGCCGCCATAAATCGAACTCGACGATGCATAGACCAGATGGCCGACGGAGGCCTGCCGGCATCCTTCCAGGATGTTGACAAAGCCGCTGAGGTTGCTTTCCACATAGGCGTGCGGATTGCTGATCGAATAGCGTACGCCGGCTTGCGCCGCGAGATTGACGACAACCTCCGGCGCGGCCGAGAGGAAGAGCTCCGAAATAGGGTCCCGCTCCGTGAGATCGGCATGCTCGAAACAAAAATTCGAAAACGCTTTCAGCCGCTCGAGACGAGCCTGCTTCAGGCTGACGTCATAATACTCGTTCATGGAGTCGAGGCCGATAACCTGGCGTCCTTCGGCAAGCAGCCTCAGGCAAAGATGAAACCCTATGAACCCGGCTGCGCCGGTGATCAGTATCGGTCTGCTTGATGTCACTGCATATCCTAGCGTTAATTTCAGGCGAGCTTTACAAGCTCCAGTATTTTATGTTGTCGGGAACTTCATTGGGCTTGATGGCCGACTTGACATCGAACAGTGTCCCCCCCGGCCTGATCATTTGAAAAAGACGCGCTCTTTCGTTGGTGAGATATTGCCTGTGAGGCACCGCCAGAACAAGCGCCTGCAAATCGTTTATCTCATCGAGCGGCAGGATTGTTTCGCCGTGATCACGCCGAGCGGTTTCGACATCGGCAAGGGGATCATGGACTTTGGGGACAATTCCGAACTGCCTTAGTTCCTTGACCATGTCGAAAACGCGGCTGTTGCGCAAATCCGGCACGTCCTCCTTGAATGTCAGCCCGAGAATGCCGACAGAAGCCCCTTTGACGGGCGTGTCAGAACCAATCAGCCGTTTGACAACCTGCTGGGCGACGAAGGCCCCCATGCCGTCATTGATGCGACGTCCGGCGAGGATGATCTGCGGATGGTAACCTTCGGCCTCGGCCTTGGCGGTCAAATAATATGGATCGACGCTGATGCAGTGGCCGCCGACGAACCCCGGTTTGAAGGGAAGGAAGTTCCATTTCGTCGACGCAGCATCAAGAACATCCTGCGTCCGGATATCGAGCCGCTCGAAGATCATTGCCAGTTCGTTCATCAGCGCGATGTTCAGATCGCGCTGGGTGTTCTCGATAACCTTCGCTGCCTCGGCCACCTTGATCGACGGGGCGCGGTAGACGCCGGCATCTATGATACGGCCATAAACGTTCGCGACGCGCTCCAGCGTCTCGTTATTCTCGCCGGAGACGACTTTGACGATCTTTTGCAGCGAGTGTTCCCGATCGCCGGGGTTGGCGCGTTCGGGCGAATAGCCGAGGGCAAAGTCGCGGGGATGTCGCAGGCCGGAAACCTGCTCGATGATCGGCCCACAGAAATCTTCGGTCACACCTGGATAGACTGTCGACTCAAAAACGACGACGGCGCCTTTGCTCACCGCCTCGCCGACGAGTTCGGACGCCAGTTTCAAAGAAGCTAGATCGGGAGCGCGATTTGCGTCGATAGGGGTTGGCACGGCAACGATGAAGAAAGTAGCGCCTTTCAACATCTCCCGATCGGTGGTCAGCCCTACCGAGGTCTCCTTGAGCGCCGTTGCGTCAACTTCCCCCGTACGATCGACGCCGCCACGCAATTCCCCGATCCGACGCTCGCTGATGTCAAAAGCTATGGTGCCGGGGAAAACCTTCCCAAAGGCAATGGCTACCGGCAGGCCGACATAACCCAGGCCGATAACTGCAATGCGTTCGGACATCCGTGGGGTTCCTCGAGCCACCTGTTGAGCCGACGTGCTTGTATGGCAGGCTGTTGGCCAATTCAACGATGCTCTATCGCGAAGAGGAATGTCTCACGAAAAATGGTCCTTGCCATTTTTCATGTTGCCATCCGCCGATGCCATCGATGTTGTGGATAAAATCCAGCAGGACCGGGTTTCGAGCCACTCTCTGCTGCGGATTGGGGTGAACCGTCAGGTTCTGCCGGCCATCTACGCAGCGGCGGCCCTGACGACAGGGCTGATATTCTCTGCTGCCAATCCATAGGCCACTATCGGCCTCAATCGTGCCTTCAAACCAAATGCCCGGATCGGAACTCGCATCGGCACCGAGCGGATCTGCGAAATTTCAGTTTGGTCCTTGTGCATCGGCTGCGGACACGTCGTATCCTGCGTGTGGCGACCGATATGTGGTCGATCAGCATTTGCCTGGGAGGAGAAATTGGCCAGACTCTATGACAGCCGCAGACGCATTCTCGTTACCGGGGGCGCAGGGTTTATCGGCTCGCATCTTATTGACCGCCTGTTGGAACGAGGCGACGAAATCTTGTGTGTCGACAACCTTTTCACCGGATCAAAGCGCAATATAGACCATTTGGCCAAGCATCCCCGCTTTGAATTCATGCGCCATGACGTGACCTTTCCGCTCTACGTCGAAGTCGATGAGATTTACAACCTGGCGTGTCCGGCCTCGCCTGTTCACTACCAGTACGACCCGGTTCAGACGATCAAGACCGCCGTGCACGGCGCCATCAATGTTCTTGGACTGGCAAAGCGGCTGAAATGCAAAGTCTTTCAGGCCTCCACCAGCGAGGTCTATGGTGACGCGTCAGTGCATCCGCAGCCCGAGAGTTACTGGGGCAATGTAAACCCGATCGGGCCGCGCTCATGCTACGATGAAGGCAAACGCTGCGCCGAAACGCTGTTCTTCGACTATCATCGACAACATGGCTTGTGGGTCAAGGTCGCGCGGATTTTCAATACGTTCGGGCCGCGCATGCACCCGGCAGACGGCAGGGTTGTCTCAAATTTCATCGTGCAGGCGCTTCGTGGTGAACCGATAACCATTTTCGGCGACGGCTCACAGACAAGGTCGTTTTGCTACGTCGACGACCTGGTGAGCGGCATGCTGCGCCTCATGGATACGGGGCCGGAGGTGACCGGTCCAGTAAACATCGGCAATCCAAGGGAAGTAACGATCAGGCGCTTGGCCGAACTGACGACGCAGATGACCGGATCAGGTTCGGATATAATTTACCGCGATCTTCCGCAAGACGATCCGCGGCACCGCCAGCCCGATATCACCCTTGCCAAAAGGCTTGTCGGCTGGGAGCCGACGGTGACTTTGGAAGCCGGGCTGCAACAGACGATCGACTATTTCAAAGCCCTGCTGCCGAAGGGTTCCACAAACTCGCCTTGACCCGGCACCGCAGTGCAACCGTCAAGTCTGACCGATCACCGTCGTGGTAGCGACGCCTTTTGCAGTCGACTCCGGTAGGCTTGAAGTTTTTTGAATTCTAATTATTTTAAGCTTGAAATTATTTGAAGAACCCCATGGCGCTTCATCCGTCCGAGCCGGGACACCGGCATTTGGCGGAGAGCAGAAGGAGGAGGAAGATTTGCCGTCGTTCCGGGATAAAACTCCATGAACACAGCACGATTTTCCGAGAGTGTCACAGGCAAGATCGTCGATGGCGTTCTCGTCGTCACGATCGAAAATCCGCCGGTCAACGCGCTGTCCTTCCATGTCAGGGCCGGACTGATGGCTGCGCTTGGGCGTGCGGCGTCGGATGAAGTGTCTGCCGTGGTGCTGACCGCCATTGGGCGCACCTTCATCGGTGGCGCCGATATCAAGGAATTCGGCAAGCCCGCTATCGAGCCCACACTGCCTGAAGTGATCGAAGCGATCGAGAGCTTCGCGAAACCGGTCGTCGCGACAGTTGGCGGCGCGGCGCTCGGCGGCGGCTGCGAGATTGCGCTGGCCTGCCACTACCGGGTGGCCAGCAAGGCGGCCAGCTTCGGCCTGCCCGAGGTCAAGCTCGGGTTAGTGCCTGGGGCCGGCGGAACCCAACGCCTGCCCCGCCTCATCGGCACGGTCGCCGCAATCGACCTGATCGGCACGGGTCGGCCCGCGAAAGCCGACGAAGCGCTCACTCTCGGTCTGATCGATGCCATTGCAGACGATCTTCCCGAAGGCGCGCTCGATGTCGCCCGCCGTCTCGTTGGCCAACCGCTGTGGCGCACGGGCGCGCTTTCCGTCCCGCGCTCGCAACCTGAGGCCGACGCGGCAGCCGCAAAGAAGGTACTTTCCCGCAACCGAGGGCAGATGGCGCCTGCAGAAGCCGTGAGACTGGTCCAGGCCGCGTCCACGGCCAAACTTGAGGACGGTCTTGCGGACGAACGCGCGACCTTCCTGCGCCTCCGGGATTCTCGCGAAGCGGCAGCGTTGCGCCACGTCTTCTTTGCCGAGAGGCAAGCCAGCAAAGTCGACAGGCTGGAGGGTGTCACGCCTCGCAAGGTCGAGACCGTCGGTATCGTCGGAACCGGCCTGATGGGTGCAGGCATCGCGGTCTCGGCCTTGAATGCCGGCTATCGCGTAATCGGCATCGAGCAGAACGACGACGCCGCGGCAAAAGGATACGAGCGTATCGCCGGGCTTCTCGACAAGTCGGTCCAATCCGGCCGTCTCACCGATCATGCGCGCAGGGAGGCGCTGAGCCGGTTTGAAGCGGCCAGCGACGCCGGCAGGCTGGTGCAGGCCGATCTGGTCATCGAGGCAGTGTTCGACGATCTCGCGGTAAAAACCGAACTCTTCCGGAAGCTCGAACGTATCGTCCGCCCGGACGCCATCCTTGCGACCAACACCAGCTACCTCAACCCCGACGAGATCGCCTCTGCAACCACCCGGCCCGAACGGATCGTCGGCCTGCATTTTTTCTCCCCGGCCAACGTCATGCGGCTAACCGAAGTGGTGGATTGCGCGGCGACGGCGCCCGATGTGCTCGCCTCGGCGATCGCCTTCGTCAGGAAGCTTGGCAAGCTGCCTGTCGTGTGCGGCGTTACCGAGGGTTTTATCGGCAACCGCATCTATTCGGCCTACCGCCGCGAGGCGGAGTTCATGGTGGAGGATGGCGCAGCACCCGATGAGGTGGATGCCGCGCTGGAGGCCTGGGGCTTCCCGATGGGGATCTTCGCGGTCAACGACATGGCTGGGCTGGAGATAGCCTGGGCGCGGCGCAAGCGACAGGCGGCGATGCGCGATCCGCAAGCACGTTATGTCGAGATCGCCGACCGGCTGTGCGAGGCCGGCCGCTTCGGCCGCAAGACCGGGCGCGGCTGGTACGATTATTCCGACGGCGAGCGCAGGAGCGACCCGCAAGTAACGGCGCTGATCGAGGCCGTGCGAGCGGCCAAGGGCATCGTGCCGCGCCGCTTTTCGCCCGATGAGATCGTCACGCGCTTGCTGGCGGCAATGGCCGACGAGGGCAAGGCATTACTCGCCGAAGGCATCGCGGCGCGTGCCTCCGACATCGATCTGGTGATGATCAACGGCTATGGTTTCCCGGCCCACAAGGGCGGGCCGATGTTCCGCGCCGGAGAGGTTTAAGGACCAGCTACGACAGCCTTGCGATGACGGCGCGCAGTGCCTCGCCGAAACGCCTGACCTCGTCGACAGTGTTGTAATGGACCAGCGAGGCGCGGATGGCGCCGCTGTCCATCGACAGGTTGAGACGCTTCATCAGCCGGGGCGCATACATATGGCCGTCGCGGATGCCGATCTGCATGTCAGCCATTTCCTCGACGATCCGCTGCGGCGACAGCTTGCCGATGTTGAAGCAGAATGTCGGCACGCGTTCGTTGATGCGGGCTTCCTCGGCGACGCCGTAGATCGTGGCATTGCATCCCTTGAGCACGGCGAGCATCTCACGCGCCAGGAGCACTTCGTAATCGCGGATGGCGCCCATGCCGGCAACGATGTTGTCGCGCCGCGAGCGGTTGTTGGAGGGCGCCAGATTGCGGCCGATCAGTTCCAGGTACTGCACTGCGGCATCCATGCCTGAGACGTTCTCGTAGATGAAGGTGCCTGCCTCGACCTTGTAAGGCGGCTCGTCGGGGATGAAATCCTCGCGGAAGGTCGGCAGCCGCTTCAGCGTTTCGAAGCGGCCCCACAGAAAGCCCATATGCGGCGAGAAATTCTTGTAGCCGGAGCAGACGAGATAATCACAGTCCCAGGCCTGCACGTCGATCAGCCCGTGCGGTCCGTAATGCACGCAGTCAAGGAACACTTCGGCGCCGGCCGCATGCGCGATCGCGGCCACCGAAGCGACGTCGACGATCGAGCCGATCGAATGCGCGGTCACCGTGCAGGCGACAAGACGGGTGCGATCGGAAACCAGCGGCTTGAGGTCGTCGACATGCAGGTTGCCGTCCTCGCGCATGCGCCACCATTTGAACTTGGCTCCGGCGGGCTCCAGCGCCAGCCACGTGGCGATGTTGGCGTCGTGGTCCATATCGGTGATGACGATCTCGTCGCGCTCTGTGTCCTTGGCCAGCATCTGGCCGATGCCGAGGCTGACCAGGCGAATGAACGAGGTGGCGTTCATGCCGAAGCAGATTTCCGACGGACTGTAGGCGTTGATCAGCAAGGCCACGCTCGTCCGAGCATCCGCAACCGATTGGTCGACCGTGACCGAGCGCCCATAGCGACCACCACGCTGCACATTGTGCGAGACCAGGTGATTGGTCACCGCGTCGAGCACGCTCTGCGGGATCTGCGCGCCGGCGGCGTTGTCCATGAAGATGAAATCACCGGCGCGCTGCAAGGCCGGAAACATGGCGCGGATGGTGTCGACCGGAAAGCCGCCGGCGGCTTGGGAATTGCTCAACTGTATCTCCTGCGAATGGCTTGGGAAGCGGGACGGTTGATGAGGTCAGCGCGTCTTCTCGGTCTTGAAGCGGTCTTCGAGCAGGCTGACGAGGCGGACCATGGGCCAGAGGAAGATGAGATAGACCAAAGCGGCGCCGATCAGCGGCGAGGGATTGGCATAGAGCGATTGCGCGTTGGTCGCTTCCTTCAACAGTTCAGGCAGCGCAACGGTGGAAGCGAGCGACGTGTCCTTGAACATCGAGACGCAATTGCTGGTCATCGGCGGGATGACGACGCGGATCGCCTGCGGCAGCACCACCTTGCGCAAGGTCAAAAGGAAAGGCAGGCCGAGCGCCTGTGCTGCCTCGAATTGGCCTTTCGGAATGCTCTCAATGCCGGAGCGGAACACTTCTGCTGAATAGGCCGACATGATGATGGCGAACGCCGTCACGGCGGAGGCCCAGGACGACAGACGGATGCCGAGGAAGGGCAGCGCATAATAGATCAGGATCAGCACCACCAGCACCGGCAGGGCGCGGAAGATGTCGGTGTAGCCGACCGCCAGCCAGCGCAGCGGCTTCGGCGCATAGAGCCGCAACAGGCTGATCCCCAGGCCGATGGGAATGCCGATGCCGATACTCAAAATGCCGAGCAGCAGCGTGTTCAGGAAGCCACGCAACAGCGCCGGCAGGCTGGACATGATCACGTCAGGATTGAAGAAGGTGTCGATCAGCGACATGGGAGCGTTCCCGAACCCCAGAGCAAAGGATGCTCAAGTTAAAACCAATCGACCTTGCCTCCCATGAGGCTATCCGTGCGGCAGCAGGCGCCGGAGCGTGAAATGAATCGTGCCGGCCCGGGAGCCGGCACGATTTAAGTGCATTGCCGGTCAGGCCTTGGGCAGCGGCATTTCCTTGACCGTCGAGGAATCGGCTGGCGCGTCGCTGCCGAACCACTTCTTGTGGATCGCGGCCAGCGTTCCGTCCTTCTTCATCGCGGTCAGCGCGTCGTTCAGCTTGCCGAGCAGCGGATGGTCCTTGCTCATCATCAGGCCGTACTGTTCGCCGGTCTTGATGCGCTGCTTGACCTTGAGGTCCTTCATCTTGGTGAAGGAGTATTCCATGCCCGGAATATCGCTGACGGCGGCGTCCACGCGGCCCGCGCTGAGGTCGAGCAGCAGGTTCTGCTGCGTGTCATAGCCCTTCACGTCGCTGTAGCCGTCAGCCTCCTGATGCGCCTTGACCCAGGTCTCGCCGGTCGAGCCTGAAAGCACGCCGACGATCTTGCCCTTGAGGTCGGCCTCGGTGTTAACAGCGCTATCGGTCTTCGTCGCAATGCCCATGTCGGAGTCATAATAGGGCTGGGTGAAGGACAGCGTTTTCAGTCGCTCCGGCGTGATGGTGATCGAGGAGATCGCGACATCGATGCGGTTGGAACTGACAGCCGCGAACAGCGCCTGGAAGCCGAGGTCGGCAATGTCGGTGGTCATGCCGGCACGCTTGGCCGCTTCGTTGACGATGTCGACTTCAAAGCCCTCGAACGTGCCGCTCTCGTTCTTGTATTCGAAGGGCGGATTGGTCGGGTAGGCGCCGACATTGAGCACATCGGCGGCAAAGGCGGTGGCCGGGCCGGCAGCGATGCCGATCGTGGCGGCGAGAAGAAGCAGGTTGCGACGAGTGAAGCTCATTTTGTGTTCCCTCTGGTTGTGATCGGGCGGGTTTGCTCCCGCACGGTTTGTTGCCGTCCCACCTCCCAGCGGGGCGTCAATTCATGGCGGCGACCATGCGCTCGAGCGCGGTCGCTATCTGGTCGCGTTCACGGCACACGCACATCCGCAGGAAGGCCGCTGCCGAATTTCCAAAGAGGTGGCCGGGAGCCAGCCCGACGCGCGCCGTCTCCAGTATCCTGGCGCAGGCCTGCCGGGCGTCGCTTTCGCCGTCCATGGCAAAGAAGGCATACATGCCTCCGCGCGGTTTCGTCGGCAGGATGATGCCGGGAATCTGGGCCAGCCTGTCATAGGCAAGGTCGAGGCCGGTTTTGATCCGCTGCCTGATCTCCTCGACCAGCGGCTCGCCTTGGCGGATGGCGGCGACAGCGCCTGCCTGGATAGGCGCGGCGGTGCCGCTGTTGATGTACTGCGTCATGGCGCCAAGCTGGTCGGCCACCCCCGACGGATGCGTCAGCCAGCCGATGCGCCAGCCGGTCATCGCCCACGCCTTCGAAAAACTGTTGACCGACAGCACCCGGTCGCCATCCTCGGCGATCTGCAGGATGGAAGGAGCAACATTGCCGTCGAAATAGAGCCGGCCATAGACCTCGTCGGAGATGATCCAGATGCCGGTGCGCCGGCTGAAGTCGAGCAGCGCCTGCATCTCCTCGCGCGACGCGGTCCAGCCGGTCGGGTTGGACGGCGTCGACAGGAAGATCGCGCGTGTGCGCGCATCGCAAGTGGCGAACAGCCGGTCGAGATCGGGATGCCAGTCGCCCTTGAAGTCGAGCGAAAACGGCCTTGGCTCGCCGCCGATCAGATGGATGGCGTTGTGGATGTTGGGCCATTGCGGCGCGACATAGACGACGTTGCTGCCGGTATCGACCAGCAGTTCCAGCGCCAGGTACAGCGCCTGCATGCCGCCGGGCGTGACCGTGGTGCGCGCAATCGGGATCGTCCGGCCGTGAATGCGCGTTTGGTATTCCGACAGCGCCTCGTTCAGTAGGGGGTGCCCACGCATGTTAGGGACGTAGAACGTCTGGCCTTCATCGAAGGCGGCCTTCGCCGCGTCGCGGATGAAAGCGGGCGTCACCATGTCGCCTTCGCCGTACCAGAGCGCGATCACGTCGCCCAGTTCTCGGGCGCGCACGGCAAGGTTGGCAATGTTTTCGGTGTGCAGGTCACGGATCTGGGCACGTACGCCGTCGAAAGCATAACGCGCGCTGGACGATGACTGGGGCAGTATGAACGACAAGGACTGAAACCCCTCCCACCCGGAGCACCGCGACGGACTGCCCGGCAAGCCCCACCGGCACGACAGTCGCCATCGAGTTTGGATGCTATCCAATGTGCTGCGCTTTTCAAGGAAAAAGTTTTAAGCTTAAAAAGTTTTTGCCCGATCCCGCCCGTCTACCGCAGCTCGGCGCGCGCAGCGGTGCAGTTGGCCGCAGCGCCGGCGCCAAGAAACATCGTATCGCTGGCCAGCACGAAGAAGCTCGCGCCGATAGCGGCCCACTGGCTGATCGTCTGTGGGCTGGCGCAAAATATACCCGATGTCCTGCCATGCGCGACGGTCGCGCGGATGATCCTTGTGATCGCCTCATTGAGCTTGTCCACGCCTTTCGGCCCGATCGCATCGATCGACACGGAGAGATCGCCGGGGCCGACGAAGACCACATCGATGCCGTCTATGGCCGCGATCGCCTCGATGTTGGCCAGCCCCTCCGATGTCTCGACCTGGACCGCGACGACCACCCTGTCATTGGCCGCGGCCAGATATTCGGGAATGCGATAGCCATAGCCGGCCGCGCGGCCAGGCCCGACGCCGCGCTCGCCCAGCGGCGGATAGCGCGAGGCTTTCACCGCCGCCTCGGCCTGAGCAGCGGTCGAGACGCGCGGCACGAGCACGCCTTGTGCGCCGCTGTCGAGCGCCGCCTGGATAGCTTCCGGCGCATGACCGGGAACACGCACCATGGCCGGCACGCGATGCACGTCGGCCGCGCGCACCATGGTTTCGATCGTGTCGCGCGCGATCTGGGCATGTTCCCAGTCGATGCAGACGAAGTCGAGGCCGGTGAGCGCCATCACTTCGACGGCGACGGGATGGGGAATAGCGGCGAAGGAGCCGACGAGATTGGTCTTGCCGATGCACTTCTGACGGAACGCGCTCATATCCATCCCCTTTTCCCCTCCAAATTCATATCCGCAATCGGCGGCGAGGCGAAGCTATTTCAGGCTTGAAATATTTTTGCGCCGGCCTAGCGTGTCGGTCTCCCGCCACGAGTTCCCATGATGATCAAAACGCATCCCCTGCACGGCTCGAACAAACTGAAGCTCGGCGTCTTTTCGACCAATGCCGATGGCGGTCTGGCCATCACCGATGTGCCGGAACGCTGGACGGCAAGCTGGCAGGACAATCTGACGGCGGCGCAGATCGCCGACCGCGCCGGGCTGGAATTTATGCTTCCGATCGCGCGCTGGCGTGGCTTTGGCGGCCGCAACAAGGTGCGCGAATGGTCGTTCGAGACCTTCACCTGGGCAGCAGCTCTGGCCGTGGCCACCGAGCAGATCGGCCTGTTCATGACCGTGCATGTGCCGCTGGTGCATCCGCTCTATGCCGCCAAGGCGCTGGCAACTGTCGACCATATCAGCCAGGGCCGCGCCGGCTTGAACATCGTCTGCGGCTGGAACCCGAAGGAATTCGGCATGTTCGGCACGCCTTTGGTCGAGAAGGGCTACGACCAGGCCGCCGAATGGATCGAAATCCTGGAAAAGCTCTACGCCTCGGACCAGCCTCTGGACTATGAAGGCACCTACTATCGCCTCAAGGAGGCGGTGAGCCGGCCGGCGAGCCTGCAGGTTCCACGCCCGGTGACCATGAACGCTGCTTTCGGTGGCCCGGGCCGGGATTTCGCCGCCGCCCGATGCGATTATCTGTTCACGACCTTTTCGGAAATGAGCGATGCCGGCAAGCATGTCGCCGACATCAGCGAGCGGGCCGACAAGGTTGGCCGCAACGTCGGCGTCTACACGGTGGCGCATGTCGTCTGCCGTCCAACCATGGAAGAGGCGCAGGCCTACTACACGCGCTATGCCGTCGATCTGGTCGACCACGATGCGGTCGATGCTCATATGGCAGGCAAGAAGGAGTTCTCGCAGTCGCATGACCCGCATGCCTATGACCGCTACCGGCAGCGTTTCGCCGGCGGCGCCGGCACCTACCCGCTGGTTGGAACGCCGGAGACGATTGCCGCCGAGATGGCGGCAATAGCCGGGCATGGCTACCAGGGCATCGCGCTGTCGTTCGTCAACTACACCCAGGAACTGCCCTATTTCTGCGACCACGTATTTCCGCTGCTGAAGCGGGCGGGGCTGCGCTGCTGACCAATCCGGGAATAACGAATTCGTTAATCCGGAATGACGGCGGTTGCCTGAATTTCGATCTTGGCGCGATCTTCCACCAGCGCCACCACCTGCATGGCGGCCATCGCTGGGAAATGCCGGCCGATCACCTCGCGATAGGCCTCGCCTGTACCCTTGAGATTGCCGAGATATTCGGCCTTGTCCGTGAAATACCAGGTCATCGCGGTGATGTGCCGAGGCTCCGCGCCGGCTTCCGCCAGCACGGCGACGATGTTTTGCAGCGTCTGCCGCACTTGGCCGGCGAAATCGTCGGTCTCGAACTGGCACTGCCCGTTCCAGCCGACCTGTCCGCCCACGAAGACGAGCCTGCCGCGCGCAGCAATGCCGTTGGCGTAGCCGACCGGTTTCGCCCAGCCCTCCGGCTGCAGGATCTCGTGCATTTTCAAGCCTCCCCGGTATTCTTAAAGATCAATCTCAAATCAAATACATCGCCGTCAGGCCGCGCCCATCACCTGCCGTGCGATCACCACCTTCTGCACATCGGATGCGCCCTCGTAGATGCGTAGCGCGCGGATCTCGCGATAGAGGCTCTCGACGATATGGCCCTTGCGGACGCCGTCCCCCCCATGCAGCTGCACAGCCTTGTCGATCACCTCTTGCGCCTTGTCGGTGGCGAACAGCTTGGCCATCGCCGCCTCGCGGGTGACACGAGCCGCGCCCATGTCCTTGGTCCAGGCAGCGCGGTAGACCAGCAGCGCTGCGGCATCGATGTCCAGCGCCATGTCGGCGATATGGCCTTGCACCATCTGCAGCTCTGCCATCGGAGCGCCGAAAAGTTTGCGCTCGGCCACCCTGCTGATGCTTTCGTCCAGCGCCCGGCGGGCAAAGCCGAGTGCCGCCGCGCCGACCGTGGAGCGGAACACGTCAAGCACCGACATGGCGATGCGGAAGCCGTCTCCCGGTTTGCCGATCAGCGCCGAGGCCGGCACCCGGACCTGATCGAAGGAAAGCCGCGCCAGCGGATGCGGCGCGATCACTTCAAGGCGCTCGGCGATGCCAAGCCCCTTGGTGTCGGTGGGTACGAGAAAGGCGGAAAGTCCCTTAGCGCCCGGCGCCTCGCCGGTACGGGCAAAGACGACGTAGAGATCGGCGATGCCGCCATTGGAAATCCAGGTCTTCTCGCCGGTGAGGATATAGAAGTCGTCATTGCGGATCGCGGTCATTTCGGTGTTGGCGACATCCGACCCGGAGCGTGGCTCCGACAGCGCGAAGGCGGAAATCGTCTTGCCGGCCCTGGTCTTTGCCAGCCATTGCTGCTGGTCGGGTGTGCCGAACAGGCTGAGCGCGCCGGTGCCGAGCCCCTGCATGGCGAAGGCGAAGTCGGCCAACCCGTCATGGCGCGCCAGCGTCTCGCGCGTGATGCACAAGGTGCGGACATCGAGCGGTCCCGGATTGTCGGTATCGAGCGCCGTCGGCTTCAGCCAGCCGTCGCGGCCAAGTTTCGCCACCAGCTCGCGGCAGGCGGCATCGACGTCGTGGTGATCGACGGGAAGGTTTATCGCGCACCATGCTTCCAGCCTTTCGGCCAGTTCGCGATGGCGATCTTCAAAGAACGGCCAGCTGAGGAAGCTCCTGTCTGCCATCAATTGCCCTCGAACACCGGTTTTTCGTTGGCCACGAAGGCCTTGTAGGCGCGCTCGAAGTCACGCGTCTGCATGCAGATCGCCTGCGCCTGCGCTTCTGCTTCGATCGCCTGGTCGAGGCCCATCGACCATTCCTGGTTGAGCTGTGTCTTGGTGATGCCGTGCGCGAAGGTCGGACCCGAGACGATGCGCGCCGCCATCTCGAGCGCGTCGGCCTCGAGCACTGCGGCATCGACCAGCCTGTTGTAGAAGCCCCAGCGCTCGCCTTCCGCCGCCGTCATCGTGCGGCCGGTGTAGAGCAATTCGGCGGCACGGCCCTGGCCGATGATGCGCGGCAGGATCGCGCACGCGCCCATATCGCAGCCGGCAAGCCCGACGCGGGTGAACAGGAAAGCGGTCTTGGCCTCCGGCGTGGCGATGCGGATGTCGGCGCTCATGGCGATGATGGCGCCGGCGCCGACCGCGACCCCGTCGACCGCCGCGATGATCGGCTTGCCGCAGTTGAGCATCGCCTTGACGAAATCGCCGGTCATGCGGGTGAAGGCGAGCAATTCCTTCATGTCCATCTTGACCAATGGGCCGATAATGTCGTGGACATCGCCGCCCGAGCAGAAATTGCCGCCATTGGGCAGGAACACCACGGCGTCGACGTCGTCGGCATAGACGAGATCGCGGAACGTGTCGCGCAGTTCCGCATAGCTGTCGAAGGTCAGCGGATTCTTGCGCTCCGGCCGGTCGAGCCGCACCTTGGCGATCCTGCCTTCGACTTCCCAAAGGAAGTGCTTCGGCTTGAGGCCGGCCATCGAACTCATTCGCGTCCCTCCCAGTTGCTGCGGAACGAGGTCAGCATGCCGGTCAGCCGGCGCGCATCCTCCTCGCTGACCTTGGCCAGCAATTCTCCGATCCAACCCTCATGCGCCGCGGCCATTGCGGCAAAAGATTTGGAACCCTCGTCGGTCAGTCGCACCATGGATGTGCGGCGATCGCCATTGCGGCGCGCGCGCGCGACCACGCCTTCCGAAACCAGCCGGTCGACGATGCCGGTGACATTGCCGTTGGATACCAGCAGGAAGCGCGACAGATCGCTCATCAGCATGCCTTCCGGCGCGCGGTAGAGGGCGGCCATGACGTCGAAACGCGGCAGCGTCGTATCGAATTCCTTCTTCAGGCGCTCGCGCAGCTCCGCTTCGATCGTGCGCGAGGCGCGCAGCAGCCTGATCCAGAGACGCAGCCGGTCCTTGCCGGGTCCCGACGGCGCGGGCAATGGGCCGGCTACCATGTTTCGCCTCCTGAGATCGAAATTGCTTGTCCGGTAATCGACGCAGCCGCATCGCCGCACAGCCAGAGCACCGCCGCGGCAACTTCCTGCGGCTGGATGAAACGGCCTTGCGGGTTGGTCGAGGCAAGGCTCGCCCGCGCCTGCTCGACTGAGCGGCCGGTCTTTTCCACGACGCGCTGAATGGACTCCTCCAGCATGCCGGTCTCTACGAAGCCCGGGCAAACGGCGTTGACGGTCACGCCGGATTTCGCCGTCTCGGCGGCCAGCGCCCGCATCAGCCCGACGACGCCGTGCTTGGCCGCCACATAGGGTGCGACATAGGCGTAGCCTTTCAGCCCTGCGGTCGAGGCGACGAAGACGATCCGGCCCGCCTTGCGCGCGGCCATGCCGGCCAGCGCCGGCTTCACCGTCAGGAAGGCGCCGGTCAGATTGACGTCGAGCGTGCGCTGCCAGTCGGCAAGCGAGGTCTTGTGCGCCGGCGTGCTGCCGGCAATGCCGGCATTGGCGACGACGATGTCGAACGGGCCGCGCACGGCTTCCGCTTGCGCGTAGAGCGATGTCACCGCCGCCTCGTTGGCAACATCGGCTGACATGGCGTGGATGCGGTCGTTCTCGCCAGCCACCTTGGCAAGCTCGGCCTCGCGCCGCCCGCATATGGTCACCTCTATGCCGGCCTCGGCCAGCACGAGTGCTATGGCCCGGCCGACGCCGGAGCCGCCGCCAGTGACCAGCGCATGTTTGCCTGAAATCGCCAAGGCCGTCGTCATACTTTCAGCCCCGCCGCCGCATCGCGCTCGGCCAGCCGGTAGATCTGGTCGCGTCCGGGAAGATAGGGATCCGGCCATTTGACCCCACGGTCAGTGAGCCTCACCGCCGCATGCAGCGTCCAGTAGGGATCGGCGAGATGCGGCCGTGCCAGGGCCACCAGGTCGGCGCGGCCTGCCATCAGGATCGAATTGACATGGTCCGGCTCATAGATGTTGCCGACCGCCATCGTCGCCATGCCGACCTCGTTGCGGATACGGTCCGAGAATGGTGTCTGGAACATGCGGCCATAGACAGGCTTGGCGGCAATCGAGGTCTGACCTGCCGAGACGTCGCAGATGTCGACGCCGGCTTCGTGCAGCATGCGCGCGATCTCCACCGCATCGGCCGGCGTCACACCTTCGATGCCGACCCAATCATTGGCCGAAATGCGCACCGAGATCGGCTTTCGCGTCGGCCAGGCGGCGCGCACCGCATGGAAGATTTCCAGGGGATAGCGCATGCGATTTTCCCGCGAACCGCCATACTCATCCGTGCGCTGGTTGGTGACCGGCGTGATGAAGGACGACAGCAAATAGCCATGCGCGGCATGGATCTCGAGCATGTCGAAACCGCAGCGATCTGCCATCTCGGTGGACGCGACAAACTGGTCACGCACCTCGTCCATGTCGGCGCGGTCCATGGCTTTCGGCACCTGATTCTCAGGCGACCATGCAATCGCCGAGGCCGCCATGACCGGCCAATTGCCCGAGGCAAGCGGCACGTCGGTGCCTTCCCACCCGACACGGGTCGAGCCCTTGGCCCCGGAATGGCCAATCTGGGCGCAGATTTTCGCCTCGGTCTCGGTGTGGACGAAATCGACCAGCCGCTTCCACGCCACCTCATGTTCGGACGCATAGAAGCCGGGACAACCGGGCGTGATGCGTCCTTCCGGGCTGACGCAGGTCATCTCGATATAGACAAGCCCGGCGCCGCCCTTGGCACGCTCGGCATAGTGGGCGAAATGCCAGTCGGTCGGGCAGCCATCGACTGCCTTGTACTGCGCCATCGGCGAAACGACGATGCGGTTGTTGAGCTGCATGTCGCGCAGTTTGAACGGCGCGAACATCGGTGCCCGGCGCTGCCTGTTGCCGCCTGCCCCTGCCTGGCGCTGGAACCATTCCTCGGCGCTTTCAAGCCATTTGGCATCGCGCAGCCGCAAATTCTCGTGGCTGATGCGTTGCGAGCGGGTCAGCAGCGAATAATTGAACTGCACCGGATCGAGGCCGAGATAGCGCTCGACCTCCTCGAACCACTCCAGCGAATTGCGCGCCGCCGACTGCAGCTTCAGCACCTCGGTGCGGCGCGCATCCTCATACTTGCGGAAGGCGGCGTCGAGGTCCGGTTCGGTTTTGACATATTCGGCCAGCGCCACCGCGCTTTCCAATGCGAGCTTGGTCCCGGAGCCGATCGAGAAATGTGCCGAGGCCGCCGCGTCGCCCATCAGAGCCAGGTTCTTGTAGGACCAGCGTTCGCACAGCACGCGCGGGAAATTGATCCAGGCCGAACCTCTGATGTGATTGGCATTGGTCATCAGCGCGTGGCCGCCGAGATGTTTCTCAAAGATGCGCTCGCAGACGGCGATGGATTCCTGCTGCGACATGGCGCCGAAGCCGAAGGCAGCCCAGGTCTGTTCGCTGCACTCGACAATGAAGGTCGCTGTCTCGCTGTCGAATTGATAGGCGTGCGCCCACACCCAGCCATGCTCGGTCTTCTCGAAGATGAAGGTGAAGGCGTCGTCGAATTTCTGGTTGGTGCCGAGCCAGACGAATTTGCATTTGCGGGTGTCGATGTCGGGCTTGAAGACTTCGACGAAGGTGTTGCGCGCCCTTGAGTTCAGCCCGTCGGCGGCGACGACCAGATCATGCGTCTCCATGTAGGGCTGAGGGTCGGCGATATCGCTTTCGAACATCAGCTTGACGCCGAGTTCGCGGGCACGCCGCTGCAGCAGGATCAGAAGCCGCTTGCGGCCGATGCCGCAGAAACCGTGTCCCGACGAGACCGTGCGCACGCCGTCATGGATGACGGCGATGTCGTCCCAATAGGCGAAATGCTTCTTGATCCAGACGGCGCTGACCGGGTCGTTCTTGGCAAGGTTGTCGAGTGTTTCGGCCGACAGCACGACGCCCCAGCCGAACGTATCGTCGGCGCGGTTGCGCTCGAACACCGTGACCTCGTGCGCGGCGTCTCTGAGCTTCATCGAAATCGCAAAGTAGAGGCCGGCTGGTCCGCCGCCGAGAACCGCAACCTTCATCCGTGCGATCTCCTCTTCGCTTGCTGCATCTCAAGTATCGCGCCAGAGGTGAGGTATTTCAAGCTTAAAGTTTCATAGTGAAGTGATTGTCTGGGCACGGGGTGGCGCGCTTGTGGATCGGTCCCGCAAGCACGCTCCGGAAATCACTTCTCCGGGTTCTTCGGGCTCCACAGAACGGTCTCGGCGCCCTTCTCATAGGCCATCCCATCGGCATAGCTGATCGCCTCCAGTTGCAATCCCCATGGCGCCTGGAAATAGAGGATGGTCTGGCCGGCGGCCGGACCTTCCTTGACCGGCAGCGGCCCCATCCGCGTCTTCACACCCTTGCCATCGAGATAGGCTTTCGCCGCGGCGACATCATCGACATACAAGGCAATGTGGAAGCCGCCGATATCGCTGTTCTTCGGCGTCAAATCCTTCTGGTCAGGCGCGGTGTATTTGAACAGCTCGATGTTCGATCCATAGCCGCAACGCACCATGGTGACCTGCTCGATGACAGCCTTCGGATCGACGCCCAGAAGATCCTGCATGAAGGTGCCCTTGTCGTCGGCAAAGGGCCCGAACGACATCGCCTTCTTGCAACCGACGACCTCAGTGAAGAAGTCGACCGCCTGCTTCATGTCGGGAACCGTTATGCCGGTGTGGTCGTCGCCGCGCATGCCGGGGATCGAATCGGCCGAGGCCGCTCCCATCGAGCCGAACAGGATCGCGGCAAGCATCGTGCCGCGGGCTGCATAGTTCATGTTACCCTCCGTTCGCGGGCTGATTTTGCTCTTCTGCACGTCCGAGGCCCGCTGTTGGGCGTGCAGATGAACAATCCTATTCCGGCGCTTTCGCCGCTGGCCGCAGCCAGTCCGCATCGATCTCGGGCAGCGGAATGGCGGCAAGCAGGTCGCGCGTGTAGGTCTCCTTGGGATTGTCGAACAGCGCATCGGTGGCGCTCGCCTCGACGATCCTGCCTTCGCGCATGACGATGACTTGTTGGCAGAGCCGCCTGATCACCGACAGATCGTGGCTGATGAAGGCGACGGTCAGCCCCATCTCCGCTGCAAGCTTCTCCAGCAAGGTGAGGATCTGCGCTTGCGTCGACACGTCGAGGCCGGAGACGATCTCGTCGGCCAGCACGAATTTCGGCGACAGCGCCAGTGCGCGCGCAATGCCGACGCGCTGGCGCTGGCCGCCCGACAGTTCATGCCGATAGCGGCTGGCGAAGCTTTGCGGCAGGCCGACGCGATGCAATGCCTCGGCGACGCGTTCCCTAAGCCTGTCGCCAAGCCCATTCTGCTTGAGCGGTGCGGCAATGATGCTGGCGATGGTGCGACGCGGGTTGAGCGACGACATCGGATCCTGGAAGATCATCTGCAGGTCGCGGCGCAGAGGTCGCAGCTCTGCATCCGGCAGATGGGCGATATCGCGGCCCTCGAAATGGATGCTGCCGACGCTCGGCTCCAGAAGTCTGACAAGCGTGCGGCCGAGCGTCGATTTTCCGGACCCGGATTCACCGACGATGCCGGTCACCGAACCTCTCGGCAAATCGAAATCCAGGCCTTTCAAAATCTCGGCCAGCGGCGCGCGGCCGATCAGCGGCTTGCGGGTCATGTCGGGCAGCGCCACCTTCAGCCCGCGCACGGAAAACAGCGGCTCAACCATGCGGCCGCCTCCACGCCTGGTCTGCCGCATCGATCTCAGCGGCAAGCCCGGCCAGCACGGTCTCGTCCACCGGCATCAGCGAGGCAAAGGGATCCGTATAGCGCGGCGTAGCGGCCATCAATGCCCGCGTATAGGGATGCTCAGGCGCGGCGAAGAGAGCGGCTGTGTCAGCCTCTTCCACCACCTTGCCGGCGTAGAGCACAGACACTTGCTGGCTGATCTTTGCAACGACGCCGAGATCGTGGGTGACGAACAGGATCGCGGTGCCATGCTCGCGCTGCAGCTCGGCGATCAGTCGCAGGATCTGCTTTTGCACGGTAACGTCGAGCGCGGTTGTCGGCTCGTCGGCCACGATCAGCCGTGGCTCGGCGGCGAAGGCGGCGGCGATCAGCACGCGCTGGCGCATGCCGCCGGACAGCTCGTGCGGATAGCATTTCAGCACCCGGTCGGGATCGCGGATCTGCACCTCATCCAACAATTGCCGGATACGCTTGTCCGCCTTGTCACCGTTCCAGCCGAGAATGCGCACCAGCCGGTCAGTCATCTGCGGACCGATGCGGCGCGACGGGTTGAGCGCAGTCAACGGATCTTGCGGGATCAGCGCCGTGCGGGCGCCGATCAGCGTGCGCCTTGCCTTGGGCTGCAGCCTGCCGAGGTCTTCGCCTTCGAGCTGCATGGCGCCTTCGACGATGCGCACGCTTGACGGCAGCACACCGAGCACCGCCTTGCCGATCATCGTCTTGCCGGCGCCGCTCTCGCCGACAAGAGCACGCACCTCACCCCGCTGCACGGAGAGCGACACCGAGCGCAGCACGCGCTGGCCGTTCGGCAGCACGGCGCTCAGATTGGCAATATCCAGGCAAGCGCTCATCGCAGCACCGGATCGAAGCGCGTCTTCAGCGCCTCGCCGAACTGGCTGAACGACAGCACGGTAAGGATCAGCGTGATCAGCGGAAACACCAGCACCCACCAGGCCTGGTGGATCGACAGCCGACCCTCGGCGATGATGCCGCCCCAGGTCGGATCGTCGGTCGAGATCGACAGATTGACGAAGGACAGGATCGCCTCGACGATGACGGCGATGCCCATTTCCAGCGACAGCAGCGCCACGACTGACGGCACCACATTAGGCAGCACCTCGCGCAGCATGATGCCGATGCGGCCATAGCCGGCGATGCGGGCGTTCTCGACATAGTCCATGCGCGACTGGCCCATCGCTTCGGCGCGGATCACGCGGCAGAAGCGCGTCCAGTCGATGATGGCGATGGCGAGGATGACGGAGCTGAGGCCAGTGCCGAGCACCGCGACCAGCAGGATGGCGAACAGCACCGGCGGAAACGCCATCCAGACATCGACGATGCGCGAAATGATCCGGTCGGCCCAGCCACCGAAATAGCCGGCGACCAGTCCGAGTGTCGAGCCAACGAGGCAGGCGGCAATCGCCGCCGCAAAAGCGACGATGAAGGCGATGCGGCCGCCGAAGATCAGGCGGGAGAGAAGGTCGCGGCCGAGGCTGTCGGTGCCCAGCCAATAGCCGGATTCCGCACCACTCATCCAGAATGGCGGCAGCCGTTCCAGCATCAGGTCTTGCGCCAGCGGGTCCTGCGGTGCGACCAGCGGCGCGAAGATCGCGGCCAGCAGCGCCAGCAGCAGCCAGCCGCCGGCCAGCCACAGCCTCGGGCCGAGTCCGCGCCGGGCGATGCGTGCCTCATCCATGGCGCAGCCTCGGATTGAGCAGCGCGTACATCATGTCGACGCCAAGATTGATCAGCACGAACAGCAGCGCGAACACCAGCACGATGCCTTGGATCAGCGGCAGGTCGCGGTTGATGACGGCATCGATCGCCATGTTGCCGAGCCCTTCGTAGGAAAACAGCCGCTCGACGATGACCGTGCCGCCGACAAGGAAGGTGAACTGGACGCCGACGAGAGTCAGTGTCGGCAAGGCAGCGTTCTTCAGCGCCTCGCGCAGGATAACCTGCGTTTCCGAAAACCCCTTCACCCGGGCCAGCACGACATAGTCGAGGTCAAGCACTTCCTTCAGCGACTGTTTCAGCAACTGCGCGATGATTGCCGCCAGCGGCAATGCCAAGGCTACTGCCGGCATCAGCATGTGTTTCAGCAGATCCCAGGTCAGGTCGAAGCGCAGCCGAAGCAAGCTCTCGAAGAAATAGAACTGGGTGACGAAGGGCAGGTCGAGCTGCGGCGACACGCGGCCGGAGATATCGAAGATCGGCACCAGCACGCCAAACAAAAGGATCAGCACCAGGCCCCACAGGAAATCGGGAATGGAAAGGGCTGCGCCGCTGGCGATATCGATGCCGGCTTCGACCGCCGTCCCGCGCTCACGGGCTCCGAGGATCGCCGTCGTGCCGCCGAGCCCAACCGCCATGACGAGCGCGATGATGGCGAGTTCCAGCGTTGCCGGCAAACGATTGAAGACAAGGCTGAGCACATCTTGCCGGAGCGAAATCGAGGTACCGAAATCGCCCCTGACAACACCGGACAGCCAGATGAAGAATTGCTGCACGATGGTCTTGTCGAGCCCGTAAAGTGCACGCAGCCGGTCGATGTCGGCATTCGTCGCACCGGGCGGCAGCAGCATGGCGATCGGGTCACCGGGCGCAACGCGGATCACGACGAAGACGACGACAGCCACGCCGAACAGCGTAATCAGCATCGTCAGCAGACGGATCAGGAATCGTTGCAGGAGCATTCTGGTGTAGGCCCAGTGCGTTTCTAACGAAGAGCCCCCTCATCCGTCCGCTTCGCGGCCACCTTCTCCCCGAGGGGAGAAGAGGTCACGGACGGCTGAGCTGGTCTCTTCTCCCCAGGGGGAGAAGGTGGCCCGAAGGGGCCGGATGAGGGGGCCGCTCAGCGAAGGGTGGCGCCCACAAGCCGATATCAGGCCGGGGTCATCAGCGCCGGCAGCAGCGCGCCGGACACATGCTGCACCACGTTGACGCCCTTGGCATGCACGATCGGTTGCGCATACTGAATCAGCGGCAGCACATAGGCCTGCGCGGCGATATACTTGTCGACAGCCTTCCAGCCGGCGATGCGCTTGGCCTCGTCCTTCTCGCCCCAGAGCGGATTGATCATGTCGATCAGATCCTGGCTGTCCCACACCGAGTGCGGGCTCGGCCCATACATGGCAAAACCCGTCGACGTCGTCGGGTCGCCGATGGCGTTGCCCCAATTGTAGAAGGCGGCCGGCGCCAGCTTGTCGGCGGCGCGCAGTTCATAGTGCTTGGCGATCTCGTAGACCTCGATCGTCGCCTCGATGCCGACCTTACGCCACATGCCGACGATCGCCTGGATCATCTCATAATCCTTGGGCTTGAAGCCCTTGGTCGTCTGGATGGTGAACTTGACCGGTTTTTCCGGCGAATAGCCGGAAGCCGCGAGCAGCTCCTTGGCCTTTTCCGGATTGTGCTCGACCTTGATCGAGGCGTCGAAGGCCGTGTACTCCGGGGTCTCCAGCGTAGCGATCGGTTGGCCATAGCCGCGCAGCAGCCGCTTGACCAGAAGCTCCTTGTCCACAGCCATGACGGCGGCCTGGCGGACGTTCTTGTCCAGCATCGCTTCGATGTCGTTGAAGAAGATCATGCCGATGTCGGAAACGGGCTTGCACGAGCCGGCAAGCCCGTCCTTGGCGATCAGCCGGTCATACTCTTCATAGGGGACCTCCAGCGTCACCTGCGAGGAACCGGATTCGATTTCGGCAACGCGGCTCGCCGCATCAGTGACGAACTTGATCGTCACATTCTCGAAGGCCGGCTTGTCGCCCCAATAGTGCGGGTTGGCCTTCAGTCGGAGGAAAGCATTTCGCTCGAATTTTTCCACCATGTAAGGGCCGGTGCCGATCGGCGCCTTCTCGAAACCTTCGGCGCCGACCTTCTCATAATAGGCCTTCGGCAGGATGTAGCCGGTCAGGAACGACATCCATTTAAAGTAGACCGGATCGAACTGCACGACGTCGCCGGTGATCTTGTTGCCGTCGATCTTGAAATTGTTGACGTTCTTCCAGACGAACTGGATCGGATTGCCGGTCTTTTCGTCGCCCGCCCGCTGCAGCGACCAGACCACGTCCTCGGGCGTGAAGGGCGAGCCGTCATGCCAGGTCACGCCTTCGCGCACCGTCATCGTCACCTTGGTGCGATCCTCGTTCCAGCCCCATTCGGTGAGCAGGCCAGGCGCAAAGGACAGGTCCGGCTTTTGCGGAATGAACTGGTCGAACACCGACTGGTAGAGGCCCTGGATCGTCGGGTTGACGGCCGAGGGTCCGGTGGTCGGATCCCAGGACGGCAGGTTGACGTTATAGGCGATGGTCAGCTCGCCCGCTGCCGCCTTGGCGATCTCAGGCAGGCCGATCGCCGCCACCCCAAGTGCCGCGGCACTGTATCCCAGCAATTCTCGTCTGTTGATTGTCATGGTCGTTCCCCTTGTTGGTTTTGTTGTCTTTGCGCGGCACTATCAGTTTATCGATCCGGGCTTCGTGGGCAGCAGCGCCTTGCCTCTCGTCGCCTTCATGAAATCTTGCGAGCTACCTCCCGCCAAGCTGTTGCGCGAGCATGAAGCCGGAGGCCGCGCCGGTGCCGGCGCCGGGCCATGTCGCGGCGCCTATGAGATGCAGATTGCCGACCGGCGTGTTCCAGCCGGCATAACCGCGCGCCGGGCGGAACAGGAAATTCTGTGCCAGATGGTGGCTGCCGCAGACCTGGTCGCCACCGACGAGATTGGGGTTCTCACGCTCGAGGTCGATTGGCGAGAACACTGCACGGCCGAGGATTTTCGCGTGCAGTCCGGGTGCGTAGATCTCGATGGTGTCGAGCACGCGTTCGGCATAGACGTCCTTGACCTGATCCCAATGCGCGGGCGCGATCTTGCCGGCCGCATCGCCCAGGATTTCGGCGGGCAGCATGCGCACCTGCACCCACAGCACATGCTTGCCCTGCGGCGCGCGTGACGGATCGACCGCTGTCGGCTGGCCGACGACCAGCACCGGTTGGTCCGGCAGCATGCCCGCCATCGCCTGCTGATAGGTGCGCGACATCGCGTCGAGCGAGGGCGACAGATGCACATAGGCGAACTGCCGCAGCTCGGCCCCGGCGCGCCAGTCCGGCAGGTCGTCGAGCGCCAGATGGATCATCATCGTGCCCGGCGCGTGCCGGAACTTCTGCATAGCCGTGTCGAAGCCGGTGTCGCCGGAACCGTTGGGCAGCAACTTGCCGGTCAGCGCCCTGGGCGCGACGCCGGCAATGACCGCCTTGGTTACCGTATGCGTCTCACCGGACGCAAGCCGCACGCCGGTCGCCTTGCCGGCGGAAACGGTGATTTCGGCAACCTCTGTCCCTGTGACGATCTTGCCGCCCGCCGAGGTGACCATACCTGCCAGCGCCCGGATGATCGTGTCGGCGCCGCCCTTGCCTATCACCATGCCAAAGGTCTGGTTGGCCATGGATTCCAGATAGGGGAACACGGCGCCGCCGGCGGTGTCGGGTGCAAAGTCGAGATGCATGCCCCAGGTGGCAAGCGTTGCCCGCACATGCGCGGACTCGAAATTTTCCTCCAGCCAGGCGCGCGGCGATGACAGCAAAAGCCGAGCGGTGTCGAATGCGCCCGACATGCCCTTCTTGCGCCACAGGTTCCAGGCGGTGCCGGCAAGCGCGCGGGCACTCATCGGCGAGCCCAGCAGCCGGAACAGATGCTCGGCCTCTGCCGGGAAGGCGGCGACCAGTCTACGCCAGGTCGCGGCATCGGCGGCGGAGAAAGCGGCCATGCGGCCGGTGGTTTTTTCCAGATCGTTGCTGACGCCGAACCAGCGTCCGTCCGGGAAGGCGCTGGCAAAACAGTCGGCGACCGGCGCGAACTCAAGACCCTGTGCTTTCAATTCATTTGCATATTTCCGGTGGAAGGCGGAGCCGGCGAACAGGCTCAGATTCATCGCACCGAAATCGTGCCGGAAGCCTGGGAGGGTGTATTCGTGGGTCTGGACGGCGCCGCCGATTGCTGCACTGCGCTCGAAAATCCCGGTTTTCCAGCCTTTGAGCGCCAGATGCGCAGCGCACGCCAGACTGTTGTGGCCCGCCCCGACAAAGATGGCGTCGAACTCGCTCACGCCCCGTTCCCATTTCCTTTATGCTTAAAGATAATTGCAGATGCATATGTTTTCGTCTAGTAGGATATTAAGGGCCGAGACGAGCCTGGATCTTCACCAGAAGAGGGAACTTCAGACCATGGACACGCAAAAACTCCTCGGCGAAGTCGCCGGCCAGCTGCTTTCAGGCGCCATCAGGGTGGTCGACCTCTCTGCGCAACTCGGACCCGATACGCCTCTTATCAAGCTGCCGCCGGAGCTTGCCGTCGACACGCCAAAGGTCGAGATCCATAACATCTCCCGTTATGACAAGAACGGCCCGTGGTGGGCATGGAACTGGCTGAAGCTTGGGGAGCATTCGGGCACGCATTTCGATGCGCCGCAGCATTGGATCAGCGGCAAGGACTATCCGGACGGCGCCACCGACACCATTCCGGCGCAGAATTTCGTCGGTCCGGTCAATGTCATCGACTGCTCGAAGGAAGCCGCCGCCGACCACGACTTCCTGCTCACCGTCGACCACATCAAGGCGTGGGAAGCCAAGCATGGCGCCATCAACGCCGGGGAGTGGGTGGTCATGCGCACCGACTGGTATAAGCGCAATGGCTCGGAAGCCGAATTCCTCAACGCCAACGAAACCGGCCCACATACGCCAGGTCCGACAGCCGAAGCCATCCAGTTCCTGATCAGCAAGGATATCAAGGGCTGGGGCTCAGAGACGATCGGCACCGATGCCGGCAAGGCCGGCGGCATGGAGCCGCCATTTCCGGCCCACACGCTGATGCACAAGGCGAACCGCTATGGCCTCGCCAGCCTCTGCAACCTCGACCAGTTGCCTCCGAAGGGCGCCATCCTGATCGCCGCACCGCTCAAGATCGAACATGGCACCGGCAGCCCGATCCGCGCGCTGGCGCTTGTATCCAACGGCTAGGTGAGAGCACGCCACGGTGAGCCAGCCGGATCACATCATCGTTGGCAGCGGCATCAACGCGCTGGTCTGCGCGGCGATGCTCGGCGGCAAGGGCGCGAAGGTGCTCATCCTCGAACGCAACAACCGCATCGGCGGTTGCATGCGTACCGAGGAGATCACCGCACCCGGCTTCATCCATGACGTGATGGCAACCACCTTCGTGCTGTTCATCACCTCGCCGGCCTTTGCGGCATTGGGCGGCGACCTCGCGCGGCATGGGTTGGAGTTCTGCCACACCGGCACGCCAACCGGCGTGCTGCGGCCGGACGGCAGTCATGCAGTGCTCACCACCAACCGCGCCGCCAATGTCGCGGCAATCAATGCGATTGCCGCCGACGATGGCGACCGGTATGCGGACGATGTCAGCGGCATCGAGCGCAATGCCGGCCTGTTGTTCGGCCTGCTCGGCGGCAGCCTGTGGTCCTATCCGACGGCGAAACTGCTGGCCGGCGATGCCTGGCGGCGCAGCCCACGCGGCCTTGCCACCTTTCTCGGCGAAGCACTGGTGCCGGCGCGCAGCTGGCTGGAAAGCACCTATCGGTCCGAGACAATCCGCGCGCTGTGGGCGCCCTGGGTGCTGCACGCCGGGCTCGGACCGGAAGACGCCTTCTCAGGGCAGATCGCCAAGGTCATTGCCTTCGCGCTGGAAGCGGCCGGGGCGCCGATCGTCAAGGGTGGAGCGAAGACCCTGCTCACCGCCTTCGAAGCTCTGATAAGGGAACGTGGTGGCGACATCCGTACCGCCGCCGATGTCGCCTCGATCGTCCAGAGCGGTGGCCGCGCGACCGGCGTACGGCTCGCCTCGGGCGAAACGATTACAGCAAACAAGAGCGTCATCTGTTCGGTCACGCCGACGCAGCTTTACCACCGGTTGCTCGGCAGCGAGGCTCCCAAGGCGGATGTCGAAGCGACACAGAAATATCGCTACGGCAAAGGCAATTTCCAGATTCACTATGCGCTGAACAAGCCGCCGGCATGGCGCGGTGATGGCCTGGACCAGGTGGCATTGTTGCACCTGACGCCGGGGCTCGATGGCGTCTCGAAAGCCTGCAACGAGGCGGCGCGCGGCATGCTGCCCGAAGTGCCGACCATCTGCGTCGGCCAGCCGCATGCGCTCGATCCGTCGCGCTGCCCGGAGGGCAAGGCGATCCTGTGGCTGCAACTGCCCGAGGCGCCCAGGCACATCAAGGGCGACGCCGCAGGCGCGCTGCATGCACCGGCTGGCGGCCGCTGGACCGACGCGCTGCGCGAGGCCTATGCCGACCGCGCGGAGGCGATCCTCGCCAGCCACATCGACGGCTTCAAGGATAGCGTCATTGCGCGCCGCGCCTATTCGCCGGCCGATCTCGAAGCGATGAACATCAACCTGGTCGGCGGCGACCCCTATGGCGGCTCGTCGACTATCGACCAGTCGTTCCTCTGGCGGCCGTTCAAGACCAGCCGCAACCATCAGACCGGCATCAAGAACCTCTACCATATCGGCGCCTCGACCCATCCAGGCGCGGGCCTCGGTGGCGGTTCCGGCTTTCTCCTGGCGGGGAGGCTGTGATGGAGCAGAAGGTTCTGGAAAAGCGCCAGCACATCTCGACCCTCGGCCAGATCGGCCTGCAGCAATTCGCGCCCTATCTGATGAACCGCATCATGGGGCGCTACAACGCAACCTTGCGCGACGATTTCCGCAAGCAGGGCCTAACCATTCCGCAGGTCCGCACGCTGGCTGTGCTGTCGGTCACCGACGGCGTCACCGTCAACGACCTCTCGGTCTACACCGTCATCGAGCAGTCGACCTTGAGCCGCACGCTCGACACGCTGGAAGGGCAAGGCTTCGTGCGGCGCGAGCAAGGCGTCACAGACAGCCGCATCCGCCATGTCTTCCTGACCGATGACGGCCGCGCCGAGTTCGCGCGCGCCTGGCCGGCAATGCATGACGCGTTCGAGGCGATGTTCGACGATGTCGACGACGCCGAATACGCGGCGCTGATCGCCACATTGCAGAAGATGCTGAAGAACATTCGCAAGCACGACATCTAGACGTTAGGCGCCGGCCGCACCGCCGGCAACGGAAGGTTGGAAAAATGGCCGAACGGTCTTTTGCCAAGGAAGTCGAAAAACTCAGGCTCGGCGCCGGCGAGGAATTTGCCGGCGAAGGCATTCTCGCCATCACCAAGGCGCTGCTGCAATGCGGCGTCGGCTATGTCGGCGGCTACCAGGGCGCGCCGATCAGCCATCTGATGGACGTGCTGGCCGACGCGCAGGACATTCTGGGCGAACTCGGCGTGCATTTCGAGGCGAGCGCCTCGGAAGCCACCGCCACCGCCATGCTGGCGGCCTCGGTGCATTACCCCATCCGTGGCGCGGCGACCTTCAAGTCGACTGTCGGCACCAATGTCGCTTCCGACGCGCTCGCCAATCTCGCCTCCGGCGGCGTCACCGGCGGCGCGCTGATCATCGTCGGCGAGGATTATGGCGAGGGCTCCTCGATCATGCAGGAGCGTAGCCATGCCTTCGCCATGAAAAGCCAGGTCTGGCTGCTCGACCCGCGCCCGAACCTGCCTTCGATCGTCAAGGCGGTGGAGGATGGTTTCGAGCTGTCCGAAGCGTCCAATACTCCGGTGATGCTGCAGGTGCGCATCCGCTGCTGCCACGTCCACGGCCACTTCATAGCCAAGGACAACAAGCGCCCGCCGATGACGGTGGCCGATGCGCTCGACGCGCCGCGCCGCGACACCGGCCGCATCGTGCTGCCACCCGCCTCCTTCCTGCACGAGAAGGAGAAGGTGCAAAAACGCTGGCCGGCGGCTGTCGATTTCATCGCGAGGAACAAGATCAACGAATTCTTCGGCTCGGATTACGGTTCGGTCGGCATCGTCATGCAGGGCGGCATGTACAATTCGGTCATCCGCGCCTTGCAGCGTCTCGGCCTTGCCGACACCTACGGCGAGACGGATGTGCCGCTCTATGTGCTCAACGCCGTCTATCCCCTGATAGACGATGAGTTCCTGTCTTTCTCCGAAGGCAAGCAGGCGGTGCTCGTGGTCGAGGAGGGCCAGCCCAACTACATCGAGCAAGCCTTTGCCGCCATGCTGCACAAGGCCGGGCGCGGTACCAGGCTGGTCGGCAAGGAGTATCTGCCGATGGCCGGCGAATACACCGGCCAGGTCATGCTCGACGGCATCGGCGCCTTCCTGCGCGCCGAGGCCTCGCATCTCTTGCCGGGCGAGGTGCGCGCGCCCAACAAGGTCGGCGACGGCGTCGACACCGCCGACCTGATCAATGTCGTGCCGGGCCGTCCGCCGGGCTTCTGCATCGGTTGCCCGGAGCGGCCGATCTTTGCCGCGACAAAGCTGGTCGAGCAGGAACTCGGCAAGCACCACATCGCCTCCGACATCGGCTGCCATTTGTTCTCGATCATGCCGCCCTTCGAGCTTGGCGCCACCACCATGGGTTACGGGCTCGGGCCGGCCTCGGCTTCAGCCTTCAATTCGCCCGACGCCAAACGGAGGTCGATCTCCTTCGTCGGCGATGGCGGCTTCTGGCACAACGGCCTGACCTCCTCGATCGGCAACGCGGTGTTCAACAAGAATGACGGCGTCATCGTCATCGTCGACAATTTTTACTCCGCCGCCACCGGTGGGCAGGACATATTGTCGTCGCGTGCGGGCAACAAGACCAAGTCGACCAAGCATCCGATCACCGAAGCGGTGAAGGGCATGGGCGTCAAATGGCTGCGCCACATCGACCGCACCTACGATGTCGGCAAGATGCAGGACACGCTGCGCGAGGCGCTGACGACGGAGGAAAAGGGACCAAAGGTCATCGTCGCCTCTTCCGAATGCATGCTCAACCGCCAGCGTCGCGAAAAGCCGCTGGTCGACAAGGCGATCAAGGGAGGGACCCGTGTCGTCAAGCCGAAATTCGGCGTCGACGAGGACATCTGCACCGGCGACCACGCCTGCATGCGGCTGTCCGGCTGCCCGTCGCTGTCGGTGAAATCGCTCGACGATCCCTTGCGTGACGATCCGGTGGCATCGATCGACCAGAGCTGCGTCGGCTGCGGCAATTGCGGGGAGGTGGCGGACGCCGCCGTGCTGTGCCCATCCTTCTACCGCGCCGATGTCGTGCACAATCCGGGCCGCTGGGACCGTTTCCTGGAAAGCGCTCGCCGCGCCGTGATCGGCCTGATGCAGCGCCGCCGCGAGAGCCGTAGGTTGACGTTCGCCGATGCTTGACCAGGCTTCGCCCTTGCGCCCGAAATCCGGTGCCGCCGATACCGAGCCGGTGATCAAACTCGCTTTGCTCGCGGTCGGTGGCCAGGGCGGCGGTGTGCTCGCCGACTGGATCACCGATGTCGCCGAGCGCAATGGTTACGTCGCGCAATCGACCTCCGTCGCCGGCGTCGCCCAGCGCACCGGCGCTACGATCTATTACGTCGAGATGGCCCGCGACACCGGCCGGCTGCCGGTCTTTGCCCTGTCGCCTTCGCAGGGCGACGTCGACATATTGATCGCCGCCGAGCTGATGGAAGCCGGCCGCGCCATCATCAGGGGCTTCGTCACGCCCGATCGCACCACGCTCATTGCTTCTTCGCATCGCATTGCGGCGGTGTCGGAAAAGATCGAGCCGGGTGACGGCCGGGCCTCGTCTTCCAAGGTACACGCGACGGCGGAAGCTGCATCGAAACGCTTCATCGCCTTCGACATGGAAAAGATCGCCGCCGACAATGGCTCGATGATTTCCGCCAGCCTGCTTGGCGCGCTGGCCGGCTCCGACGCATTGCCGTTCACGCGTGAAAGCTATGAGCAAGCGATCGGCGCCGGCGGCCGAGGCGCGAAAGCCAGCCTCGCTGCCTTCGCCGTAGCCTACGACCGCGCGCGCGGTACGACGGTCCCCGCGCCAGAGCCGGCAGAACCGGCCCCGGTCGAACCCGCTCCGGGTGCAGGGCGCGTGAGCGGTCCGCAGAACCTGCTGCAGGGTTGGCAGGCGCTGGCCGCCCGCATCGACCTGATGCCCGCGGCGGTGCGCGACATGGCGCTTCGAGGCCTGAGAAAGGTCGTCGACTACCAGGACATCGCCTATGGCCGCGACTATCTCGACCGGTTGGACAAGGCCGTTGCGCTCGATGATCCCGGCCATGCCCATGCATTGTCCATCGTTGCCGCCAAGCATCTGGCCAACGCGCTGTGCTACGACGACATGATCCGCGTCGCCGATCTCAAGACACGTTCGACGCGTGACCGGCGGGTGCGCAAGGAGGTGGGCGTCAAGAACGGCTCCATCCTGCAGGTGACCGAGTATTTCCATCCGCGCATCGAGGAGTTCTGCGGCACTTTGCCGGCGGGGTTGGGCAGCTACATCGAGAACCGACCGAAACTTGCAGGCTTTCTCGACCGGCGCATCAATCATGGCCGGCGCATCCGCACCGACAGCTTTGCCGGCTTTGCGGTCCTCTGGTTCATCGGCGGCCTGCGCCGCTGGCGGCGGCGCCTGTTGCGCCACAAGGTCGAGACGGCGCATCTGGAGCGCTGGTATGCGCTGGCGCTCAGCCACGCGCCTCAGGACTACGCGCTCGCCGTCGAAATCTTGAACTGCCGCCGGCTGATCAAGGGCTACAGCGACACCCACCTCCGCGCCCAGTCCAAATTCGATCGCGTGCTGTCGGCGCTCGATCTGGTCAAGGGCCGCGATGACGCTGCCGACTGGATCAGGCGGTTGCGCGAAGCTGCGCTGAAAGACGAGAAAGGCGACATGCTCGATGGCGCGCTGAAGACAGTGGCATCGTTATCTGATCATGGTGTGGGAAGAGGTCGAGCTTAGGCTGGTACCTCTACGCTACTGCCGCCGTTTCCTACTCCCACTGGATTCGCGGATTGAACACGCCGCTTCAGGCGATCGCAGCTCGGCTTCCACCCGGATTGCGGGAAGCGTTGCCGGCGGACCTGCCGGGCGTCAGTCGCGCGATATGGACAGCCCCGAGAGAAGCGGAGCGTACGTGGCGAGCCTGCGGGATACGAACTCGGTGAAGAGCCGCACCCGCTTCGTCTTGCGTGTCTCGCCTTGCGTGAGAAGCCACAGTGTCCCATGCATGGGCACGTCGATCCCCGGCACCCTCACCAGCAGGGGGTCGGCATCTCCGACGAAGCACGGCAGTTTCGTTATCCCAATCCCCTGGTGCGCCGCGATGATCTGCGTCTCGGCGTCAGGTGTCCTGAACGGTACTCCCGTGACGTGAACTTCTCCCTCGCGCGCCCAGTCCGGAATTCCATGATTGTCTATGCCTATCCACCGGATGGGATCAGGCGTGCCCGCACGCCACGCGGCTAGCCGATCGCGAGACATGTAGACGCCGCTGAACAGCTCCGGTCCCTCCAGGCCGTGAAGATTGAGCGGCAGGGTCTTGCGGTCGGCGACAATGCGGATCGCCACGTCGGCCTCTCGGTTGGTCAGATTTGCCAGCTCACCGGACGACAAGATTTCCATCTCGATGTCGCGATGCAAACGCGCGAAGTCGGCGAGATCCGGCATGAGCAGGTGTGTGGCGAGGAACGGTGGAAGCGTCACCCGCAAAAGCCCGCGCGCGCTCTGGTCACGACCGAAGACTCGCGTCTCCAGCTGGTGCGACGACGCTTCCATCTGGGTCGCGAGATCGAGGACCTCTTCGCCCGCAGCCGTCAAGCGGTAGCCGGAAGGCAGCTTTTCGAACATCTGCGCCCCGAGGCGTTCCTCGAACTGAGCGATGCGTCGCAGCACGGTCGAGTGGTTCACACCGAGGTGCGCGGCGGCAGCACGCACCGAGCCGCCGCGCGCGGCGGCAAGAAAGTAGCGGACGTCATCCCAGTCGATCATGGTGCATTCCTGCGCAGCGCAGTGCGGCTTGCAAAAGCCCATACTAACACGATCAGCCGTAAGTTCGTGCGGTCATCGTGGCGTTCAATCATCTAGCTGGATCGTTTTCGCACCAGCGATGTGCGCGATTGCGCACTCACCGCCCGACTTCGGCGAACCCATCTTGAGGCTCTCGCGGGACTTTCCCGTACAGCCAAAGACACGAGACGGCGAAACGAAGGATGCATGAAATGAACAGACTGAATGGAAAGACCGCTGTGATAACCGGCGGCGCTACGGGCATCGGCCGCGCCGCAGCCAAGCGCTTTATCGAGGAGGGCGCCTTCGTCTTCATCTTCGGCCGCCGGCAGGAAGCGCTCGACGCTGCCGTGGCCGACCTTGGGCCTAGTGCCCGCGTGGTTAAGGGCTCGGTCTCGGATGAGGCCGACCTCGACCGACTCTACGCTGCGGTGAAGGCCGAGCGCGGAAGCCTCGATATCGTCTTCGCCAATGCCGGGGCGGGAAGTCCGCTTCCGCTCGGGCAGATCACCGCCAGGCACATTGACGAAACCTTCGACACCAATGTGAAGGGTACGATCTTCACGGTCCAGAAGGCGCTGCCGCTGATGAGCCAGGGCGGTTCGATCATCCTGACCGGGTCGAGCGCCGGCACCACGGGCGCTCCGGGGTTCACTGCCTATAGCGCGAGCAAGGCGGCAGTGCGCAACCTGGCGCGGACCTGGGCGGAGGACCTGAAGGGCACCGGCATCCGGGTAAACGTGTTGTCGCCCGGGGCGACGGCGACCGAACTCGCGAAGGAGGCGTTGGGCGAGGAAGGCCAGAAGGCCTACGGCGCGATGACTCCGCTCCAGCGCATGGCCAATCCGGCGGAGATCGGGGCCGTGGCCGCCTTCCTCGCGTCGCCGGACAGCAGCTTCATGACCGCCAGCGAAGTCGCCGTCGACGGCGGCCTGGCTCAACTCTGACCCCCAGCGCGGTCCGTACCTGGGCCGCGCGCAACGAAAGACAAAGAATTATGAAAAAACTCGAAGGCAAGATCGCAGTCATCACGGGCGGAAGCAGCGGGATCGGATTGGCCACAGCCAAGCGCTTCGTAGAAGAAGGAGCGCACGTCGTGATTACCGGGCGAAGAGAGAAGGAGTTGAAGGAGGCCGCAGCCTTCATCATGAAAAACGTTACGACGGTCGTGGGTGACGTGTCGCTCCTGGAAGATCTGGATCGCCTCTATGCCGTCGTGAAGGTGAAACATGGTCATATCGACATTCTCTTCGCCAACGCCGGCGCGGGGACGATCGCACCGCTCGCCGTCGCTACCGAGGCACATTTTGATCAGACCTTCGATGTGAACGTGAAGGGTCTGTTCTTTACGGTGCAGAAGGCCCTTCCCCTGTTCAAAGACGGCGGTTCGATCATCCTGAATTCTTCAGTGTCGAACGTGTTGGGGCTTCCAGGGTTTAGTACCTACGCCGCGAGCAAGGCGGCTGTACGCAACTTCGCGCGCGCTTGGACACTGGAATTCAAAGACCGCAAAATCCGCGTCAATGCAATGAGTCCGGGACCAATCGAGGCGCCGGCCTTGGAGACAATGACTGGCCTTACCCCTGAGCAAGCCGAGCAAGCGGCCGCCCAGTTTGCGTCACAGATCCCAATGGGTCGCAGGGGCAAACCAGAGGAAATCGCGGCTGCCGTAACGTTCCTCGCCTCCGATGAAAGTTCTTTCGTCACCGGCGTGGATCTCGCCGTCGACGGAGGCATGGCGCAAGTCTGACCCCGGCATTAGCACCAGATCGGAGAAGTACTATGAACTATGCAATCGTAGGATTCGGCAATATCGGACAAGCCCTTGCCAAGGCGTTTGCCCGAAACGGCATCGAAGTTTCCGTTACAACCACACGCGACCCGGAAAGCTTTGCCGCCGATGCGGCCGCGATCGGACCCACGATCATCCCCAAAAAACTGGCGGAAGCCATCAAGGCGGACATCATCTTTTTGGCTGTCCGCTTCGAGGCGCACCCGAATGTCGCGAAGGCGCTCCCTACCTGGCAGGGGAAGACGATCATCGATGTGACCAATGCCTATGGCGTGCCCCCGGAGGAACTGGGAGGACAACCTTCTTCCAAGTTCATCGCGCAGGCCTTCTCTGGCGCAAAACTGGTCAAGGGCTTCAACCATCTGGTCGCCCCGGTGCTTGATCAGGATCCGGCCGTACATGGTGGCCGGAGGGTCGTGTTCCTGGCAAGCGACGATGACGCTGCCGCAACACGGATTGGGGAGCTTGCGGAAAATCTCGGTTTCGCGCCGATCAACCTTGGCGGGGTGTCGGAAGGTGGCCTGCTGGTCCAGGCGCGCGGAAACAGATGGGGCCATCTGATCTTCAAGGACTTGGTCAAATTCGACTGACGAGCGCGACGTCCTCGGCAAAGAGACGACGCACGCGATCGGAACTCGGATCGGATCAAGCTCGATCCGATCCGAGCAAATGGAGAAATCACTATGAGCACCGAGAAGAATATCCACTCCTAAGGAGATTTCGATGTACGACCAATCCAAGGTGTCCGAATTAATCCGGTTCGCACGAATCGAGGCGGGCTCCACCGTGATCGACGTTTACCCTGGCGACGGAGACTGGACGCGCCTCTTCTCCGACATCGTCGGATCAGAGGGGCGGGTCTACAGCTTCGTGCCGGCCGAAGTCGCCCACTTCAAGAACGATCCGGTCGGCCTCATGCGAACGCTCGCGAAGGAGCCGAGCCGAGAGAACGTCGAAGCCACCTCGGCGGATCTCGTCGCGATGCCGGAGATTACGCAGCCAGCCGATGTCCTATGGCTGCACCTGTTCTACCACGATCTTCACACCGCCTTGATCCAGAAGAAGGGTGCGACGGCGGCCGACTTCAATCGAGCTGTCTACAAGCGGCTGAAACCCGGTGGGTCCTACGTTATCGTCGACCACGCCGCCGCCACTGGGTCGGGCACGAGCGACACCCGGTCGCTGCATCGGATCGACCCTGCATTCGTCCGCGAGGAGGTGGAGGCGGCCGGCTTCGTACTGGACGCGGAAAGCACCGTGCTGGTGAATAAGGATGACCCGCACTCGATCAAGGTGTTCGATCCCGCGATCAAGGGCGAGACCGATCGCTTCGCGTTTCGGTTCGTGAAGCCCTGACAGCTCCCGGGCGCCGACTTCATGTCAACCTCCCATTGAGTCCATCAACTCGGGTTCGGACCCGTCAAGCTGGGAAAGGTCAACGAGGATGGCGCGCTGTGCACGCACGCGATGCGACAGCGCCTTAAAGGCGTCCGAGGTGATGATGGCACAAGGTTCTGGAGCACACCTGCCGCAGGTTCCTGATCTGAACTTGATGAAATGACGGAAGTCGCCGCGCCGTTGAGGGAGCCGGCGCATCCCCTCAGGGATGCGCCGGGACAAACGGTTCAAGAATGGTGGATTTCCGTTCCCAGCACCTTCAGGCATTCACGGATGAACGCCGCAAGCGCGGTCCAGCCTTTGGCTGAAACCATGGTCCCATCGACATAGGCGTCGGTGGGAGACAAATCGATATAAATGCCGCCGGCAAGCGTCACCTCCGGCTCGCAAGCGGCGAGCGCCGCCACCTTCTTGCCGCGCACGACGCCGTCGACCGCGATCAGAATCTGGACGCCATGGCAGATCGTGAAGATCGGCTTTTTCGCCTCGTGGAAATGGCGCACCATTGCCTGTATCCGCCTGTCGGTGCGGATGTATTCGGGGCCACGACCGCCGGCGCAATAGACAGCGTCGTACTGGCTCAGCTGCTTCTCGGCGTCGGCGAAGGTCTTGTTGATCAGCGCGTTATGGCCGGGCTTTTCGGTGTAGGTCTGATCGCCCTCGAAATCGTGCAGCGATGTCTTGATCATGTCTCCGGCGCTTTTGTCGGGGCACACGACATGAACGGTGTGTCCCACCGCTTCCATCGCCTGCTGATAGACGAAGATTTCATACTCCTCGGTGAAATCACCGGTCAGCATCAGGATTTTTTTGGCTGGCATGTCTTTTCCTCTCGGCTTGTTTCAGGGGCGAGGTGCACTGCGCGCCTCGCTTCCCGGGATCGAAATCGGCTCAGAACGGGGAATAGAATTCGTAGGCGGCAGGCTGGGCGGACAGCGGCGCGCCGCGCTTGAGGGTGCCTCTGACAAGCAACATCACCAGGCTACTCGAACGCAGGCAGGAGCCTGTCCCGCGAATTTTCGATGTGCGCACGCATGGCTTTTTCGGCGGCGTCCGGATCGCCCGCGGCAAAGGCAGCGAGAATAGCCTCGTGCTCGTCGAGCGCCTCTTCGGTCACCCTGGAGTGATACATCAGCCGGAAGATATGGAAGTGGGTATGCTGGTGATTCAGTGTCTCGCGAATGAGTTCGTTTTGGGCGAACTCGACGATCTTGTCGTGGAAGATGGCATCCTGACGGGCGAAGTTCGAATAGCGCAGGCGTTCGTCTTTCCCCACCCGCCGAGCCATGACGCCGGCCGCCTCCTGCAGCGCGGCAAGGCGCTCGCCGTCCATTGTTGCGGTGGCTTTGGCCGCGGCGGCAGGTTCAAGCAATAGACGCAGCTCGTAAAGCTCGTCGAAGCGCCGGCGGGTGATTTGTGGGGCGGCGCGATAGCCGATCAGGTGGGTTTTCAGAACCAGCCCTTCCCCCTCCAGCCTGCCAAGCGCTTCACGAATGGGGGTATGCGAGACGTTGAATTCCTTGACGAGATTGTCGACGGTGATGCGCGATCCCGGAGCAATCCTCAAAGACATGAGCTGCGCGAATATTGCTTCGTAAACGTCGCCAGCCAAACTGTTGGCGCGCTGAATACGACGGGTCGCACGGGCTTCATTGTCAACCGTCAGGTCCGTGTTCTGCATCGTTTGCCTCTTGACAGAACCACCCACTAACATGATGCTTCGCGAAACTCAATCCTATATCCTATACGATTTTATGGGGATATCGCATGATCATGACCTGCAGCGCCGAGGTCGGCCTCTGGCACGAAGCCAAGCCTGTCGGCTTCCAATCCGTCTTCGCAGGATCTTGTGCATGAGCTTGTTTGCAGCGGCGCGCCTGCCGAGCGAGATTCTGTTTGGCAAAGGCCAGCGCCATGTCCTGCCTGCCATTGCCACCAAATATGGGCGGCGTGCGTTCGTCTGTACCGATGAGCGCTTCGCGGCGACGTCGCAGTTCGCCGAGATTCTGGCTGGCTTGCACAACGCGGCGATCGAGGCGCTGGTCTTCGACCGAACGCTGCCGGATGTGCCGCGCGACAGCGTCGCCACCTGCATTGCGCAGGCGAAGGGTTTCAAGCCCGACATGGTGATCGGAATCGGGGGCGGCAGCTGCCTCGACATGGCCAAATGCGCTGCACTTCTGCTCAGCCATGGCGGCAAGCTCGAGGACTACTATGGCGAGTTCAAGGTACCCGGCCCTACCCTTCCGGTAATCGCAGTGCCGACGACGGCTGGAACAGGCTCCGAGGTGACCCCCGTCGCCGTGATCTCCGACCCAGATCGGACGCTGAAAGTGGGTATCGCCAGTCCGCATCTCATCGCGGCAGTGGCGCTTTGCGATCCGGATCTGACGGTGACCTGTCCACCGTCCTTGACGGCGATCGCCGGCGCCGACGCGCTGACGCACGCAATCGAGGCCTTCACAGCGGCCAAACGCGGCGCGGACCCTCATTTGCCGCAACAGCACGTGTTCATCGGCAAGAGCGCTCTGACCGACCATTTCGCGCTTTTGGCCATCAGGCTGCTCGGCCGCAGTCTGGAAAAGGCATATCGCGACGGATCGGACGAGGATGCGCGCGCCGACGTCATGATGGGAGCGCTGGCCGCCGGTTGCGCCTTCGGTACGGCGGGAACGGCCGCCGCCCATGCGGTGCAGTATCCCGTTGGCGCGCTTACCCACACCCCGCATGGCCTGGGAGTGGCCACCATGCTGCCCTATGTGATGACCTACAATCTGGCCGCAGCAGCCGCGGAGATTGCGGAAGTCGGCACTGCTCTTGGCCTTTCCCTTCAGGGCGGCGGCGCCGATGCCTTGGCGCACGCCACCATCCGGGAGGTGAGCCGGCTGTTTGGCGCCATCGGCATCACCCCGACATTGGCCGAACTGGGTCTTCCCGAAGACAAGATCGACTGGACGGCCGAGCAGGCGCTCGGCATCGACCGATTGATCAAGAACAATCCGCGTCCGTTCGACCGCACCGCGATGCGACGGCTGGTCAGGGCTGCCTATGACGGCGACATGTCCGCCACCATGATGTGATCGACCAGGAGTTCATCCAATGAACATTGCCGCAGGCATATCCGACGAGGATCAAGATATGTTCGACTACGCCACGGTCTCGCACGGTCTCTACATTGGCGGACGCTGGCGGCCCTCATCGGAGGGCCGCGTGATCGAAGTGGTCGATCCCTCGACTGAAGCCGTGATCGCTGCGGTTCCCGATGCAACGCTCACTGATGCCGCCGCCGCCGTCGACGCTGCCGCGAAGGCGGCGGCCGGCTGGCGCGAGACCCCGCCACGCAGGCGATCGGAAATCCTGCGGCGCTGCTTCGAACTGATGACCGAACGGATGGAGACGTTGGCTGCGCTGATCTCGCTGGAGAACGGCAAGGCGCTGCGCGATGCGCGCGGTGAAGTCGCCTACGCCGCTGAGTTTTTCCGCTGGAACGCCGAGGAGGCGGTCCGCATCAGCGGCGAGTTCGGCCTTGCACCCTCGGGCGCGAACCGGATCATTGTCGACTACCAGCCCATCGGCATTTGCGTGCTCATCACGCCATGGAATTTCCCAGCCGCCATGGCGACACGTAAAATCGCTCCGGCGCTGGCGGCCGGCTGTACGGTGGTCCTGAAGCCCGCCAGCGAGACACCGCTGACGGCCTATGCGCTTGCGGCGCTCTACGAGGAAGCCGGCGTGCCGCCCGGCGTCGTCAACGTCCTGACGACCTCGACCCCCGGACCGGTGACGGCGGCCATGCTGGCCGATCCGCGCGTGCGAAAGCTGTCCTTCACCGGCTCGACCGGCGTCGGCCGCGTGCTGCTGGCCGAAGCCGCAAAGCACGTCATTTCCTGTTCCATGGAGCTTGGCGGCAACGCACCCTTCATCGTCTTCGACGACGCCGACCTGGAAGCAGCCCTCGACGGTGCGATGGTTGCCAAGATGCGCAACGCCGGCGAAGCCTGCACGGCCGCCAACCGGCTTTACGTCCAGGCCGGCATCCATGATGCTTTCGCGGAAGGCTTGACCAAACGCATGGCGGCACTCAACCTGGGCCCGGGCACAGACTCAGACACAGAATGCGGGCCGATGATCACCAGGAAGGCTGTGCACAAGATCGACCGGCTTGTGCAGGACGCCGTTGCCCGCGGCGCCAAAATCCTGTGTGGCGGCGGCGTATCTGAAGGCAGAGGCTTTTTCTATCCGCCAACGGTGCTCAAGGACGTGCCGGCCGACGTTGCCATGGCTCACGAGGAGATCTTCGGTCCCGTGGCGCCGATCAGTCGCTTCGAAAGCGAGGCGGATGTCATCTCCAAAGCCAATGACACCGAATACGGTCTCGCTGCCTACATCTATACGCGCGACCTGGGCCGGGGGATGCGCGTGGCATCGAAGATCGAGTCCGGCATGATCGCGCTCAACCGCGGCCTGATGTCGGATCCGGCGGCGCCTTTCGGAGGTGTCAAGCAGAGCGGGCTAGGCCGCGAAGGCGGTCAGAAGCACGGCGTTGCCGAGTTCATGGAGGCCAAGTACATCGCCGTGACCCTGTGAGCGGACATCACGCCAAAGATCCGTTTCGCATTCGCGATCATGTGGTCGAGTTCGATGACATCGTCGCCGAGATCGTTCGCAGAAGCGAGGAGACCAGGGCGAATGTTCCCATGGTCGCCGATGTCGCCTACGGGGCTGACGCCACCGAAACCGTGGATCTGTTCTTTCCCGAGGGCAAACGGGACCGCCTGCCGGTGCACATGTTCATCCACGGGGGCTATTGGCGCATGTTCTCCAAGCGCGACTATTCCTACGTCGCCGAGACCGTTACGAACGCAGGTGCGATCGCGGTCATTGTCGACTACGCGCTGATGCCGACCGTCAGGATGGCCAGGATCGTCGACCAGGTGCGCCGCGCCAAGCGATGGGTATTTGACAATGTCGCACACCATGGCGGCAATCCCGGCCTGCTGACCGTTAGCGGTCATTCCGCCGGTGCGCATCTGGCAACAATGCTTTTCGACGGTGACGAGCGGCCTTCCGGCATCAAAGCTGCGCTGCTGCTTGGCGGCCTTTACGACCTGAAGCCATTGCAGATGTCGTTCCTTGCCGCGGAGATCGCGATCACCGACGAGGAGGCCCGCCGATTCTCGCCGATCGACCACAGTTTCGATCCATCCGTGGGCGTAGATATCTCGGTCGGCGCCGATGAAACGCCGCCGTTCCACAGCCAGGCCGCACTCTTCACGGACCACCTTGACACACAGGGACTGACTGTTTCGCGCACCACCCTTGGCGGGGCCAATCACATGAGCAGCGTCCGTGACCTTGGCTTGGCTGGTACCGAGGCCGCGTCACTGCTGGCCCGCGTCGTGGCCGCCTGAGAGTTCCGCCAGAAGCGCTGCTGGGCGCGACCGTTCTTCGCAGTAGCGTCGCAGCATCGAGGTGCCGACCGCGGTGGCGAATCTTCCGCCACCGGTCCCCATACCGTAAGCCCGCCGGCGATGTCGACGTCGACGTGGTTCATGCTTTCCAGCGTGATTGAGCTTGATAACCGATGTCGGCGATCGCCGTCATGCAGGCAGCCCAGTTGAGTTCTCAAGGCTGGCCGGCCAAAGACGCCCCTCGGGGGAGAGCGGGCCGACGTTCCGTAACACCGGCCCGCAACCTTCAGAATACGATAGCCCGCGGCACCCCGGAGAAGGGAATCTGCGCTCTCACACCAGCATCGACTGCTGGGCGAAGATGCCCGCCATCGCGCCGTGCGATATTGCCAGGGTGACCGATGGCGGCGTGAGGGGGTTGGCGAGGTCGCCCGCGGCGTAGATGCCGGGCATGCTGGTTTCGCGGCGCTCGTCGACCTTGAGGATTACGCCGAGGGGCGTATCGACCGTGGCGAGGCCCAGTGATTCGTGCAGGCTTGCGGACGGCTTGTTGCGCGGATGCGCGAACAGGATGTCGACCGCGACATTGGGGCCGGTATCGAGCTTGACGGTGGCGTTATGCCCCCCGTGATGGGCGATCTCGCTGATCCGGCCGTCGACGACAGGTATGTTGCGGCGCGCCAGACCGGCCCAGATATCGGGCGGAATGTCGTGACCATCAGCGAAGACCGTCAACCTGTCGGTCCAATCGTGGAACAGCCTGACCTGATTCATCGACTGTGGGCCGGACCAGACGAGGCCCCAATGCTGGCCGGCGACTTCAAAGCCGTCGCAATAGGGGCAGGGCACGATGGACGTGCCCCAACCTTCGGCAAAGCCCGGAACATCAGGCATCTGGTCGGCGACGCCATAGCTCAGGATCAGGCGGCGCGCGCCGAGGCTTCCGCCATCGCCAGTGAGGACGGAGAAATCGTCGATGGCCCCGGAGAGGCTGTCGGCCCGGGCATTGACCAGCTTGATCGTGGGATAGCGCGCCAGCTGCCGCCGCGCCTCGGCCAGGATGTCCAGCGGTGGCTTGTGATCGTGGCCGAGCAGGCCATGCGAGTGGCCGGCGAAGCGGTTGCGCGGCAGGCCGGTATCGAGAACGGTGACCTTACGGCGGGCACGGCCGAGTTGCAGGGCACCGGCGAGACCGGCAAAGCTGCCGCCGATGATGATGACGTCATCCATGATGGGCTCCGTGTTGTGGATGAGGGGCTGGTTGGACCAAACCTACCCATCGGCTTGCGCATTTCAGAAACTACATGGTATCGTAATCCAAGAATTAGGATACTGTCAAGGACTGGAATTGTCGTGACCGAAAATAGCCAGGGCCGGCGCGGCCGACCCGCCAACGAGGCGCTTGGCCAAACGATACTCGACGCTGCGTCCGAACTCTTTGTGGAATTGGGTTTTCAAGCGACCACATTGGACAAGGTCGCCCAGCGGGCGAAGATATCTAAACTCAGCATCTATCGGCACTTCGAGAACAAGGAGGCGCTGTTCAGCGCGGCCATCGCGTCCGGCTGCCATCAGTTGTTTGCACCACAGGCCCTTCTTGAAGGCGTCGGCGGTTCGGTCGAGGATCAGCTCATGGCGGTGGGATCATCCCTACTTCGCACGCTGTTGAGATCAGATGTCCGCAATGTCGAAGCCATGGTCATGGCCGACCAGACGAATCCAAAGTCCTTAAGCAAGCTCCATTACGAAGCCGGCCCCGCCAATGTCATCGCCCAAATCGAGGCCCTGTTGCGTCAGTTGCACGCGAAGGCGGTTCTGAACGTGCCCGATCCTCTCCGGTCCGCCCGCTTGTTTGCCGCGCTTTTCAAAGGATCCGATCTCCTGATTATCGCACGCTTCGATGACGCGAGAGCAGCGGACGACAACGAAATCGAATCCTATTGCCGGTCGGCCGTCGCCATGTTCATCGCTGCGCACGGCTAGCAGTCCGCCCTGCCCGCTAATCATTGTATTTCTGCGAAATACTCCGCTAGAGCCGCCGTCGCGATGGCGCCCATCCACCTCATGTCGATCGCGTCGGTCGGGCTGCGCGCCCGCCGGTGAGCGGCATCTCCTACCTGCTCCGGTCACAGCGCTGACCCTTGAGCGCCTCGGCCGACCTGTGAGGGCGAGGAAGAGAATGCCGGTTATGGCCGCGAGAATCGAGCAGATGAGGTGTCGATCGCCGCGAAGGGACACCTGCGGACGGACCTTCTTTGGTACACTTGAGTACGTCCATTCGTGGCTCGGGCTCCGGCGGTTCGTGCCCCGACGCGCCCGCGAAGGCCGCTGGTGCCCGCGACAGATCCTTCCAAGGTGCGGGTCTGGAATGGCCCAAAAATTCTCTCGAGCTCCCGGAACATCGGTCCGCCCCTGTGGTTCGACAAGCAGCGGCACAGTCGATCCAACCAGGCATCGGCCCGCTTAGGACAGGCGCGAGGTCCCTACCCACAGATCTTGCGAAAATAGGAGCAAGCTATGCGAGCGTTGGTCTGGCACGGCAAGGAAGACATACGCTGCGATCAGGTTTCGGATCCGGAAATTGAGGATGAACGTGACGCGATCATCAAGGTGACGAGTTGTGCCATATGCGGCTCCGACCTTCACCTCTACCACAACTATGTGCCAGCCATGCTGCCCGGCGACATCATGGGCCACGAGATGATGGGAGAGGTCGTCGAGGTCGGCAAGGGCGTCAACGGCGCTCTGAAGGAGGGAGACCGCATCGTCGTGCCGTTCACCATAATCTGCGGTGAGTGCGACCAGTGCAAGCGACAGAACTTTTCGGTTTGCGAACGCACAAACCGCAAGAAGAATCTCGGTGACAAGGTGTTCGGGCACACCACCGCGGGTCTGTTCGGCTACACTCATTTGACCGGCGGCTATCCCGGGGGACAGGCGGAATACATGCGTGTGCCGTTTGCCGATGCCACGCACGTAAAGGTGCCTGACAGCCTTACCGACGAGCAGGTTCTCTTCCTCGGCGATATTTTTCCTACCGGCTGGCAGGCGGCGGCACAGTGCGACATTGAGCCTACCGATACGGTTGCGGTGTGGGGCTGCGGCCCAGTCGGGCAGATGGCCATACGCAGCGCCCTGCTGCTCGGCGCGAAACAGGTGGTGGCGATCGATTGCCTGCCGGAACGGCTTTCCATGGCCGCGGCCGGCGGCGCCATCGCCATCAATTTCGCCGAGGAAAGTGTCGTCGAACGACTGCGGGAACTCACCGGCGGAAAGGGCCCGGAGAAGTGCATCGATTGCGTCGGCATGGAAAGCCACGTCTCGCTGGCCCAGCCCGATACCGTGTACGATCGCGCAAAGCAGTTGATGCTGATGGAAAATGATCGACCGCACGTTTTGCGTGAGATGATCTATGTCTGCCGGCCGGCCGGCGTGATCTCGATCCCCGGCGTCTACAGCGGGCTGGTCGACAAGATTCCGATGGGACAGGCAATGAACAAGGGGCTCACCTTCCGAATGGGGCAGACCCATGTCAACCGTTGGACCGAGGATCTGTTGCGCCGCATCGAAGATGGCCAGATCGACCCATCCTTCGTCATCACCCATACCGTGGGGCTCGAGCAGGGACCCGAGATGTACAAGGTGTTTCGCGACAAGCAGGACAGCTGCATCAAGGTTGTATTGAAACCGTAGGGAAATCGTCATGAACGTGATTGCCAAACTTACCAACATCACCCGATCGCCTGGCGATCCCAAAGTGCTGAAGACTGGGCAGAGTGCGGTCGGGGCATCCGATGGCCTTGCCCGCAAGCTCGGCTGGTTCAGCATCGCGCTTGGCGTCGCCGAGCTGGTTGGCGCCGAGCGGATTGCCGGCGCGCTCGGCATGCGCGGCAAGGAAGATCTGATCCGCGCTTATGGGGCGCGGGAAATAAGCAGCGGCATACTCTCGCTTTCAGTGGACAAGCAAGCCGGGCTGTGGAGCCGGGTGGCCGGCGACGGCCTGGATATCGCGACATTGCTGACAGCGTATCGGCCTGGCAACCCAAAGCGCGATAATGTAGGCCTTGCGCTTGCCATGGTCGCCGGCATCACATTGCTCGACATCATCGCTGCGAAAAGCGTGACCGCGCGCCACTCTCGGAGCGGGACCAAGCCACGCGACTACAGCGATCGAAGCGGCTTTCCCGGAGGCACTGCCGCAGCCCGCGACCGTGCCCGCTCGCAGCGCAGCCAGGAGGCCGGCGCAGCCTGATAGAGATTGCCGAACCCCTGGCGCCATGCGACCTGGACAGGTGGCATCTCGTCAGGCCCTAACGCCAGAGGTGGTAGCTCTCGGCGAGCCGAGTTTGCTGGAACAGAGTGGACCGTCGCGCGGCCGTTCTCGCCGTCTCCTGGGTCACCGCCGCGCATGGGTTGTGTGGCCGGTGCGTTAAAGGCACGAAGCAAGCAGCGATCTGACCGGCGTCGAGCCTTCCATGTCTCTTGCCTTGGCAAGGTTCCGGCGATCCTCAGGCCGAGCCGCGTTCGGGAAGCTCGGTCTCTTCCGCCACCCCTTTCCGCAGGTCTCGGCGCAAGCGTTCCGCTTCGTCGGAATTATTATCGTCGTCTGTCCGCTCGAGTTCGCGATCGATTGTCTCGCGCGACCCCTCTGCCGGATCCTGTTGCGGAGATGTGTTCGGGCCGGTTTCGATCTTGCCGTCGCCGGGAACGGTGCGGTCGCGAGACTTCGTCATCTTCAGCTTCCCTTTCATCTGTCATCTGCCTCGGCATCTCCGATGGCATGAATTTTGGCCGCTTCCTGCCGAACCGGATCGTCGACGCTTTGTTCCGGGAAAGCCCCCGCAGGTTCGTGCTGGTCGGCCCGGGGCATTGGTCGATGCCCATGCCGGGAAGCATCCTATGCCAACGAGGTCGGCGGCAGCCTCATCGATGTCGTTATCAACATGTGGGCTGTTTCGGCCCGGACACGCGAGCACGCCAGGCTCGCGGCGAGTTTTCGAACCGAAGCAGATGCGCAACGTAACAACTGGATGTATACGGAAAAGGCTGCCTCATCCACATCGCGCTTCGGGAGGGCCGGCGGCATGCTCGCCTGGGCGGTCCGGCAGCTGGTAGCGAACTGGTCATAGGCCTTTGCAAAGCCGCGTCGATGAAGCGGGTGCGGTAGCGCTGGTCGGTGTAGCGTCGAGGCATCTGTCAATCGGAGACAAGCGCGACCACTTTTGGGACTTCACTGTTTTTTTCCACCGGGACTCGACATCTCACTATCATAGTTGATTGTGGCTGCCGGTGACCCTGCGTAATGGATAGCCATTCCAACTCTCCAACAGGAAAACGGTATGTTGTATCCGGGTCGGTTTTTGGGGCCAAGCGAGATTGAGATGCTCGCCCAGGTTTGTCACACGGTCTGCAAAGAGCGCGCCCTACCTCTTGCTTCGCAGAACGGAGAGCGCATAGCTGCGCATATACTCAGGCTGTTTATGAACGGCTTGATTGAGCAGAATGAACTGCTCGATGCCGAGAGGAACTGGGCTCTTCGGCTTGACCGTTCGGTCCAGCAGACGATGTCACCTACGCGCACATGAGAGGCCGCGGGACCCAGTTTGGTTCTTACAGCCGAACACCCGCCGCTATCTGAGATATGTTGCGGGGTTTTCTTCGCCGCGGAGTGATCCGACACAGTGCGGAAATCATGGCAATCCTGTTCGCAGTGATTCTATTGATACGCGTAATCGCAGTCGCATTCTTGGTCGTCGGAAAGCCGCCAGGGCCAGTTGGGAACAAACCTGACGTTTAAGCGTTTGTAGAGCCCTTCCACCGGGCAACTCACCGAAATGCTTCTTGCCGTGCATGATGCGATGTCGACGGCCGTTTTGGCGGGCAGGAGCGCCAATGCGGAAATAGTAGGCGTGGTCGACCTCACCAACAAAGCTGAGGTCGACATCGGCATCACCAGCTTGGGAAGAGCCATCCAGTTCGTGGCCAACGCCTCGGTGCTTGGATACGACATTCGCGGCGCCATGGTCTTCTATGGCGCGCCCGGTACCCCGAGCCTAAGGGCGAGAGAGTGCGAGCGCTTGTGGGCGCAGTTTGGCGGCGCGCTTCTACAGCCGTAGCTCTATCAGGACGTTCGCCCCGCCCGTTCTTGGTATGAACGCGTACGGAACTGAGGCGCTACCCAGCCGCAGCGGGAATGGCTCAGTGGTAGCTCTAGCTGGCGACCGCACTAAGCAGCTTTTCGGTGATGGGCTTTGAGCGGCTGAGCCAGCGTGAGAACGTTCGGCTGCATATCTGCCGGTGCCTGCTTTCATGTGACTGGGCGAGGCTATTGGGGAGCCGGGTTGACCACTGGCCCTTAGCCGAGGGAAGCACAGTACGGCAACCTCGCTCTTTGCTGGCTAACATCCTTCCGCTCTCAGGGACCGGACCATGCGCACAACAACAGGGTCATACGGTTTCTTTTCGGATTTCCGATAATTCATTGTGAAAAGCGCGGCACGCTGGTTGCAGACCATAATTGCACGGACGTAGCGAATCTCGCCATTCTTGACCCCGGAGTAGCTGGCCCATTTCGGGGCTAGGCGCCGATAGGTCAGTCGCCAACCGGCCTTTTCGTCCTCGATCATGCGATGTTCGATCTCGGCGCGAAAACTTGCTTTGCCCAGTCGCGCGCCCCAAACGACCAGAAACGCGTCTCTTGGGCCCTGAAAAGCCGCGCCCTGCTCCGAATTCTGGGTCAGGACGAAATTCGGAGGAATATCGAAACTAAAGCCAAGCTGTCGGACGCCGAAGGGCTGCCACGCCTCGGCCTGAAGCAACGTGGTCCAAAAGAGAAAAACTGTAAGTCCCAGCAGGAGGCGTCGCATTGCTCTGATTTAGCGCTGGCTAACATCGTGTCCAGACGGACAGAGGTCCGTGACATAAAAAATATGCATCATGGCCGCGCAGCATATGGACGCGGGATTCGCGATTGACCCGTGCGGTCGAAACGGCTTCCGTTCCACGAAAGGAGAGGACGCAGAGGGAGTTGGTGCGTCGGTATGATCGACTGGCAGAAAATTGGCGAGGCCGAATGTCCAACGTTCATTGCCCGCAAAAATGGGTGCCGGCTTCCTCTTGTGCCTAGGGAAGAAGAGCCGAAATTATTCCCTGACGAAGACCCTGATCTACCTCGGACGGGGGGCATGCCCCTGTAACTTCGCCGTGACCTGATCCCGTTCGGGGAACAATCAGATCGAGCTCCAGTTTGGCCTTCCAAGCGAAGGCACTGATGGAGCATGCCATGAGATTTCCGCACAGCACGACGGCCGCGGCCGCCGTTTTCGTAGTCCTGACCTCCCCCGCGCTCGCCCAGACAAGCGGAACACCATCCCCCTCCACACCTGCACCCGCTCCGGCGACCGAACCGCCGGCCGCCGGACAGTTGCCGGATGCGACCGGACAAGCGGATGCACCAACACGCGAAATGATCCGCCAGATGGTTGAGCAAGCAGTCCGGGAGAGAATGCAGCAGGATCGCGGTTCCGAAGAGGGTTTCCGCGAGGAAGATAGTCGCAGCTATCAAGGCGATCGCAACGAGGATGCTGACCGCCACGATGAAGATGGCGACCGTTGGCAGAACCACGGTGACCGCGATCGTGGACACAGAATGGCTGGACGCTGGCATCATCAGATGATGCGCGGTGCCGGCATGCGACTGATGTTCGGGCTGTTGGACACCGATGGCGACGGATCGGTGTCCGAGGACGAGGTTCAACGCGCGGTGGGCAGGATGTTCAGTAGCATTGACGAGAATGGTGATGGCAAGATCGATGCGGACGAGATCCAGTCCTTCATGCATGGCTCCAGCATGCATGGCACTGATAGCGAGGACACGCCGTAGCTGTCTTCAAAGGGAATGCCCTCCCTCGGACAAAGCGGGCGCGTGGCGGCCGATCCCGAAGCGGTGTCTCTTGGCTGTTAGCCGCCCGGCCAGCACCCTTTAGGCTTGAGCTATTCCCGCAGTCCCGCGAGACGCCAGCCGTGACAAAAAAGGCTTCGCATTGCTGATCGAGGAACGATCGAAGCCGACCAACGCAAGGTCACTCGGGCGCTCGGTCTTCCAGCAGAACGAAGGATGCGGCGATCAAGTCGTCGCCATTGATACGTCCTTGGCTGTCCTCCAACATAGTTGCAACCTTGTGGAAGGCCATCATTTCACCCGCGTCAATCTGCGCTTCACGCATCTTGGCTGTGAGATCAGCCACGCGATTTCCTAACGAATGTGATTTTGCAGTCTCGCAATTCGACATGATTAGTCATCCTTTGCCTTGGGGTTTCACGCTGCCGAACGCAATGCTTCAGCGGATGTTCCGAATTTGGCATCAGTCTTATGGGATAGGACTTACGTCTGATTGCGGTTGGAAGAAGCCCGAACGGCGGAACACGCAGCCGGACGCCGAATTGGAAACCCACCGTCGATCGAAGTCCCTTGTCGCCGGTTGAGATCCCGCCATCTTCACTGTCGAGAGGGTGGCGGGATCGCCTTCCGAGGAGCGAGCGCATATGAGGTAATAGATATTTGGCAGATGTACTCACGGCCATCCTGCTCGCTTCTTTTGTCTGCGCATGTTCATTCTTTTCGGGAAACCCCATCTCTCCAACAACACGCAACAACCGCGTTGCTACCCACGATTGATGCGATGACAACTGCATCAACAAAGCAAAGCCTCTTCGCCTAAGGTGCGATTGCCGCGGGCTTTTTTGACTTGAAGGTCGTCCAACGCGCCCGGTGGTCAGGCCATGGCGTTCAGCGGGAGCCAGGTGACTCATCGCGAAAATCCCGCAGCGAGGCATGTCGCAAGTCCTCCTCGCCGCGTACGGATACTGGAATCCGCCTGGCTCGTTGTGACAGGCACGCGAAGATGAGTGTCGGCGCATGGACGCGGAAAAAACCCGCCAGCGTGAGCCAGCGGGCCTTGTGATGGGATGGCCCGCGCGTGCGGTCAAGGCTGCGCGGGCCGACCATGATGAATGAGGGGACATCTTGGTCACCGGCACGACCGATGAAGAACGAGCCGGGTGTGACAGAACACCCTTGGAGCGAGGATGTTCCCGTCCGCACAAAAAAGCTCGCCGGCGTGAGCCGGCGGGCAGTCGCTATTTTGCCGTCAAGCGGACAGACCGCTTGCGGCCCACCCACTGCAGCATTTTTCCACTTTGAGCCGAAATCATTCTCAACTATGGTTCGCCAGGCTTAAGGCATGGGGGATTGCCGATGGTTTTATCACGCAGGGGTGTCGTGCTCGGCGGTCTGGCGCTGGTCGCGGTCGGTGGAACCAGCAATATTGTTCAAGCCGCGGGGGCAAAATCCTTTTTCGCCGGTACCGCCAGCGATAACGATTTCGTCTATCGCAAGACCAACTTCGCCAAGATTGACAAGAGATGGCATCGCCAGATCGTCAAGTATTTCAGCAGCGAGCCGGTCGGCACCGTCGTGGTCGATACCCGCCACCACTTCCTCTACCTCATCATGGAAAACAAGACTGCCATCCGCTACGGCGTCGGCGTCGGCAAGGAAGGCTTCAAATGGTACGGCCGCGCGACGATCGATCGCCGCGCGCTGTGGCCGCAATGGGTCCCGCCCCCCGAAATGCGCGAGCGCAAGCCGGACCTGCCGCCCATGATCGCGGGCGGCGCGTCCAACAATCCGCTCGGGCCGCGAGCGCTCTATCTGTACCGCGACGGCGCCGACATCGGCTACCGCCTGCATGGCACGCTGGAGCCATGGAGCATCGGCACCGACGCTTCCAGCGGCTGCATCCGCATGTTCCCCGAAGATATCATCGACCTCTACCAGCGGTGCCCGATCGGCACCGCAGTGGAGGTCCTGCCGCACATCGCCGACCAGGCGCCCGCTTCCACCACTGTCGAATGATTGGCGCATCATGAACCGCATGATTGAAAACACGCGCCGGCTGCTCGCCGCCGGCCTGCTGGTTCTGGCCGCATCCTGCTCGACCAGCAACACGCTGGCCCCGTCGACGCCTGACGTCACCAACGCCGAGATTGCCGGCTTCCAGAACGTGCAGCCGGGCAGCGAGGAGGATTTTATCCTCAATGTCGGCCGCCGCACCTACTTCACGAAAGGTTCGGCCGCGCTCGATTCTGTCGCCAAGGCCACCCTCGACACCCAGATCGCCTGGTTGACAAAGCATCCGCGCTGGCTGCTCAAGCTGCAGGGTTTCGCCGACGATCCCGGCGCAAGCGAAACGGCGCTGTCACAGCAGCGCGCCGATGCGGTGATGGACTACCTCGCCGCCGGCGGCATAGACCGGAACCGCATGTGGGCCAAGGGCTACGGCAAGGACAGGCTGGTCCGCGACTGCCCCGACTCCGCCTGTAGGTCGCAGAACCGCCGCGTTGTGTCTAATTTGCGCGATGAGAGGGACGAGTCGTAGAGGCTGCTGTTTTGCTGGTCGCCAAATCAGTCTCACAACGCGACGGCGGCATGGCTGCAATGCGCCTATCGGGGACATTCACCCAGCGTTTGCCCCTCCCCGAAAGCTGACGCTCCGGTTGACCCGGAATGAAGTCAGCTTCCCGTCTACCAACCTCCGGTTCAGGGTCTGGTGGGAGGCTTCGGCATCCGCCTCGACCAGTTTGCGGACGTGGCGGTTGTCCGCGATCCTGATCGGCATGAGCCTCGCCACATGTCGGTGTGCTACGGGGAGTGGGCGCCGTGGAGCTGGCAGGTACGCTCGCTCAAAGCATCGGCCGTCCGCCGGTGACCTCGTAGAGTGCGCCGGTGGTGTAGCTCGATCCTTCCGAGGCAAGCAGCACATAGGTCGCTGCAAGCTCTGCCGGTTGCCCGGGACGCTTGAGCGGCGTGTTCTTGCCGAACTCCTTGACCTTCTCAGAGGGCATCGTCGACGGGATCAGCGGCGTCCAAATCGGCCCGGGAGCGACCGCGTTTACCCGAATGCCGCGTTCAGCTACCAGTCCTGCAAGTCCGGCGGTGAAGTTGGCGATCGCTCCTTTGGTAGTGGCGTAGGCAAGAAGTGCCGGCGATGGACTGGTCGCGTTGATCGAGGATGTGTTGATGATGGTTGAGCCGGCTTCCATGTGCTTCACTGCTTCCTGGGACAGATAGAACATCGCATAGACATTGGTGCGAAAGGTGAGATCCCATTCCTCCGCGCTGATGTCCTCAAGCTTCTCGAACGACGCCTGGTGGGCTGCATTGTTGACGAGGATGTCCAGGCGCCCGCATTCATCGATAGCTCGCTGCACAAGCGACCGCGCGAAGATTTCGTCCGAGATGTCGCCGCGTGCGAGCACCGCCTTGCGCCCCGCTTCCTCGACCAAGCGCGCCGTCTCCTGCGCATCTTCGTCCTCTTCAAGGTAGGAGATGATGACGTCGGCGCCTTCGCGTGCAAATGCGATAGCCACCGCCCGGCCGATGCCCGAGTCCGCGCCGGTGATCAGCGCGACGCGGTCCGTCAGCTTACCGCTGCCGCGATAGCTCTCCTCCCCGTGGTCGGGCCGTGGATCCATCTCGTCGGTGTAGCCGGGCATGTCCTGCTGCTGTTCGGGAAGCGGCGGCTGAGGATATTTCTGCTGGGCATCCTGCATGTCAGGTCCTTTTTTGGTTGGAGTTGCGGTTGTGTCGATCCGGTTCCGTGATCGGTCCCTTGGCGGCTTTCGAGCCACCGCCCCATTCCTCGGCCTTGCACGCTTGGTCGCCGCCCATGAGGTCCGGCGAACCGCGATTTGCGGTGCCGCTGTCGGTCTTGTTCAACTCGTGCTCCTTCTTGCGTGTGGTCAGTCTTTCTCGCCGGCGGTAATCATCGACCTAAGCGGCTCTTGCGCCACATTCGCCTCGATTTCCGCGCGTCCGGGGGTATCCGGTAGCGCATTGCGGAAATTTCTCGCATAATCCGGTGGCATCTTCGGTGGCATCATCGGTTCGTACGGGTCGACCACGGCCTCGATGACCACCGGACCCTCAGCAGCCAGGGCAGCGTCGAGAACACCTTCCACCTCCTCGGCGCGAGAGACGCTGTAGCCGATGCCGCCCATGGCTTCGGCGGCCATGGCGAAGTCGATGGGCTGGAGTTCGCAGGCGAATTGCGGGTTACCGAGGAACATCATCTGCTCCCAGGCGATCTGATTGAGCATGCCGTTCTTGAGCACGAGCACCTTGAGTGGGACCCGGTACCGAACTGCCGTCGAGAACTCGCCGAGTTGCATCGCGAGACCGCCGTCGCCGACGACCGCGAAGACCGGCCGGCCGGGAAAGGCCAGGCCCGCGGCGATCGCATAGGGCAGTCCGCATGCCATCGAGGCCAGCGCGCCCGAGACGCCGAAGGCCTGCCCGTCACGCAGCTCGATATGGCGGGCCGCCATCTCGGTGTTCTGGCCGGAATCGGCAACCAGGATCGCATCATCGGGCAATCGTTTCCCAAATGCGCGTGTAACCACCTGGGGCTTGAGCGAAGTGGCGGCCTTTTGCTCCGACTGCGCCATCATCTCGCGCCAGCGTCGCATGCCCGCCTGCGCCTTCTCGAGGAAGCTGCGATCATCCTTGCGCTTCAGGCGCCTGTTCAGCAATCGCAGCGTCACGGCGGCATCGCCGGCAAGGCCGGCCTCAACGGGATAGCGCAGGCCGATGCGCTGCGGGTCGCGCTCGATCTGCACCCCGCGCGCCTGTCCCGGCTTCGGGTAGTATTCGATGTAGGGAAAGGTCGAGCCGACGACGAGCAGCGCGTCACATTCCTCCATGATTTCCTGCGACGGCAGCGTGCCGAGAATTCCGATGCCGCCAGTCGTCAGCGGGTGATCGTCGGGCAAGGCAGCCTTACCGAGCAAGGCCTTTGCGACGGGGGCACCAAGCAGCTCCGCCGTCTCTTCCAACTCGTGCCTGGCACCAAGCGCGCCCCGACCGGCGAGGATCGCGACCTTCGTCGCCCCGTTCAGGATCTCGGCGGCTTTCGCAAGTTGTTCTTCGTCGGGAAGCCTGCTTCCTTCGAACCAACGATCCGGCGTATGCGACGGTCTGTTGCGCTTCGAGCGCTTGGCCTGGTCGAGCGTGTGCTCCTGCACATCGCTGGCGATCGACAGATGCGCAACACCGCGACTTGCCAGCGCCGACCTGCAGGCGAGACCGGCCAGGCTTTCCATATGCGCCGCGTCGGAGACCTGCGCGTTGAAGACGGCGACATCGCTGAAGACGCGCGTCAAGTCGACATCCTGCTGGGTGAAGGTCTCGATTAGGTCGTGGAACTGCATGCCGGTAATGGCGAGCACCGGCGCTTGGTCGAGCTTGGCATCGTAGAGGCCCGTCAGGAGGTGTGTGCCGCCAGGGCCGGAAGTTGCGAGGCAGACACCGAGCTTGCCTGTCCATTTTGAGTAGGCGCACGCCATGAACGCCGCGGATTCCTCGTGTCGCACCTGAATGAAGCGGATACGGTCCTGCCGCCTGCGCAGCGCCTCCATGATGCCATTGATGCCGTCGCCCGGCAGGCCAAAGATGATATCGACGTTCCAGTCGATCAGCGTCTCGATGAGGATGTCCGCGGCGGTCGGCATGTCTCAGTCCTACCGCGATGCGGATCCCGCCGCCTGGCTGCTCTTGTTCGCGGTCTTGTCAGTCTTACGCTGGTCTTTGTCGCCGCCGCGATTGCCGCCATGCAAGTCGTCGGAACATTGAGCGGTCTTGCCGTCTTCCAAATTAGTGGCCATGCGCAAAGCTCCCTTCATCCGGCCTGCCTAACCAGAAAGTCGGTGAGATGTTCCGTGCCCGAAGGCAAGGCCGCCTATTCAGGTGCCGAAGGCAAAGGTCTCAGTACCACCCGATGAGGCGCTGTTCGGCAGTCAGCGGCTGAACAGGCGAGGTGCGATCGAACAGACGAAGGCATCGAACTGCTGCGAGGCCGAGGATTGCATGTAGTGGCCGAGGCTGTCTGATCGCCAAAAGCTCTCGCGGCAGAGCTGGCCGATGTTCAGGTCGCGTCTTCGCAAGTCCCTATAGCCAGAGCGCAACGCCGCCCGGACCGTCCCCATAGGCGAACTCCTCGCACCCCTCGTCGACGATTTCTCGCGCGGGATTCGCCTCAGTGGCGAAAGGACTCGTTCGTCGCGCACACCGCGGCGGGCGATGTGCGCCTCGACCATGCGGTGCCTGGCGTGCCGGTAGTCTGGCATGGCTCCTCGATAGCCTTAAAGACGACAGGCTTAGTCGTCCTGCCTGCGCTTGCGGTGCTCGCTCTCCTGGTTTTCGCCGCGGATCATCTGGCGATTGTCCTTGTCGGTCAATTCCACGCCCTCGTCGCGCAGATTGGCGCCGTCTTGCCGCGCCTCGCGCTCCTGCTTGGTTCTCTTCAGCTCATCCTCGGCATTGAAATCGTCGCCGGCTTTGCTGGTGTTCTCGCGCTTTTCGATGATGCGCAGCTGCTGCTCGTGGGTCTTCCGGCCGGCCATGGCAAGGCGCCTCCTACTTGTTCGTGCGTCCGGTCTGGTCAGGGTTGATGCCGCCCTGAGGCGTGACGTCGTTCTCGACATCGCCTTCGAACGTATTGTCCCCATCGAGAGCATCGTTCTCGTCGAGCATATCGCCGCCCTTGACCGCGCCCTTCGAGGTGCCGATTCCCGGGTTGTCTCGCAGATCCTTGTCCGTGGGCTGTTTAGTCTTGGGGTGTTGGTTGGTCATGGAATTTCTCAGCGCTGGTTGAGCTTGGACGAAAGACGGTCCTGGCGCTGTCCAACTTCAACGTGGAGAAAATGTTCCGGTGTCAGGTTCGGTGCGCGTAAGCGGCCAGGCGGCCGCCGTCTCGGCTAGCGAAACTCCAGGCATGCCACATTACATCCCATTCCGAGGCGAATTGGCGGGCTAAAGTGAAAATCGAGACGGTCGAAAGCTTGCAAGGAGTGGGTGCTCTGTTCCGGTGGCGATCTCGGTTGCAAGCAGTTCGCCGGCAATCAAGCCAAGTGTTGCGCCGCTGTGGCTGAAGGCGACGTAATACCCCTCGATCTCCCGCAACTGGCCGAAGACCGGCTCGCCGTCTCCGGGGATCGGCTTGGGCCCGACACCGTAGCTCTCCAATTCCAATTTCGGATGACCGTCGAGAACATTCGACGCTTCGTCGAGAAGCCCCTGGATGGTTGATGCTTTTATGCGATAAGTGCCGTCCGGATTGACTACCACCTCTTCTTCCGACCAGGCAGAATCGAGCGCGAGGGCGCCATCAGGCGTCGGCCGGATGGCGACGCGCGGCGTGTTGAGCACGGCGCGTAGAGGCAAGTCGACTGGCTTGGTCCTGACCAGCAGCGCGATCGGTGTCCCATCGGCAATACGCTGACCGGCCACGGCGACCATTCGCGGCACATCCGCACCGGTCGCCAGAAGCACCGCGTTGGCGGCGAAGCTGATCCCGCTGGTGGTGGTGACGCCGGTGGCGCGGCCGTTGGCGACGGTGACGGTAGCGCTTCCGGCCTCGGTGACCACCTGGCCGCCCCGCTCCACGAATTCCGCGATCAATATTTCGATCAGCGACGGCAGGTCGACCCAGCCCTCGCCCGCGTTGAAGATCGCGCCTTGAGGCGTGACAGCGCTTGCGCAGACACCCGGCGTGACCAACCTTATGGCGTCCGCGGACAGATGCTGCGCATCATAGCCGAGACGTTTTTCGTGAGCGAAGACATCGGCGATCTCGTTTGAGGCATCGTCCGCATCCCACGTCAGGCCACCGTCGAAACGCAGCCAGGCGGCATCCGGGCATCGCGCCGACAAACTGCGGTAGCGGTCGATACCGATCATGCGCAGGCGATGATATTCAGCCGAGCGCCTGCGCGCCGAATTGATCCAGGCGAGCGAGCGGCCGGAAGCTCCCTTGGCGAGCGGTCCATCATTGACCAGCACGGTCTCGATGCCGAGCCTTGCAAGATGAACGGCCGAGGAGACGCCAAAAATGCCGCCGCCGACAACAACGACCTTGGAAACCTGATGTGATGCAGCCATGAGATATCTTTCACTGGTGGAGGTTGGTTTGGGTCTTGAAGGGCTCATGCGTGATCAAAGCACTTCGGCAAGGAAGTGCTTCAGACGCGGGCTTTTCGGCGTGTCGAAAATCGCGGCAGGCGTGCCGGCCTCGATGATGCGGCCTTCATCCATGAAGACGACCTGATCGGCGACCTTGCGGGCGAAGCCCATTTCATGCGTCACCACGACCATTGTCATGCCGCGCCGGCCGAGATCCGCCATGAGGTTGAGCACACCCTTCACCAGTTCTGGATCGAGTGCGCTCGTTACCTCATCGAACAAGATGACCTCCGGGTCCATCGCCAATGCACGAGCGATTGCCACACGCTGCTGCTGGCCACCGGAAAGGCTCCCTGGACGATGGTGTTTGCGGGTCGCAAGCCCGACGTCGGCAAGGCGCGCCTCGGCGATGCGCTCAGCTTCCTGTACAGGGAGCCCCTTTACCTTGGTCAGCGACAGCATGACGTTTTCGAGCGCGGTGTGGTCGGGAAACAGATTGAACTGCTGGAAAACCATGCCGACACGCCGGCGCAGTTTTTCAGGCTTCATCGCCAGGATGCTCGCACCATCGAGCAACACCTCACCGCCCTTGGGCTCGACCAGGCGGTTGAGGCAGCGCAGCAGGGTCGACTTGCCCGAACCTGATGGGCCGATCACGCATGTGACCGTGCCAGGCTTGACTGCCAGGCTGACGCCTTTGAGAACATCGAGGTCGCCATAGGCCATGTCGAGATCGGTAATGGCGAGACTGCCGCCCTTGAAGCGGGGCAGCGCTGAGCGGGCATCAGAGCCGGCCTCCGAAAGTGCACTGCCGGTGGCGCCCTCCAGTTCGCTCACTTCGGCCAGGCCGCTGATGACGAGGCTGGCCTTTTGCTTTCCGACCCGCAGCGAGTTGTCGATGTAGTTGACCACATGGGTCAACGGCACGGTGATGACGAGATAGAACACGCCGGCCAGAAGCAATGGCGAGAGGTTTCCGGTGACCACTGCCTGGTCCTGACCGACACGGAAGATCTCGCGCTCCGAGGCGAGCAGACCGAGGAAGTAGACAAGGCTTGAATCCTTGACGTTGCCGATGAACTGGTTAACGAGGGCCGGCAAGACGCGGCGGATGCCTTGCGGGATCACGATCAGGCGCATGCCTTGGCCGTAGCTCATGCTGAGCGCCCTGCAGGCCTCCATCTGCCCGCGCTCGACGCTCTGGATGCCCGAGCGGAAGATTTCGCCGATATAGGCGCCGGCGATCAGGCTCAGCGCAAGAATGCCGAGCGGAAAGGGCGAAGGGCCGAAGATTTCACGGCCGATGCGGGCAAAGCCCTGGCCTATCAGCAGGATGGTGACGATCGCCGGCAGCCCACGGAATATATCCGTGTAGACCCGCGCCGGAATGCGCAGCCAGCGCGATTGCGAGATGCCCATGACCGCCAGGATCATGCCGAGGATGACACCCAGCACCGTCGACGCGGCGGCGAGGATCAACGTGTTCTTCAATCCGATGGTGATCATGCTGGGCAGCACGTCCGCCATGGCCTGCCAGTCGAGGAAACTGCGCCGCAGGTTTTCGAGCCAGTTCATTCGCCCCCCTTTCGGTTGCGCTATTCACATCGTCCGCATCAAGGACGGCGGCGTAATCCGGCCGCCGGCATGAGAGCCAGCGGCCGGGTACGGTCTACTTCTTGGGAAGATACTGGTCGGGCATCGGCGAGCCGGGGAACCACTTTTCATAAAGCGTCTTCCAGGTGCCGTCCTGCATGGCCGCGTGAAGGGCGGTGTTCAGCGCATTGCGGAGCTTGTCGTTGCCCTTGCGAAGGACAAAGCCGGCCGGCGCGTCAAAGGAAGGAATATTGACCGCGATCTTCAGGTTCGGGTAGCGAAGGCCATAGTCCTTGGCGGCCTCGTAATCGAGGAAGTGGGCATCCACGGTTCCGTTGTTAAGCGCCGAAACGGCGGAGTTGTTGTCGGGGAATTTGACGAGATCGGTTCCGACAAAATTCTTCGCCGCGTAGATTTCCTGGAGCGTGCCTTGTACGACGCCGAGACGTTTGCCCTTGAGCCCGTCCGCCGCCGTGATCGCCTTGTCGGCGGTAAGCACGGAGAGATAGCCTGCGATATACCCGTCGGAAAAGTCGACGGTCTTCTTGCGTGCTTCCGTCGTGCCGATTGCCGCGACCGCGACATCGAAACGCTCGTTTGCAACCGAAGGCATCAGCGCCGAGAATTCCTGGCCGGTGAAGATCACCTGGTCGGGCTTGAAGCCAAGGCGGCTCGCGACGTTGCGGAACAATTCGATGTCGAAGCCGGTGAACGACCCATCGGCCTGGGTGAAAGCGTAGGGTTTGGCATCGCCCATGGTTCCGACGCTAATGACCTTCGCATCAATGAGGCCATAGGGATTGTCATCCGCGGCGGCCGCTCCTGAAACCAGCCCGGCGCCGAGGCACATCGCCATAAGAGCCATTGCGCCGGTTCTGACCGGGCACATCAACGACTTGAGAATTTCTTTGCTGCTCATGTCTTTCTCCACTCTGAAGGTCTGTTCTTCTTGGTATTTCCGTCGAGCCGCCATCTGGCGCGCCGACATGCCCTTGCCGAAATCACGGTCCGTCACGCCTCTCGGCTCCACTCCTTCTAAAGAGACCGGTCTCATATTGTGTGAGACCGGTCTCTTTGTTAATCGTTATCGCCACGTTGACCTCCCGTCAACAACTCTTGTAGTCGTCATCCGATGAAAAGAACCGACCCCAAGACCCCGTCGATAACGGTCAGCGACGTCGCCCGTGCGGCCAATGTTTCGAAAGCGACAGCCGCGCGCGTGCTCGGCGGATACGGCGTCGTCAGCGACATGATCCGCGCGGAAGTCATGGCCGCGGCCAAGGCTTTGGACTACCGTGCGAACGAGCTCGCCCGCAGCATGACGACCGGCCGCTCCGGCATCATCGGCGTGGTTGTCGGCGACATCGAGAACCCGTTCTTCAGCCTCGCGGTACGCGGCATCAGCGACGCGGCAAAGGCAGCCGGGTTCAACGTCATCCTGGCCAATTCCGGCGAGAAGATCGAGGCGGAAAAGGCGGCCGTGAAACTGCTCATCGGCAAGCGCGTCGACGGGCTGATCGTCACGCCGTCGGAATCGCGCGACATCGCGCACCTGCGCGATATCCACCGCTCGGGCCGACCGCTTGCCCTGCTGGATAGGGCGCTGGCAGATCTGGATGTCGATACGGTCACGACCGACGATCGCGGCATCGCCATGCTGGCGACCCGCTTTCTAGCGGATGCCGGCCACCGCAACATTGCCTATGTGACCGCGGTCGACGCCGAAGGGCACGAGTACCGCGATCTCGGGCAGATCTACACCTCGTCGGTCCGTGAGCGCATCGACGGTTTCCTCACCGTGTGCCGAGAGGCCGGACTTGATCGGCCAGAACGCTTTGTTCGCCTTGGCGCGACAAGCCCCACCGAAACGCGCAGGGTTGCCGGCGAGATGCTGTCGGCGCCGGATCGGCCGACGGCGATCCTCGCCTCCGACAGCGTCATTGCGCTGGAGATCTTCAAGGTGACCCGCGAGCGCGGCCTGCGGGTTCCCGACGACATTTCGCTCATCACTTTCCATGATGCGGACTGGACGAGCGTCACCACGCCGCCCATCACCGTTATCGACCAGCCCGTCTACGCGCTTGGCAAGAGCGTCGCGGAATTGCTCATCCGGCGATTGAAGGGAGATTCCCGCCCGGCGGAAAGGCTCGTTTTGCCGACCGCCATCATTGCGCGCGGATCCGTTGGCCCGCCTTCGGATGGAAAGCCGCAAGTGCGCCAAGCATAGGCCTGGCGGCGGTACGGCCCACATGAATACGTTAGAACAAGGTCGACGCACTCCGCTTTAAGAATGTACGTCGATCAACCCAGCAAACACCCTGATCGCAATGCCGCGTCCACCGTCATCGGGACGGCACGTGCCGGCTCATGGTTTGAAGAGCATGACGATGAGCCAGATGCCCGGCTACTTCTTGCGCCTGCCTGGCTTCAGCGCCGCCAGAAGATTGGTGATCCTGCCGGCCTTGCGGTTGTGCATCTCGGCCTCGTTCTTGCGGCGCACCGCGGCGCCGACAAGCCTGGCGCCGAGGTAACGCAGCGGTTCAGGTGGGAGCGACATGCGCCGCTCGATGCCGACCAGACCGCTTTCGCTCCAGCGATCCTTTCGCTCGAGCACCAGGCTCGCCAGAATGCGTCCGGCGATCGGCGTCTGCGCGATGCCGGTGCCGTTGAATCCCATGCCGTAGAAGATGTTGGGATGATCGCGCAGGTGGTCGAAGACAGGAACGTGTTCAGGCACGCAGTCGATCGGCCCCGACCAGTCATATTCGATCGCCACACCACGCAGCGACGGGTAGACCCGATGCAGCTCTCGCATATTGTCGCGGCCGTGCTCCGGACTGCGGTTGAAGCTGGCGCCGAAGTTTCCACTGAAGGCGACGTTGCCGCTGCCACGGCCGAAGACCACCCTGCCCCGCATGGTGCGCTGGTAGTAGAGCACCTGGGCCTGTGAATCGCAGATCGAGGCGCCGTCGCGCCAGCCAATGCTGTCGAGCAGTTCGGGGACGGCGGCAGTGGCAATCACCTCGCTGCCGACCACATAAAGATGCCGCCGCAGTTCCGGCAGCGCGGAAAGCCAGGCGTTGGCGGCAAGCACGATTTTGTCAGCCCGTACCGCGCCATGCGCCGTGCGCACCGTGCATGTCATGCCGGGTTCGATGGCGAGGACCGGGCTGCGCTCGTGGATGATGACGCCGCGTGCCAGTGCCAACTTGCGCAATCCGATGGCAAGTTTGGCGGGATGGACCGTGCCGGCAGTGGTCTCGACGACGCCGACATAGGAGGCCGATGAACCGGTGCGGCGTTGAATGTCCTCGGCTGTCAGCGGGCTGAAACGGTTTTCTCCAACAGCCGCCGTCAAGGCCACGGCGGTCTCCCAAGCGCCTTCCTGCGCAATGGAGCTTGCTGTCCACAACCATCCGTCCAGCCTCAGGTCCATGTCTATGGTGCCGTTTTGCTGCAGCGTCTTCAGCTCCGCGATCGATGCCACCGTGTCGGCGCACAGCAGGCGCGCTTCCTCGAGACCGACGACCGCACTGATCTGGTCGATTTCGGCGAACCATGAATGGACCTGACCGCCGTTGCGCCCCGAGGCCCCCGATCCGCACAGATCGGCTTCAAGGATGACCACCCGCGTTTGCGGCGCCAGTTCAAGGATCCGCAGCGCCGTCCACAGACCGGTATAGCCGCCACCGACGATCACCACGTCGGCGCGCTCGTCGCCTCGCAATGGCTCGCTCGCAGGGGCGGCGGCAATGTCCTGCAGCCAAAACGACCGGTCAGATGGAAGCGCGACCGCAGGCTGCCGCAAACGAAGTGTACTCACGCTTGGGCTCCCTGCGCATCGACAATGAAGCTGGCATATTTGGCTGGCAGCCAATCGGGTATCGGACGCGGTCTCTGGGGAAACCCGCCTAGATGGGTGCAGGTCTGCGCCGCCGCGATCGACGCCCTGTGCAATGCCTCCAGGGCGCCGAGGCCGCCGAAATGGAAGCCGGCGAGGAAAGTGGCAATGAAACTGTCGCCGGCGCCACACGTATCCACGACATCGACAAGCGTCGCCGGCGCATGCACGACATTCGTGCCATCGTCGAAGTAGGAGCCGCGTCGACCACAGGTCAAAACTACCTGCCTTGCGCCGGCCGCCCTGAGCGCGCCCAGCGATGGCTCGATGGGAACATCGACATCGTCCGGTCCGGACGCAAACAAAAGCGGGACACCGTCGAGCGGCAGCGCCATATGGGCGGTCGATAGATCGATGCTGAACGGCACATGGTCCGCCACCAATCGTTGAACAAGGTGCTTGTTGGCGTTGGTGCCGAGATGCACCCAGTCGGCCGCGGCGATGACCGCATAATGCGCGGGCGCCGGCATGTAGTTTTCGCCCACACCGAAGGATTCGTGCAGGAACTTCCGGTCGCCGGATTCATCGCGCAGCAAGGTGACGGCCGTATCGCCGCGACGCCGTTCGACGTCGTCCGGGGATAGGCCGGCACCTTGCAGTTCGGCAAGCACCACGTCGCCTTCGGGATCGTTCCCGACGGCGCCGAAATAGCGCGCGGACCAGCCGTTGCGCCGCCATTGCGCCGCGACATTCAAGGCGTTGCCGCCCACCGTCATCAAGTTGTTGGTCAAATAGGCATCAAGGCAATTGTCCCCGACCGCGATAAGCTTCTTCGACGTCATGCCGGCACCGTTGCGCAATTGAGGTATGGCGCGATGGCGCTAAGGCAGCGTGTCCAGGCTTTTACCGGATCGAGCGCGTAGGAGCCGTTGCCGAACGGCTCGAAGGTGAACTTTCCGGCATAGCCCAGGCGCGCGAGTTCGCTGACGTAGTGGCCGAGCGGCAGCGTGCCCTCCCCCCACACCAGATGCCCGCCTGGTGTGCCGTCGACCAGATGGACATGCGCCAGACGCGAGCCGAACAGGTCGACATAGCCGGCCACGGTGTCGCCGGCCGTGGCCATGGCGACAGTGTCGAGCACGATATCGATATTGCCGGCGCCCACCTCATCCAGCATTTGGCGCAGGCCTGCCGCATCATTGACGAGGTTGCTCTCGAACCGCTGCAACGGCTCGAGCAGGCAGCGCACCCCGTTTGCGGCGGCGCGCCGGGCGATCTCGCCGATCGAACCGACCGCGCGGTCCCATGCCGGTTGCCGGGGTTCGCTCTCGTAGCCCCGGCCGGGCGTCAGGAAGAGATAGCGGGCGCCAAGCGCCGCGCAGATGTCGGCTGCACGGCAAAACCGCTCGATGCTGTCCTGGCGCAGTGCGGCGTCGCCGGAGGCAATGTTGATTGGATACAACACCTGCTCAGGCGTAAAGCACCAGGCCGACAGCTCGTTGTCGGCGAGTACCCGGCGAACGGATTCGACACGTGCGTCCGTGGCGTGGAACAGGTCCAGATGCTGGGCAATCCCCCACAGCTCGATCTCGCGCAGGCCAAAGCCTCGGATCGTCCTGGCGACCTCATCGAAGGGGAAGTGCTGGAAGCTGAAATTGGCTCCGATCAGCTGATGAGCAGCGAGCTGCGGCATGAAGGCTCCTTTCGGGAATTGTTATTTGCCGATGCCTTCGGCCAAGCCACGGATGAAGTAGCGTTGCGCGGCAAAGAACACGATCACGATAGGCAGCGCCGAGATCGTCATGGCCGCGAACACCACGGCATAGTTGGTCCCGTGGGTTGCCATGATCGACGTCAGTCCGACCGGCAGCGTCTGCACATCCGAGCCGCTCGTGAAGATCATGGCGAAGAGATATTCGTTCCAGGCGAACAGGACGTGCAGGATGACGCAGGAAATGATGATCGGCCGGCACAGCGGCAAGGTGATGCGCCAGAAGATCTGACCCTCGCTGGCGCCATCCATCGTCGCCGCCTCGTCGATGTCTTCAGGCAGATCCAGCATGTAGGCGCGGATGAGGAAGGTGGTGAACGGCACACGGAACGCCGTGTAGAGAATGATCAGTGCCCAGTAGGTGTTGTAGAGACCGAGCGCCTGCAACATCTTCACCAGTGGAATGATCGCCACGGTGGGGCTCAGCATCAAGCCGCCCAGAACGATGGCAACAACCAGCGGCTTTGCCGGCATCTTGGTGCGGGTCAGGCCGAAGGCCGTCCAGGCGCTGATCAGCACGGTGCATATAGCCGAAGCGACGGTCACCAGCACCGAGACTGTCACGTAGCCACGCACGCCCTGGTTCCACGCTTGCAGGTAATTGTTCCACGACCAACGGGTGGGCAGGGCGAAGGGATCGCCGAAGATCTGTGCATTGTCCTTGAAGCCGCTCAGCGCCATCCAGATCAGCGGATAGATGACGACGACACCGAGGCAGACCAGGAACGAATAGAGCAATGTCCTGGCTATGACCGACCACACATTGACGTGCCGGCTGCGACCGGCTGCGACCATCGCACTCATAGCTGCACCCGGCGGCGCTTGGTGTACCAGAGCTGTGCCGCGCCTGTGAGCATGGTCAACATGAAGATGACGGCGGCGATCGCCGCGCCATAGCCGAAATTGTCCTCGATGAAGGCCTTCTGGTAGAGCCACGTGCCCAGCACCTGGCTGCTGTTGTTGGGCCCGCCTGCGGTCATCACCATAACCTCGTTGAACACCTGGAACGCGCCCGTGATGGTGACGATGATCATCAACCCCGTCATTTCCCGGGTGAGCGGAAAGGTGATGCTCCACAGGCGGCGAAGCGGACCCGCGCCGTCGATCGTTGCGGCATCGTAGAGGTCGCGCGGGACCTTCTGGATGGCAATGGCGAACAGCAGCGTCGAATAGCCAAAACCCTGCCATTGGCTCATGGCGATGATGGCATAGATGGCGGTGTGCTCATTGCCGAGCCAAGGCATGACGAGCTGGCTCAGTCCAACACGGCTGAGCGCGGCATCCAGCAAGCCGATCTGCGGCTGGTAGATGAAATAAAACAGCAGGCCGGTCACCGTGATCGAGATTGCCGACGGCACGAAATAGACGGCGCGCCACAGCCGGCGCCAGCTTTCGCTTTTCAGGTCCTCGATAATGGCCGCCAGCAGGAACGCGCCGAAGACCTGGAAGATGACGGAGATGAGAGCGTAGAGGCAGTTTTTCCACAGCGCCAGCAGCACGACCGGGTCATGCAGCAGCCGGTCGTAGTTGGCGAGGCCGACATTGGTGACCTCGCCGGTGTAGATGTCCTGGTCGGTGGTGCTGACGATGAAATTGTCGACGATCGGATAATAGACGAACCAGCCGATGAGGATGAGCGCGATCGCCGCCCATCGCAACGACAACAGGTTGGCGAAGCAGGCCCGCCGGCTCTTTGGCCGTTGCGGCCTGGCGACGCCGATGTCGGCGCCGCTGTCCACTGTGTCCGAGGCCCTTGCCATGCTCGCCTGCTTTATTTGGCCGCGGATGCGGCTTTGCGCACCTCGTCCATCACTTGCTCGGGCGTCATCGAGCCGCCCGCCAGCGCCTGCAGGCTGGACAGCCAGACGGCGGCGACGCGCGGTGGGTTGGCCGTATCCAGCCAGGGCATGAGGTATGAGGCGGCGTTGATATCCTTGAGGCCATCGACCACAGCCGCGCTCATGTTCGATTCCGAGGCGCCGCCGATGGTGGCGCTCGGCTGGCCATAGGGTGGCGCAGACAAGACCTGCGCATTTTCCTTCGAGGTCACGAACTTCATGAAATCGATCGCCAGCGGGATGTTCTTCGATGCCGCATTGATCATGTAGCCCTCCGGCGCGCCCTCGATCGACTTGGCGTCACCCTTGGCGCCGGCGGGCACCGGCAGCCGGAAGAATCCGAAATCGGCGGGCTTTAACGCCGACTCCGGCGTGGCGGCCTGATCGAACTCGATGATTTCCTGGTAGTACATGGCCGACTGGGCGTTGGTGAAGGCCTGGAGAGCCGAGGCATAGGATGTGCCGTTGACGCCGGCGCCATCGGTGCAGCGCTCGACAAGCTGGCTGAACTGCTTGAGTGCTGCGACATAGCCTGGATCGCTGTATTGGGCGGTGGCCGGATCGAAGTCGCGTTCCAGCGTTGCCTGCGGCACGTTGTAGGCGAGCAGCTGGCCTGCAAAGTGGATCGCCGGCCAAGCCTCCTTGTTGCCGAAGGAGATCGGTGTCACGCCGGATTTGCGGATGGCATCGCAGCTGGTCAGCAAGTCCTCGAAAGTGGCGGGTGCCTTGAGGCTGAGCTTGGCGAAGATCTGCTTGTTGTAGCCCATGAACTTGGCATCCTGGTAAAGCGGAATGCCATAGAACTTGCCGTTGTACTGGAACGCCTTGACGGCGGCTGGAGACAGCGACTTGCCCCACTCGGTATCGGCAGCAATGACGGGCGTGAGATCAACGGCGCGATTGCCGCGCACGAAATTGCCACCCCAACTGCCTGTCCAGGAGAAATAGATATCGGGCAGCGAGTTGGAAGCGACCAGCGTCTTGGTCTTGCCCTTCACGCTGTCGTCGCTCTCCTGGATAAGTTCGACCTTCACATCCGGATGGAGCTTCTCATAGGCCTGTGCCAGGTTGACGAAATAGGGCGACAGCTGTTGCAGCCCGAACTTGGTCAGGACCGAAAGCGTGCCGGTGTATTCCACCTTGGCGTTTGGGTCGGCCGTGACAGCCGGCGAAGCGGCGGAACTGCCGCTTATCGACAACCCCAATGATGATACCGCGGCCACCGTGACCGCCACGACTTGCAGCGAACGTTTCATGGATAGCTCCTTCAGAGGTAAGAGGGGATCAATATTCCACGCGTTTGTAGTAGCGACGGGTGGTCAGCGGGTGGTTGCGCAGCACCTCGAGATGGGCGCTCAGCCGCTCGAGCAAGGTGGCGAGCAGAACCGGCGAGATCATGCCGCGGACCTTTGCGGAGATGCCCGGCAACTTGACCGAGGCCGCGTCCAGCGTGCGAACGCGGTCCGTGTAGCGCCTGGCGAAGTTCTCGACCCGGTCGGCCAGGGGCCGAAGGGCATCTTCGCCCTTGAACACGAAAACGCTGACGCCCGGCTCGACCAACTCGAGCGTACCGTGGAAGAAGTCGGCGGCGTGCACCGGGCGGGTGCGAATCCACTGCATCTCTTCGAGGATGCACATGCCGTAATAGTGTGCCTCCGGCCACACCGAGCCGGCGCCGGTGAAGATGTGATAGGTATCGTCCTTGATTGTCTGGGCCAGTTCGGCCGCCCTGTCCTCAAAGGCAGCCTTGGCGTCGGCAAGCAGATCCGGCAGCAGTTTGAGTTCGGCGACAGTGCCATCAAAATCATCATATTCGCCGCGCTCTTCCAGCAGGGCCAGGACGATCAGCAGCGTCTGCAGGTAGAAGGATTCCGACGAGGTGTCGTCTTCGGCGAAGTTCGTGAAATTGTGGTCAGCCTCCCGTGCGATTGGCGTATCCGAATGGCCGGTGAGCGAAATCGTGCGCACACCGCGTTTTTTCAGAAAGGCCATGAGCTCGACGCCTTCCTTGGTCGTGCCCGACAAGGACGGGATGACCACCACGGCCTTGCTGTCGAGACCGGCGGGCGGATCGATCACGACCTGCGCCGGATAGGCACCGCTCACCGGGAAGGTGGAACAGCGCTGCGCCAACTCGATCGCGGGCAAGGTTAGAAGCTGCACGCCGCCGGTGCCCATGAAAAACAGCCGCTCGACGCCATCTGCCAGCAGTGTGCGCATGAGTGAGCGAACCTCACCTGCGACGGCGACGGCCCCGCTTTGGATCTTCACGAAGCGGTCCCTATCGAAGTTCAGCATGACGTTTTCCTTGTATTTCGCATGTTACAGGCCTCTAGCCCGCCTTAGGCGTCGGTGGGCCGTCTAGCTCGTTTTCCCAATGTGAGATCGATCTCACAAGCAATAATGGGCACGCAATTTCGCCAATGGCAAGTCCTTTAGACGAAATTCTCCGAAATCGAGGGGTTTGCTCTTTAGCGCACAGCGCGCCGGGCAACCGATCCGCGTACGATCAAGCGGGTCTGAAATCGGGTACGGCGCGGTGCAACCTTTTTGCCGGCAAGCCGCTCCAGCAGGTATCTGGCGGCGAGCGGTCCGATCTCGGAGATGGGTTGCGCCACGACCGTTATCTGCGGATCGGTGAACGTGGCGAGGTTGAAGTCATCGAAGCCAACCACCGACACATCATGCGGAATCGAGAGCCCCATTGAACGCAGGCCAAGAAGCGCGCCTTGCGTCATGAGGCTGTCCACCGTGAACAGTGCGGTCGGGCGATTGCGCCGGCTGAACAGGCGGATCGTGGCTTCGATGGCGTGCTCGACGGTCGAGCGCGATACGCCGATGAGCGCTTCATCGATTGCGATCCCATGCGAGTGGAGCGAGTTTTGGTAGCCAGCCAAGCGTTCCTGTGCCGTAAAGATGCGTGACTCGTCGCGCAAAAGACCGATCCGGTGGTGACCGTTGCCAACCAGATAGTCCACTGCCTCGCGTGCCCCGCCCTCGTTGTCGACGACGACGCTGTCGCATTGCAGGTCCTTTACCACGCGGTCGATGAGCACGATCGGTGCGCCTTCGCGGGCCAGTTGCACAATATGCTGGCTGTCGGTTGCAGACGTTGGGGCAAGGATGAAGCCGCGAATGCTGAGCGAGCGAAGGCTCTCAAGCAGTTCTTTCTCCTGTTCTACATTCTCCTCGCTGCTGGCAATCAGAAGATTGTGGCGGTGCTTGCGCAGTTCCACCTCTATGTCGTGCGCGATTCGGGCGAAGAACGGATTCTGGATATCGCCGGGCACGAAGCCTATGATCGGCAATTGTCCGCTGCGCAGCGCCTGCGCGACGAGGTTGGCCCGATAGCCCAGCCTTTCGGCTGCCTCAAGCACGCGGAGCGCCGTCTCGTCGCCAACGTAACCATAGCTGTTGAGCGCCCGCGCGGCCGTGGCGCGCGACACCTTAGCCGCTGCGGCAACGTCCTTTAGTGTGATTCCTTTCTGGGTCACAGGTAACCGTCCTTCTTGGATCTGAACATTGCCTCAGATCATCCTCGGCTCGTCTTGCCGGCATCGTTGTGCGGCATATCGGACGATTCTCAAACTGCGAACATAGCTTTCGCAACTCCTTGCCACCTAATCGAGATACGTGCGCTGTTTGGCTATCTGGAAATTTGATCCACGAATGCACCTACATGTTGTGCAGTCAGTTCATTGCCTTGCACTGCCAGCATACGGCAATGAGTTCACGCCATGGTCCAGGCGGCCTCCCTGGCATCGATCATAACACCGATGGAGACGACTAGCCTTGCCGCCAAACTCGTCCAGCGATTGGAGGCGAGCTTTCAAAAAGGTCGAGCCAGACGCTCAAGGCCCGCTGCACGGAGAGCCACAGGCTGGGAGACTCTGAGCAAATCGGGAATCTGAGTCGCTTGCTCTGAACCGTCGGCATCATGCTGCTAACCGGTTTTGATCCTCCGGGGCTCCGCATTGGCAATAGCGACGAAAATGCTGTCGAGCAGACCTTGTCGCGGAAGGAACTTGCCAAGCAAGGGCACCTCGGCCAAGTACGCAAACAACGCCCGGAGACGAAGGCGCATCCGGCAGCACCCTTTTGGGGCCAGATAGAGACTCAGAAACCCAAAGCTTTCATCTTCCCGCTATTGAAACGGAGGACTCGATCGTGACGCGTGCGCCCGACCATCGCCAACGGTGGGCTCCAAACTGATCGAAACTTCTCGTCGACCTTTGCAAGGTGATTGATCATCGGGGAGACCAAAGCCGAAACACTGGGGTTGGTGTCTCCAGTGACGCTGAACGAAGCTTCAGGGAAAATCCCAAATCTGCCGATTTCCCTGGCGCTGTCATTGCAACGATCGAGACAATCAGGGAGACCGGACCGGAGGCACGAGAGGCCGCGTCCTTCCGTGGGGTCGCTCCTCCAAACCGTTTGACGCAATTTAGAGATGTTGCCTTGACCCCGCACTAGCGTCTACTGCATCTCCCAGCGGGAGCGTCACCAATGGCGAGAAAGTCTGTCCGACGCAAGTCAACGATTTATGATATCGCGGTGGCGGCAAAGTCGTCCCCGACCGCCGTCAGTCTCGTCCTCAATGGCTCGTGGCAACAGCACCGGATCAAGGCGGAAACCGCAGCGACCATCCTCGATTGGGCTGAGCGGCTTGGCTATGCTGTCAACCTCAAGGCACGAGGATTGCGGCTTTCCCGATCCGGACTCGCTGGAATGATCTTGCCACATTACCGCAATCGCTTCTTCGCCGGATTGGCCGAAGCCTTTGAAGCGGAATCCCGCGTCCACCGCTTGTGCCCGATCGTCGTCAGCACCCATCGCAATCCTGATAACGAGTTGAGTGTGACGGAAACCCTGCTGGCTCAGCAGGTGGAATTTCTCTTCCTTGCAGGCGTTCGTGACCCCGATCCGCTGAATGATCTGTGCCGGGCAGCGGGCGTCCGGTGCATCAACATCGATCTGCCAGGCCGTCGGGCTCCCTCAGTTGTTTCTGACAACTACGGGGGCGCCAAGGCGCTCACAGAGATCATTGTTCAGAAATTGAAAGAACGAGGGGGCTCCACCGAAGATCTCTTCTTCTTTGGCGGGGTCAGCGATGATGACGCAACACGTAGCCGTTTGCTGGGTTTTCACGATGCGCTGGCAGCGCATGGGATTGTTACGGGCCCGGGCACGATTGACTGCTGCGGATACGCACCGACCAACGCTGCTCGGTCTCTCGCTGCACGATACGCTCAGCTTGGGCATCTGCCCTCAGGTATGTTCGTCAACGGCGTGACCGCTCTTGAAGGAACATTGCGGTTCACTTCGACGCTAGCCTCAAGTGAGCTTGGACGGGTTGTTGTCGGAAGCTTCGACTGGGATCCATTCGCGGCGCATTTGCCCTTCGATGTGACCATGGTCCGACAGAATGTCGAGGTGATGATTGCTGAAGGATTTTCGCTTCTGGAGAATTATTCGATAGACCACTTTCCGCTGGTGACCGTACCGACCAGCTTTGGGCGAACCGGAGAGCATGACGGCGCCCAAGAAGATTGGGATTCGGCATCCAAATCGAGCATCGACCACTAGCAATTCTTTGTCACGAGACATCGTTGCAGAAGTTCAACTCCGTTCATCAGCACCTCGGATCTGGGTAGCACCGCCTCGACCCAAGGCTCGCGGGCGATCGCATGTCGTTTCTACGGGTGCAGCCTGAGTGCGAAAGGGCGGATCGTTTACATCAATCGAGAAATGTTTTTAGACGCTGGTGGCGTGACCGCCTTGCTAAATCTATTTAGCACCTTGACCGGCCGGCATTCAAAGTCTTTTATGGCGCGTTCTGGGAGGAATGCGGCGCCGAGTGCGTCAATGCCGTAGGGCCCAAAGGGGTGGGCCAAACAAAGCCGACATGGGCAATAGGCAACTGAAAAACTCGTCAATCAGGGAGGAACTAAATGTTAGCAAAAACTATACTCGCGGCGGCGTTCGGCGCAGCTCTTTCGGTCGCCACAATGGATGCTGCACTGGCGAAGGACATCAAGGTTGGAGTCGTCGTGAAGATCGGCGGTATTCCCTGGTTCAATGCGATGGAAACGGGAATAAAGGAAAAGTCGAAAGAGCTTGGCGACGACGGCTTCATGGTCGGGCCGACCAGCGCCGACCCGGCACTTCAGGTCCGCGCGATCGAAGACCTGATAGCTCAGGGCGTCAGCGTAATTGGGGTCGTGCCGAATGATGCAAACGTTCTCGAGCCAGTTCTAAAAAAGGCGCGCGAAACGGGCATCAAGGTTATAACTCATGAATCGCCGGACCAGGTGAACGCTGATTGGGACTTCGAAATGGTCTCGGCCGTTGGTTTCGGTGAGGCCCATGCTAAGCTATTTGCCGAGAAAATGGGCGGCAAAGGCAAGTACGTGGTGTACGTAGGTTCTCTTACTGTGCCCGCACACAATGCCTGGGCCGATGCTGCAATCGCCTACCTGAAGAAGAACTTTCCCGACATGCAGATGGTTGGCGACAGATATGGCGTCGCCGAGAGCGCCGATGACAGCCGAAAGACGGCTCTGGATGTGCTTGCCGCCAATCCTGACCTCGGCGGCTTCCTGACGTTCGGCAGTCAGGGACCGATCGGCGCCGGACGCGCGATCGAGGAGCAGAAGCTTGGTGACAAGGTGGTTCTTGTCGGTTCATTCTCGCCTAGCCAAGGCAGCGCAATGCTCAAATCCGGCATTATTGACGGCGGCTATATGTGGAATCCTCTGGAAGCGGGCAAAGTATTCGTAACGATGGCTGATTTTCTGGCGGGCGGCGGTGAAATCACCGACGGCATGACGATCGAAGGTCTGGGTGTCGTTCACCCTGACTTCAAAACCGGCACCATCATCGTGGACGCTGTGCAGCCTATCACGGTCGAAACGGTCGATGGTCTTGCAGCCCTAGGGCTTTAGATGGCGGACCATGGCTGGCGTGCCGGGGTGGCAAATCAATCCCGGCACGCCCCATCCTTGTCATTTCAGAAGGGCCCGCCGTGAACCTCGTCGCGTCTACGACGCAGGACCTCCCATCGGTTCTGTCGTTTAGCAACATAAGCGTCACATTTGGTGGCGTTAGAGCCCTCCAGGATGTCGCCTTCGAGGTTCTCCCGGGTGAAGTGCAATGCATCGCCGGTGAGAACGGCAGCGGCAAGAGCACCCTGATCAAGGTAATCACCGGCGTTTGTCAGCCGCTAGCCGGCGCAAACATGTCGATCGCCGGAAAGTCTGTCGACATCATGTCGCCGGCTGCGGCGCGCAGCGCCGGGGTGGAAGTCATCTGGCAGGACCTCGCACTGTTTCCTGAAATGACAGTCGCGGAAAATATCGGGATCAGAACTGTCCTCGGCAACATGCCTCGGCTCGTCGATCATTCGCGCATTCGCGAGGTGGCGCGAGGGCTGTTGGTGCGGCTTGGCGCCGACCTCGATGTCGACGCGCCTCTGCGTAGCTTTGCAATCGCCCAACGTCAGATCGTCGCCATCGCCCGGGCGCTCGCCGGCGATGCGAAGGTTATTTTCATGGACGAGCCCACATCGTCGCTTACTCAATCGGAAACAGACCGGTTGCTCGCGATCGTTCGAACACTCTCGAATGAAGGCATGGCCATCGTCTTCGTCAGCCATCGCCTTGCGGAAGTTCTGGAGATCTCAAGTCGCGTCACCGTTCTGCGCGACGGTAAGGTCGTTGGGGTGTTCCCGACCGCCGGAATGACCCAATCACGCCTCACCGAACTGATGACCGGCAAGACGTTCGACCAAACCGTGAGCACGAGAAACCTTAGTGGATCACCCGTCGTGTTGAAGATCGATCGATTGACCCGCGCAGGCGACTATGACGACGTTTCGCTGACAATACGGCGAGGTGAAACGCTTGGCCTGACCGGGCTACTCGGCGCCGGTCGCACAGAACTCGCGCTTTCTATTTTCGGCATGCTGCGCCCAGACGGCGGCAGCATCGCACTCAACGGGACGGTTCTTCATCTGAACTCCAACCGCGACGCAATCCGCGCGGGTATTGGATATCTCTCCGAAGACCGCTTGTCCCTTGGTCTCATACAAGCTCAGTCCATCGCCGACAACGCCGTTATCCCGGTGCTCGACAAGATCCTTGATCGAGGGCTGATCTCCTCGGAGAAGAAGGACGCGCTCGTCAATCATTGGATCGAGGAATTGGCGATAAAAGTCGGGCGGCAGACCGATGCGATTTCCACGCTCTCGGGCGGCAACCAGCAAAGGGTGGCCATCGCCAAATGGCTGGCGGTCGGCCTGAAACTGATCATTCTTGATTCGCCAACCGTGGGGGTGGACGTTGGCGCGCGGGCCGGCATCTTCGAGATTGTCGCCAAGCTCGCTGCCGAAGGCCTGGCGATTCTGCTGATATCCGATGAAGTGCCGGAGGTCTATTTCAACGCCGATCGTATCCTTCATATGGCTGCGGGCAAGATAGTCGCCGAATACGATCCGCACGCCATCCCGCTCGGTGACCTGGAAGCTGCCGTCTATGCGTAACCGCGGCAAGCTCTTCCGGGCTCATCCCACCGAGACATGGCTCGTTGTGGTTCTTCTCATCATGAGCGCAGGTCTCTCGGTTGCGAGCGACAAATTCTTCACCATTGCCAATCTCTTCAACCTGCTCAACACAAGCTCGACAAATCTGATCTTCGCGGTTGGGCTGCTGGTGGTGTTGATCGCGGGAGGCATCGACATCTCCTTCGCTGTGGCCGCGTCAGTGGTTCAATACGTCGTGGCGCTGGCTCTAGCCCAAATGGGAGGTGGTGATTGGTTCATCGGCCTCACCTTGGCGGCAATTGTCGGGATCACCCTGGGTGCGGTGAACGCCGGCCTCATCTACTATTTCCAGATCATTTCAATCGTTGTCACCATCGCCACCTTCAATATTTTTTTCGGCCTGCTGATGTTCTTCACGCACGGTGTATCGATCTACAATCTGCCTGCATGGTGGACGCATCGCACTGTGCTTTTCGAGTTCAAACAGGCGAATGGCAATTGGGCCGAGCTAACACTGCCGGTTGCGATCATGGCGGTCTGCGTCGCCGCCACCTGGGGGCTTATCCGGTATACCACCACGGGACGGCAGCTATACGCTTTTGGCGACAACCCGGAGGGCGCCCGTCGCCTCGGTATCAACATCGCGGCGATGCACTTCATTGCCTTCGGCTGGCTTGGTTTGATGGCCGGGATCGCGGGACTTGTGCAGGTGCACTATTCCCAGGAAGTCGTGCCCAACGCATTGGTGGGGCGCGAGCTGGACGTGCTGGCAGCGGTAGTCCTTGGCGGTGCCAGACTGGGTGGCGGGCGCGGCACCGTGCTCGGTTGCATCCTTGGCGTGTTTCTTGTGTCGGTGACGCAAAACGGGCTGAACCTCCTCGGCATCTCTCCCTATGCTTTCAAGATGATCGTCGGGGCGATCATCTTGATTGCCATCACGCTGTCCAACGCGCCGCTCGGGCATATCCTCGCGGGCTTGCGGCAGAGGATGGGTACATGACGCAGCGCGTGCTCGAAACTGGAGCGCTACGGCACGAATTCTTGCGCCGTCTTGCCGGCACGTTGGGCGCCGAGAATATCGGACTTTTGCTGGCATTGATTTTGGTGATTGCATTCTTCGGATCTCTCTCGCCGCGATTCCTGTCCAAAGCTACCTTTGAATCGGTGGCCTTCCAGTTGCCTGAACTTGGACTGCTTACGCTCGCGATGTTGATGCCGATCATCTCGGGCGGCATCAATCTCGCCGTGACGTTCACGGCCAATCTCTGTGGCCTCACGCTCGCCTGGGTTCTTCAGGCCAACGGAGGACCGGACGCAAGCATCTATGCCTTTCTACTCGGTTCCGTTCTTGCGGTCGGCGTTGGCACGGCAAGCGGCTTGGTCATGGGCCCGGTGATAGCCTATACCGGCGCGCACCCCATCCTCGTTTCGCTCTCGGTGATGATTTTCCTGCGCGGCCTTGGCGAGTTTCTGACCCGCGGCGCCGATATTTCGGGCTTTCCCGAATTCATCCAGCCCCTGGGTCACGGCAGCATCGTCGGCATTCCTGTCCCGCTGCTGATACTGCTCGGCGCAGTCATCGTCTGGCATGTCTTGATGACCCGAACCAGGCTTGGCTTTTCCAACTATATGGTCGGCTCCAACATCGAGGCGACGCGCTATTCCGGCATCTCGACGCGACGCGTGATCATTCTGATCTACGCGCTGTCTGGCGCCATGTGTGCGTTGGCCGGCATTATCATGATGGCACGATTCAATTCCGTCCGTGTCGGCCATGGCGAGTCCTATGTGCTGATTACGGTGCTTGCCTGCTTCTTGGGCGGGGTGAATCCGTTTGGCGGCTTCGGCCAGGTCGTTTCGGTCTTCCTAGCCCTCATCGTTTTGCAGTTGCTTTCTTCGGGACTGAATCTCTTGGGCGCCAGCCAGCACCTGGCCACAGCCATTTGGGGCATCATGCTGATCGGCGTCATGATCTTGCGGTGGGCTGCCGGGCAGCTCAATTTCATGAGGATAACACGATGAAGGGTTTTGGCGTTCATACGAGCATGTGGACGAGTGGTTGGTCCGTAGAGGGCGCCGAGCACACAGTAGCGGCGGTGAAAAAATACGATCTCGATTTCATTGAAATTTCGCTGGCCGATCCATTTTCTTGCGATGCCGATCACACCCGCAAGCTGCTGGCGGCAAATGGCATGCAGGCGGTGTGCTCGCTAGGGTTGCCCGAATATGCGTGGGCATCGCGCCACCCGCAGGAGGCGATTGACTTTCTCCAGGTGGCTATCGACAAGACGGCCGACATCGGAGCCCAGGCGCTGTGCGGCGTAATCTATGGCGGCATCGGCGAGCGTACTGGCGTGCCACCTACCCAGGACGAACTTGATAACGTTGCGAAAGTGATGACGTCCGCCGCCGCGCAAGCCAAGTCTCGCGGCGTCGAACTCGGTGTCGAAGCCGTGAACCGCTACGAGAACCACATCATCAACACCGCGGCTCAGGCGGTGGCTTTGATCGAACGAGTGGGCGCCGACAATATGTTCGTGCACCTTGATACCTACCACATGAATATCGAGGAAAAGGGCATGGGCAACGGCATTATCACCGCCCGCGATTACCTCAAATATATCCATCTCTCCGAGTCTGATCGCGGCACCCCGGGCGAGGGCAATTGCAATTGGGATGAGACGTTCGCGACGCTGGCCGCGATCGGCTTCAAGGGCGGGCTCGCGATGGAGAGCTTCATCAACATGGATCCGCGTCTGGCGTTTGGCCTCAGCGTGTGGCGTCCGGTGGCCGAGAGTGAAGCGGTTGTGATGGGCAACGGTCTGCCGTTCTTGCGCAACAAGGCACGGCAGTACGGGCTGATCGCATAAGTTACATCACCATGCGAGATCGAAACTCGGCACATCATGAGCCAACTGCATCGACACTGCGGCGACTGCCTTCGAAGCAGGAGCCGCTCGAGAGGCAATATTGCGGCGTTTTAGATCCCGGCCTTCGGCTGCCCCCCGGGCGCAAGCAGCCAACCGGTCGGCGATCGCAACTGCCGCGAACATCTATTTCACCGACTCGGGCATCGCAGCCCTACCTTCGGCGGCCGCGAGCCGGCTCCGACCCGCTCACCGAACTCGATGGCGACGCCCTCACCGACCGCGGTCACGGTGCCCGAGAGTTCATGCCCCATGATGCGCGGATAGGCCAGGTAGGGAGCTTGCCTTCAAAAATATGGTAGTCGGTCCCACAGAGTCCGACATGGCTGATGCTGACCAGCGCCCATCCGGCTTCCGGCTGGCCGGGCGGCGCGGCGTGAATCACCTCCGCCGTTGCGGCAAAGATGCTTATCATGTTAAGGAAGACGCGGCGCTGCCGCAGCGTCACAATCCCGCGACAAGACGGGAACAATGAGAATGTGGAGGAGACTATGACCGCCCACCACGTGAGCGTCGCCGATGGCGAGGCTTTCCTATCCGCGTCGCGGATGCTGTTCGGCCCGATCACCCAGCGTTTCTCGCGCGGCGAGGCGCCGTCGCTGCCGAAGCTCGTGTCCGTGCATCTCGGCTCCTGTCGGCTCTCCGAGATCAAGGCCAAGTCGCATCTCGTCGTCAGCGACCGCACCTTCTGGCGTAGCTTCGATCCCGATGCGATCAAGATCCTGATGCAGCTCAGCGGCCGCAGCCGTTTCGAGCAGAAGGGGGTCGCGGTCGATCTCGGCCCACGCGCTGCGATCATCTATGATCCAATGCGCAGCTATTCGCTGCAAAACCTGTCGGATGTCGACCAACTCATCCTGCAGGTGCCGCGCTCGACTTTCGGCGACGGGACGTTGACGCGTCTGTCGGCGCCGGTGCCGTTGCCCGGCAACGACGATAGCCTTACCCATATCGTTTCCGGTCTGATGCAGATGGCGATCGGCACCGCGCACAAGCTCGACGAGGCCAGTTGCCGCCGTGTCGGAGAAAGCCTTATACAACTCGTCAACGGACTGATCCAGGCAAGGCCGACGGCGCCGGAGTTCCGCCGCTCGCCGCTGGAAGCGCTGCGTGAACGCATCGTCGCCTATATCGACGCCAACCTGGCGCGTTCAAACCTGTCGGCCGAGGACATAGCCCGCCACATGGGCTGCTCCCGCCGCTATCTGCACCGCGCCTTCGAAGGCGAAGGCACCACACTGGAGCGATTCGTGTGGGATAGACGGCTGGAGCGCAGCAAGGAGGAGCTGCTGTCGCCCGCCCGCGCCTCAGCCTCCATCTCGGAAGTCGCGTTTGCCTGCGGGTTCAATTCTAGCGCACATTTTTCGCGGGCGTTCAGAAGCAAGTATGATGTTGCGCCGAGAGACTTGCGGGAGCGAGTGCGAATGGTGGTGGTGCATTAGGAAGGTGCTGCTAGCCGTACCTTTATCGGATACCGCAAACTGTTTTGCACCCATATACGGGCACATTTTATCTCACCTTCTCGAGGACTCTCACTCCCGACCTGCAGCGCTTACGTCTCAAAAGGGCTATACTCAGGCCTCAAGCTGTCCGCGCCCGGCCCGCAAAACTCCGCATCAGCCCCTTCGGCAAGAACAGCATCGCCAAGATGATGGTCAGACCCGAAATCACCGGGTGGTAATCCGGCACCACTATGCGCGCCAGGTCGAACACCGCGTACATGACGAAGGCACCGAGGATCGGGCCGAGCACGGTGCCGGTGCCGCCGACCACAGTCATCATCAGCGGCAAAAGCATCCAGTCAAGGTCAAAGACGGAGTCCGGGCCGACATGGAAGATGTAGTAGGTGTACAGGCTGCCGGCGACGCCGGCGATAAAGGCGCTGCCAGCAAAGGCGGCGACCTTGACCCTTAGCGTGTCAATGCCGTTGGCCGATGCCGCCATCTCGTCGTCGCGCACGGCGACTAGCGCCAGGCCGTAGCGCGAGCGCATCAGCAAGCGGATGGCAAGCGCCGTGCCCACCATCAGGCCGAGCCCGACCAGATAGTGCGGCAAGAGCGTATCGAAGGTGCCGGCGGGCGCCACGACGCCGAAGGCGCCGCCGGTGAAATCACCGCCATTGATGAACATCACCTTGACGATCTCGCCGAAGCCGAGCGTGCCGAGCGCGAAATAGTCGCCGCGCAGCTTTGACAGCAACGGCAGGCCGATGATGATGGCGGCGACGGCCGCGACCAGTCCGCCCAGCATCATCGTCGCCGGGTCGAAATAGTAGATCCGCGGATAGGCGTCATAGAACGAGCCCCAGAGATAATTTCCGCTCCACAGGATGGCGGTGGTGTAGGCGCCGAGCCCGAAGAAGGCATGGTTACCGAGGCTGATCTGGCCGCCGAAGCCGGCAACGAGGTTCCAGCCTTGCGCCATGGTGGCGTAGATGAAAACGAAGAACAGGAGCGAAAAGGCATAAGAATCGATCGCGCCGGGCACGAGCGGCACCAGCGCGAGGGCCGCGACCACAGCAATTGCGGTCCCAATCCAGAATTGTTTCGGCAAGGCTTTCTTGATCATGACGCTCAAGCCTTCTTGTAGGGCCGGCTGAACAGGCCTTCCGGCTTGAACATGAGCACCGCCAGGAACACGCCGTAGGCTATGGCGTTGGTCCAGCCGCCCGAGATGAAATACTGCACATAGGCTTCGATCAGACCGAGGATGATGCCGCCGGCAAGTGCGCCCGCGACATTGCCGATCCCGCCCAGCGCCAGCGCCACCAGCGCCTTGAGGCTGAAGATGAAGCCGGCGAACGGGTTGAACGGGAATGTCGTCACCACCGCGACCCCGGCCGCTCCGGCGAGCGCTATGCCGATCGCGAAGGCGATGGCGTTGACGCGGTGCGGGCTGATGCCCATCAGAGTCGCCGCCTCAATGTCCTCGGAGGCCGCGCGCACCGCCTTACCAACCAATGTCTTGCGCAGGAACAGCACCACCAGGCCGGTACCGGCGAGCGCAATCACGAAGCCCATCGAACGGGTGAAGGAGGTGCGCACGCCCAAAATCTCGATGCCGCTCGCCGTGTAGGAGGTGACGATCGCCGCGGTGTTGCCGCCCCAGATAACCGTCATCAGGTTCTGGATCAGGAACATCAGACCGACCGCGATCAAGAGCGAGATGTTGCGGTCCTCCGCTGCCGCCGCGCGGCGAAACAGGCCTTGGTAGACCAGCCAGCCGACAACGAGCCCGACGGGCACGACGATCAGCAGCGACACGAAAGGGTCGATGCCGACGCCGTAGAACAGCGCTCGTACGAAATAGGCGGACAGGATGATCATCGCGCCCTGCGCCAGAAAGATCAGCCGCATGGTGCCGAAGATGAGGCTGAGGCCCACCGCCGCAACGCCGTACATGGCGCCACCCAGCGCGCCGTTGAGCGACAGTTGCAGCAGGATTTCGGGAGGCGGAATGTTCTGCATCATTGCACCTCCAATACGCCCATATAGGCCTTCTGGATTTCGGGATCGGCGATGAGCTCGGCACCGGTGCCTTGCATGGCAAGCTCGCCGGTTTTCAGCACAAAGGCGTAGTCGGCGACCTTCAGTGCCTGATGGATATTCTGCTCGACCAAGAGGATGGTGACGCCCTGCTTGTGCAAGGTCTCGATCAGAGCGAACATCTGCTGCACCACGATCGGGCTCAGCCCCAACGACGGTTCATCGAGAATCAGCAGCGACGGGTCCGACATGGTGGCGCGCGCGATGGCCAGCATCTGCTGCTCGCCGCCGGAGAGCGAACCGGCCTTCTGCCCTGCCCGCTCCTTTAGCCGCGGAAACAGCGTGTAAGCTTTCTCCAGCGACTGCTTGAAGCGCTTCCGAACTTTGGGTTGGAAGGCGCCGAGTTCGAGGTTTTCCAGCACCGTCATCTGCCGGAACAGGCCGCGCCCTTCCGGCACATGCGCGATGCCCATCGTCGCGATCTCCTCCGGCGCCTTGCCGGCCAGCAGCGCGCCAGAGAGGAAGATCTCGCCGCGCTTCGGCTTCAGCAGACCGGAGATGGTCTTCAGCAGCGTCGTCTTTCCCGCGCCGTTGGCGCCGACAATGGCGACGATGCTGCCGGGCTCGACGTGGATCGACACGCCCCACAACGCGCCGACGTCGCCATAGGCGACTTCCACGTTGTTCACTTCAAGCAGCCGGTTCGCCAAGATAGGCCTCTATCACTTTGCGGTTGGCAACGATCTCGCGCGGCGTGCCGTCGGCGATCTTCTCGCCATGGTCCAGCACGATTACCCGGCTGCACACCTTCATGATGGCATCGACCTTGTGCTCTACCCACAGGATCGAGACCCCCTTGTCTGTGCGCACGCGGCGAATGACATCGACCATGCGCTGGATCTCGGTCGGGTTCAGCCCCGCCATCGGCTCGTCCAGCAACAGCAGCCCCGGGCGGGAGGCAACGGCTCGCGCGATCTCCAGCAGTCGCCGGTCCGACAGCGTCATGTGTGCAGTGCGGATATCGCGCTTGCCAGTCAGCCCGACCAGTTCAAGGGCCTCCTCGGCGGCTGCCGTCGCATGCTTGACCCGGCCGCCGGAGCCATAGACGGCGCCAACCATGACGTTCTCGAAGGCGGTCATGGTCAGGAACGTGCGCACCAGCTGGAAAGTGCGGGCAATGCCGAGCCGGCAGATGCGATGCGGGGCCGTGCCGGTGATGTCCTCGCCACGGAAGCGGATACGGCCCTGGGTTGGGGTGTAGAGCGCGGTAATTACGTTGAACAGTGTCGACTTGCCGGCGCCGTTGGGACCGATCAGGCCGATCAGCTCATTGGGTCCGACGGCGATGTCGATGTTGTTGAGCACGACAAGCCCGCCGAACCGCTTCTGGATCGCCTCGAGGCGAAGCAAGGTTTCGTCAGGCTGCATCGTGTGTTTCCGTTTCTCCAGGGGAAGCTGTCCATGCAATCTGTCGAGGTCAGCGCCGCCCTCGTCGCCCCGCCACCCTTCTCCCCGCGTAGGACGGGGGAGAAGGTGCAGGCGGCAATGTCGGAGCCCGTGCCCTCGCCGCTCAGCGCTTGTCCCAGGCCGGGGCCGGCTTGTAGGTCCAGTTGCCATTAGGGAAGATTAGCTGGTGCTTGCCTTGCCACCATTGCGTGGCAACGCTGGGGATCAGGGCAAAGCCTGTCTGGTCGAATTTGAGATCGCCGACGACGGTGTCCTTGAATTCCTGGTTGAAGATCACGTCATGCAGCGCGGCGGCATCGGTGGTTCCCGCCTTTTCGATCGCCTGCGCCAGCACCTGCGCATTAGCGTAGAAGGCGCCGACTGTGACGGAGTCCTTCTTGAATTCGGCCTCGTAGCGATCGCCGAGTTCCTTGGCGCCTCGATAGGGATAGCTCGACGACCAGAAACCGTCAGTCATGATGTAGTCTGAATCCGCTCCGAGCGCTTCGTGGAACTCGCCCGTCCAGGTGCCCTTCCAGCCATGCAGATAAGGTACGGAGAAGCCGAGCTCCTTCATCTGGCGCAGCAGCGTCACAGTGTCGGCCGGCGAGCCGAACACCAGCATGGCGTCGACGTTGGCGGCCTTGAGCTTGGTGATCAGTGCCGAGTAGTCGGTGGCCCCGATCGCCCAGGGATCGTCGACCGCGAAAGTGTAGCCATATTTCTTCGCAGCCGCCTCGAAGGCGCCGCCAAAGCCCTTGCCGTCGGGCGAATCCTCAGTGACAAGAGCCGGGTTCTTCGGCTTCTCATTGGCTGGCAGCTTGTTCCAGATCTCGAACGGCACTTCGGCGCCCGGCCCCGGGTGGAAGAAGAAGAGGGCCGAATATTTGAGCTTCAACGGCTGCCACTCGAACGGGAACGCCGTCGTGATCATGTAGAACTTCTTGTATTTCTCGGCGACGATGGCACCGGCGATGTTCATCGGCCCGGAATGGGTCGATAGCAGCGCGTCGACCTTCTGCACCTTGATGAGGTTTTCCAACGCCGAGGCGACCTTGCCTTCCGAGCTTTCGTCGTCGGCGACGACGAGGCGCACCGGCAGCTTCTTGCCGGCCGACTTGAGCATGATGCCGCCAGCCTTGTTGATATCGGCCACCGCTTGCTCATAGGCCCATTTCTGCTCCTTGCCGTCGCCGGCCAGCGGCCCGGTCAAGGAGATCGGCGCGCCGATGACGATCTCATCGCCGGCGGCATTCGCGACCCCTGTGACGCCGGCCGCAAGTGCGGTCGCCAGCACCAGGCCCGCCAGAATTGCCTTCAGATTTTTTCCCATTGCATCCTCCCAGGTTGTTTCATCGGCCGGACGCATCGGCGCCCGCCCGCATGCCTCAGACCGTCGCTGCCGCGACCAGTCTGGTGTCGGTGAATTGCTCGAAACTCACGGCTTTACCGTCGTCCATCTCCCAGACATGGACGACGCGCGCGGACATTGGCTTGCCGGTCTTCCTGTAGGTGCCCGAATAGGTGCCGATGCCGACGATTGTGGCTCCGCCATCGACCAGTCTTTCGAGCTTCAGCGCGTAGCCGTCCCACTCCTCGGCGATGCGCTTGAAGACCCCCGCTATGATGGCGTCGGGGCCGACATAGGTGCCGGCATAGGGGAAGCCCGCCATTTCGGTCCAGGCGGTGCGGCTGGTGATCGGCGCCATCATCGCGGCCAAATCCTTGGCATCGGAGCCGGCGTAATGAGCCTTGATAGCTTCGTAGTTCTTGTTCATCGCGTTCTCCCGCACGGTCAGACCGGCGCCTTGCCTTCGTCATAGACGGTTCTGGATTTCTTCTCGATGTGAGCGCCTGCCGGCTTGTTCTCGACCTTGCCCAGGCTGGTCAGGCCGAGGAATTTCCCGGTCGAGCGCATGACGTCCCAATTGTAGAAGAACAGCGAGGCGACCGGGATGATGAACTCGCGAAAGCCGAACACATATTGGTTGTCTGCAAACTTCCAGGTGGTCGCGAGGTCGACGTCGCCATGGCCACGCTGGATGCCGACGAGGTTCTGCCAGCCATAACGCTCGGAGCTCAGATAGATGTGCTCGTAGACGTGGTTGGGGCTGTAGGTGTAGTGCGCGGTGAGCCCGATCAGGTCCCGGCTCGGCGCCGGCTTGATACCGGTCGGCGCCTTGCCGGGATCCCCGAGTACGCCGGCCGACCAGGTCTGCGCGACGAGCGGCTCGCCGGGCGCTTCGCCTTCTTCACGCACCCGTTCGCGCACCGACAGCACCCGGCGCGTGCTGGTGTTCACGACGTAGGCCTCATCCTCGGTCGGCCGGGCGGCGAAAGTCATGTTGATGAAGAACACATTAGCGGCGACTTCGAGCGCCTCGTACCAGTCCGCCCCCGCCTCGCTACCCTCGCTCCACGCCACCGTGTCGGCCGACGTGAAGGCAAGGTCGATTGTGCGCCCGGTGTCCAGCGTGATCTTGAAGGTCTGGCCGCGCAACGCTGACGTCGTCGCCAGCCGGTTGGTGGCGATGCCGGCGGCGAAATCATCGAAATGCTTCCAGTCCGCCGGCCTGTTCTGGTCCTTCATCGCACTCTCCCAATCAATCGACAAAAGCTAATGTCGGCAGGTCGACGACGGTAGCGCCGCCGTCGACGGTCAGGATCGAACCGTTCATCATGGCCGCCTCGCTCGAAGCGACGAAGCAGATAACGTTGGAAACCTCTTCCGGTGTCGCCGGACGGCCGAGCGGCACATCCTTGGTCACCAGACGGTAGGCCTCGTCGGTCGAGCCAAGTCCGTGTTTCTCGACGATCAGCGCCATCTGCTCGTCGGCCATGTCGGTTGAGACCCAGCCCGGGCAGATGATATTGGTGCGCACGCCCTTGCGGCCATAGTCGCGCGCCAACGATTTGCCGAAGCCGATGCAGGCATGCTTCATGGTGACGTAGCCGGCAGCGTCCGGGCCGGCAAACAGCCCGGCGATCGAGGCAACGACGACGATGGTGCCCTTCCGCGCGATCAGATCCGGCAGGCATTCGCGGGCGCAAACGAAAGCGGTGTCGAGATTGGTGCGCGTCGCCAGGCTCCAGGTTTCGTCGCTCATCGAAATCGTCGGGCCGACACCATGGCCGCCGGCATTGGCGACGAGGATATCGACCGGTCCGATTTTTTCATGCACTTCGGCAAGCGCCGCACGCACCGCCTTCGGATCGGCGGCATCGCCCTGCACCACCAGACCGCCAATATCCCTGGTGACGGCCTCCAGCGGCTCGCGCCGCCGGCCCATCAGCACCACCTTGGCGCCGTCCGCCGCCATGCGCCTTGCGACCGCGGCACCAATGCCGGTGCCGCCGCCAGTGATGAAAGCCGTCTTTCCGGAAAATCGCATGGTCCCATCCCGATTGGTGCTGTGCCGGCTGCGCCGATCTTCGCTGGGCATAGTGCGGCATCAGCCGTTTCGCGTCTTGTCCAAGCGGGAACTTTGTTTTGACTGAGCGCGCACTTCGCGCCTCGTCCGTTAAAGCCGCGCGACCTCTCGGCCGCGCGGCAGCCGCCACCCCCGCAAGAGCAATTCCAGGAAAGTGTGAAGCGGTTTTCCCGGGGAAAGTGCGTAGCGCTTCCCCCGGGGAATTGCGCCAAACAAAGAAAGCGGCCTATTTCTTCATCGCTTCGAGATCGATGACGATGTCGACCTCCGGGCCGAGGCCGAAGCCGGCGGCAGCCTTGGCCATCGGGAAGTCCGCGGTGCTGACTTTTCCCGTGGCGGTGAACGCTGCCTTGGTCAGCGTCGCATCCCACGGCGCCGGCGCCTCATTGACCAGCGTCACGTCGAGCGTGATCTCCTTGGACACACCGCTGATGGTGAGATTGCCCGTGACCTTGCCGGTCTTGTCGCTGACCTTCTCGACCTTGGTGCTCTCGAACGAAATCGCCGGGAATTCGGCGGCGTTGAAGAAGTCGGGGCCTTTCAGATCGTTGTCGCGCTGGTCATAAGCGGTGTGCACCGAGCCGACATCGAGCTCGGCCTTCACGCTGCTCTTCGACGGATCGGCCTTGTCCATGACGATGGCGCCCTTGACGGCATCGAACTGGCCATGCGCGATGCCATAGATGCCGTGCTTGATGGTGAAGGTAACCCAGGCGTGCTGGCCATCGATCTCGTAGTTTTCGGCGTGCGCGGCCGATGCGAACGCGCATGTCGAGGCAAAGGCCAGCGCGGCCGTCAGTTTTCCTATTGTCACGTATCTCTCCCCATTGTTGGTTGTCATTTCTTGGCTCAGGAAAAGCCAAGCGCGGCTCCGTGCGGCGCCCGAACGATCGCCGTCAGGATGGCCAGCATCGCCGGCATGGCGATCAGCAGACCGGCAACCAGCGGCCGCAACGGCCTGATGCCGGGAACAAGGCGCCGCAGCGGACCGGGCACCAGGGCAGCCACGATCAGCGGCAAGGGCGAAAGCACCAGCGCGACCGGATTGGCCTTAGGCGCCAGCAGCGCCATCTGGATCAGCACCGTGGCCGCGGCGTAGACGAGGATCAGCTCGGCGCCCTTGCTCCAGGCGGCCGCCGTGCCGCCGCGCAGCACCGCGATATACTGGACGAGGCACCAGCCGCCGGCGAGCGCGGCCAGCGATCCCAGCAACTGCCCGGTGACGATCGACGCGCCAAGCACCGAGATGATGGCGCCGGCCAGGCACATGGCGAGCATGGCCGCGGGTGCCAGGAACGGATCCTCCACCAGCGGCGACGGCAAAGCCTTCAGGGACAGCAGCATCGCGACGCCGACGATTACGAGAAGGCCGGTGACGAGGGCTGCGATCATCTGCGGATCGAGCGAACCGCCAGCAAGGCGGCGCCAGCCGAGCCACAACAGCGCCGCCGCAAGGGCCGCGGCGACCAGCACGCCCGGGGTGCTCAACAGGCGCTCGGGCAACAGCCCGATGAGAATACCGGCAACAGCGAGATAGATCAGCTTCTGGCTGGCGGCGACGGGCGGCACGACCGGCGGGCCAAGCGTGTCCCAGTAGAAGAACAGCAGCAACGCGGCCCAGATCAACGAGAGCGCCGGCGAGGATCCCGGCAGCGCAAATCGTGCCAGCAACGCCATCGCCATGCCGAGCACAAGCGGCAGCGCCGCCGTGGTGACCATCGGATTGCCCAGCAATGCGCTCAATGGCCGACACCTCTTCGCGTCAGGGAGGCTCGCGCAAAACGCGCGGCTCGATGCGATCCTGATCTAGGCCACTCAATCGCGAGGTGTCTTGTCCGAGCGGGAACTTTGTTTTGACTGAGCGCGCACTCGCGCCGCCTTTGGCTTGAAGCCAGTCCATGCGCTCCATAACCCTCGCTGCACCGTGTTCATCAACATCGAGGAGGATGGCATGAACGAGAGAATGGTGCCGCCGATCAGCCCAGCCGCCGCCGCGTTCCTGGCGCGTTCGCACCGGCCCTTCATCAATGGCCGCTTTGTTGACGGCCTTGCCGGTAACGACCTCCCCGTCGACGATTCCGCCTCCGGCGAGATCGTCGCCCGTGTCCCCGAAAGCGGCCCCGAACTGGTCGATCGGGCGGTGCACGCGGCGCGTGCGGCGCTCGAAGGCCCCTGGGCGTCGATGCGGCCGGTCGATCGCCAGAACCTGATGCTGAAACTCGCCGACGCGGTCGAGGCCGACGCCGACCTTCTGGCCGAGATCGAAAGCATCGAGAACGGCAAGTCGCTCGGCGTCGCCCGTATGCTCAGCGCCGGCGGCACCGTCGACTGGCTGCGCTACTATGCCGGCTGGGCGACCAAGATCGAGGGCTCGACCTTCCAGGTGTCCATCCCCGTGCCGCCGGGCGCCAGACACCAGGCGATGACGGTGATGGAGCCGGTCGGCGTCGTCGGCGCCATAGTGCCGTGGAATTTTCCGCTGCTGATCGGCATGTGGAAGATCGCGCCGGCGCTCGCTTGCGGCTGCACCGTGGTGCTGAAGCCGCCGCAGGAAACGCCACTAGGCCTGCTCAGGCTCGCCGAACTGATCGAAGCCGTTGGCTTCCCGCCGGGCGTCGTCAACATCGTCACCGGCAGCGGCAGCGTCACCGGCGAGGCGCTGATCCGCCATCCCGGCATCGACAAGCTGACCTTCACCGGCTCGACGGAAGTCGGCAAACGCGTCGGCCATGCGGCGGTCGACCGTGTCGCCCGCTTCACGCTGGAGCTCGGCTCGAAATCGCCGATGATCCTGCTTGCCGACATGGAGGAAGGCATCGAGCCGCTGGTCGCCGGCCTTGGCATGTTCTTCAACCAGGGCCAGGTCTGCACCTCGGCCTCGCGGCTCTTGATCGAGAAATCGATCTACGACAGCACGCTGGCAAGGCTGGCCGAAATCGCCGACGGCATGACGCTGGGCGCCGGCCGCGATGCCGAAGCGCAAATCAATCCGCTGGTCTCGGCCAAGCACCGGAAAAGCGTCGAGGGCTTTGTCGAGCGTGGACTGGCGGCCGGAGGCGAGCGGGTCAGCGGCGCGCGACCGGTGCCGGCCAGGGGCCATTATGTGGCGCCGACCATCCTGCACAATGTCCGACCCGACATGGAGATCATGCGCGAGGAGGTGTTCGGGCCGGTGGTGGCGGCAATGCCAGTCGCCGACCTCGACGAGGCGATCCGCATCGCCAACGACACGCGCTATGGTCTCTCAGCCTCGATCTGGACCCGCGACCTGGGCAAGGCGATGACCGCCATCCACAGCCTAAAGGCCGGCACCGTGTGGGTCAATTCGCACAACACGCTCGACCCCGCCGCACCGTTCGGCGGCTTCAAGCAGTCCGGCATCGGCCGCGAACATGGCCGTGCCGCGATCGAAGGCTATCTCGAGACCAAGACCGTCATCATGCGCTACGCCTGACACGATGAGCGCCGAATACGACTACATCATCGCCGGCGCCGGATCGGCCGGCTGCACGCTGGCCAACCGGCTGGTCGGATCAGGCAAGCGCGTGCTCCTCGTCGAGGCCGGGCCGGCCGACAACACCAGGCTCATCGACATGCCCGCCACCTTCGCCAAGGTGATCGGCACGGCGCGCAGCTGGATCTACGAATCCGAGCCGGAACCGAGCGTCGGCGGACGCCGGCTGCCGGTGCCGCAGGGGCGCACGCTGGGCGGCGGCTCTTCGATCAATGCCATGCTCTATGTCAGGGGCCAGCCGCAGGATTATGATGGCTGGCGCGACCTCGGCTGCCCCGGCTGGGGCTGGGACGAGGTGCTGCCGGTGTTCCGGCGGCTTGAGCGCAACGAGCGCCTCGCCGGCGAACGCCACGGCACCGAGGGACCGCTCCCGGTCTCCGATCCGCGCTACCGCCATCCGTTGTCCATGGCCTATGTCAAGGCGGCGCAACAGGCCGGCTTCCGCTACAATGACGACTTCAACGGCGCCGGGCAGGAGGGCGTCGGCTTCTACCAGACGACTACAGCGAATGGCGAACGCCAGTCGGCGGCAAAAGTGTTCCTCAAGCCGCTGGCCGGCAATACCAATCTCACCGTCGTCACCGATGCGCTGGTCACCGGCGTGACGCTGGAAAACGGCGCGGCGAGCGGCGTTGCCTACACCACTTCGGATGGCCGAAACCACGCGGCGACGGCAAAGGCCGAGGTGATCCTCACCTCGGGCGCGCTGGCAACGCCGAAATTGATGATGCTGTCGGGACTGGGACCCGCCGAACATCTGGCCGGGCTCGGCATTCCGGTCATCCGCGACATGCCTTCGGTCGGCCGCGACCTGCAGGACCATGTCGCCGCCCCCGTCTATGCGCTGACGCGCCAGCCGATCTCGCTGCTCGGCGAGGACCGTGGCCTGCGGGCGCTGCGCCATGGCATACAGTACATGCTGTTCCGCAGCGGCCTGCTCACCTCCAACGTCGTCGAAAGCGGCGGCTTTTTCGACACCGATGGCGACGGCCGGCCCGACATCCAGTTCCACGTCCTCCCGGTGATGATCGAAAGCGCCGAGCACGGCTCGATCGATCGCCACGGCATGGAGCTCAACCCTTGTGTGCTCAGGCCAAACTCGCGCGGCATGGTCAGGCTGCGGTCGCGCGACGCGGCCGACCCGATCCGCTTCACCACCGGCTTTCTGACCGATCCCGGCGATCTTGCCTTGCTGCTCGCCGGCATGAAGATCGCCCGCACCATCCTGCGTCAACCGGCCCTGCAGGCGGTGATCGCCGAGGAGCTGTCGCCGGGCGGGGCCGCCGACCTTTCCGATCAGTCCATAACAGACCACATCCTCGAACACGCCAAGACGGTTTATCACCCCTGCGGCACCTGCCGGATGGGCACCGATGACCAGGCGGTGGTCGACCCGCAATTGCGCGTGCGCGGCGTGCCGCGCCTACGCATCTGCGACGCCTCGATCATGCCGCGTCTCATCAGCGGCAACACCAACGCGCCGGTGATCATGATCGCCGATCGGTGCGCCGATTTCATCCTCGGCAGCGCTTAGCGAGAAACGGGCAGCCCAGGGAAATCCAGGCTGTTTTGAGACGGTGTATCTGTCCAGCGCATGCAGCGACTTTGTCGCGACCGAAACCGGACAGCTTGACGCCGCCGGGCGGCACGGTGATGTCGGCGCCGCCATACATTGCATAGGTCCTATCAAATCGAGACTGGGATAGCGATGCCAACGCGCTGCTGTTGGCCGCCAGAAAGCTGGTGCGGATACGCCTGGAGAAATTCAGGCGATGCAGGCAGCTTCACCAGACGCAGCAGTTCCAGCAGCATCCATGACGGCGCCGAAGTCGCGCCCGGCTTCCAGATCATCGCTGCGCCGGCCACACGCCCGGCCACTCGGTCTACCTCGCAAACTACGGCAAGGAACAGCGCATGATTTCGGCCGACACGATGTATGTGCCAGCGCTGCTGGCGCCGCATCCGGAGTGGCAAGGCAGCTACGACCAGGACGGGCCGATGGCGATCACCACGCGGCACAAGCTGATCGATCGCGTGATCGCCGACAACATCCGGATCTCGGGCGGGGGCTCTCAGAGAGGTTCCTGCTATTGCTGCTGCAGGCCGGTGATCATGGCAATGATCTCGTTCTTATCGGTCTTCGCGGTCTCGCGAATTCCAATCTGCTTGCCACGCCTGAGAACACAGATGCGGTCGGAGAGCTTGAAGACCTGGTCGAGGCTGTGGCTGATGATCAGGATGCCGACATTGCGCTGCTTCAGCGACTGGACGATAGCCTCCACCCGGGCGGTTTCGGCAACGCCCAGCGCCGCCGTCGGCTCATCCAGCAGGATCAGCTTGCTTGCCCAATGCGTGGCGCGCGCGATCGCAACGCCCTGGCGCTGGCCGCCGGAGAGATCGCGGATAGTGGCGTGGGCGGAGGGGATGCGCACGTCCAGTTCCTTCACCAGTTTCTCGGTCTCGTCGATCATGCGGCGGCGGTCGAGCAAACCGAGGCGGTTCAGCGGCTCGCGGCCGAGGAACATGTTCATGTAGACCGTCTGCTGGTCGGCCAGCGCCAGGTCCTGGTAGACGACCTCGATGCCGTGCGCGCGCCCCATGGTGGCATTCGACATCGTCACCGGTTTTCCTTCGATGACGATGGTGCCGGACGAGGGCGGGTGGACCCCCGAGACGATCTTGACCAGCGTCGACTTTCCGGCGCCGTTGTCGCCGACGAGTGCAACGATCTCGCCCGGGAAAACCTCGAGCGAAAAACTCTCGATCGCGGTGATGCCGCCGAAATTCTTGCGAATGTCGTGCAGCTGAAGGATGGGCGCGCTCACCGTCATGTGTTTCTCCTAGACTGGCCAGGCATAGGGTTCACCGAAGCCGTTCTCGATGGTTTCCACTTTCGGATTGTCCGTCGAAATGCCCGACACGCCGACAATATGGGCGCGGGTGACGAAGGCCTGGCCACGGAAGCCGAACACGGCGCTGTCGCCAGGCTTCGGCGCGTTCGCGCCGGCGGCATCGATCATGGCGTAATAGTCGATCGCAGAGGGCGGCGGCACCTCGACGCTGCGCAGTGCCGAGCCTGCCGTCGTCGGTTCAGCCGAGACGATCGCCTTGACGTCGTAGTCGGGGAAGATCGGATCGATGTAGAAGCCGCCGCCAAGGCAATAGGCCTTGCCGCCGGAGAGATGCGAGACCTCGGTGAGATAGAGCACCGCCGGCAGCTCCGGCAAATCTTCCATGACATGCAGCGCGGTGGTGCCATGCAGTCCATTGCCGGGCTCGCACTGCGTCGCGCCGGCCTCGGCGAGTGCCGCCAGCATAACGCTCGACGTGGTGCCCGGCGCGTTGATCTCAATGTCCTTGCGGCCTGCCTTAGCCAGCGCTTCCGCAGCTTTCGCGAGCGTCGCCAGATTGGGGGTCGGCAGCACTTTTCGCGAAGCATGGTCGAACAGCAGAGCAGGGAAAGTGGTGATGCCGGCGAAACGGCCGCCTTCGACGGCATCCAGCCGGTCGGCGACATCGATAATGTCGGCGGCATTGAAACCGCCTTCATGGCCGCGATAGAAGATATCGCCTTCGGCGGCGATGCGGGCCAGCAGGTCCTGCACATAGCCGGCCGCCTTGGCGCCTGTTGCCGCTTCCCCAGCCTTGGTATCGTTGAACACGGTCCAGTAGTCCGGATTGAAGGTTTTCGCCGCAGCCGCCGCTTCGAATTTTGCGACCTGCTGGAGATGGCCGAGATGGCCAAGCTTCATGCCTGCCTTGTGGGTGGCGCGGGCGCAAGCCATGTCGACGGCGACCGCGCGGTCAATGCCGCCGCGCATCACAGCCCGGCAGAACGACGAGGAGCGGCCGACCTGCTTGGTCATGGCGAAGATCTTCAGGCCGTTGCGGTCGGCCTCGCTCTTGAGAACCCGCGCATTGGCCTCAACCGCGTCGAGATCGAGCACATAAGCATTGGCCGGCAGCTTACCTTGCTGGTGCAACCGGATAGCTGATTCGATGAAGGCGGGGTTGCGGCGGCGCAAAATGTCGAGAAACATGGATGGCTTCCTTCAGCGGTTCTTTTCGCGCAGCGACACGGCGACTGCGGTCAGGATGATGAGGCCGCGCACGATCATCTGGTCGGAGACCGACAGGCCCATCAGGATCAGGCCGTTGTTGAGCATGCCCATCATCAACGAGCCGACCAGCGCGCCGACCACGGAGCCCTTGCCGCCATTGAGCAGCGTGCCGCCGACGATGACGGCGGCGATGACCGTCATCAGGTCGGTTTCGCCGAGAGTATATTTCGCCGCCTGCAGGCGACCGGCATAGAGCAAGCCGGCAAGACCGGCGAGCCCGCCGCTGATGGTCAGCACGGCGAGCCTGATCCTGGGCACGCTGATGCCCGATACGCTTGCGGCGCGGGCATTGTCGCCGGTCGCCAGCACATGCGCGCCGAAACGGGTTTCGCGGAACACCAGGTGGCCGATGGCCACGGCAATCACCGACCACCAGACGAGTGAGGGGACACCGAGCAGCGAGCCGGAACCGAAGAAGCCGGTGAACGCTTCGTTGGTCACCGAGATCGAGCGAAGGTCTGTCATCGAACGCGAAACGCCGGCGAACAGGCCGAGCGTCGCCAGCGTCACCAGGAAGGAGGGCAGCCTGACATACGCCACCAGCACGCCGTTGATGACGCCGATCAGCAGGCCGGCGCCGAGGCCGGCGACTATCCCTGCCGGCATGCCGTACGCGTTGATGGTGACGGCGGCTGCAAGGGCCGCTACCGCCACGATCGAGCCGATCGACAAATCTATTTCGCCGGCCGACATGACGAAGACCAGGCCGATGGCCATGATCGTCACCGGCGTCGTCTGCAACACGATGTTCGATAAATTCCGGACGGTGAGAAAGCCGCTGTCCCGCAGCACAATGGCGAAGAACAGAAAGATCGCCAGGAAACCGAGGTAGACGACATATTGCTGCAGATTGAAGCGGCTGGCGAAGCTGCCACCGGCACTGGTGTTGGCACTGGACATTTTATCCCTCCGGTGGTGAGCGCTTCGCCTCGAGCCTATTTCACCGCGTCCGCGATGGCCGCCGGTACGTCCCTGTTGAGGGACTTCTTCCAACCGTCCTTCACCGTGTCCTTGGTGACGGCGATGGAATCTACGGCATAGAATGGTTCGGCCTTCTTGCCGACCAGCGAACCTGCCGAGGCGCGCGCCAGCGTCACGCCAATGCTGTAGGCCTCGTCGGCGACGAGGGCCGCGATGTTGCCGCCCTTGACCATGTCGAGCGCGGCAGGCTCGTTGAGGTCGAGCGTGACAATCTTGGTGTGTGTGTTGCCGGCACCGCGCAAGGCCGAAAGCACGCTCAGCGCCGGTTCGGCCCAGGTGACATAGATGCCGTCCAGGTCCGGATGCTGGGTGATCATCGCCTGGGCGATGTCTTCGCTGCGCGCCGGGTCGGCCATGCCGGCCTCGGCCTCGATCTTCATATCGGGATAGTCCTGCTCGATGGTCTTCTTGAAGGCCTGGTCGCGCTGGTTGGTGACGTAGAAGTCGGCATCGTGGAAGATGTAGCCGACCTTGCCTTTCTTGCCGAGCGCCTCGGCCATGGCGATGCCGGCCTTGTTGCCCATCTGAAAGAGATCGTCGGAGACGATGGTGACATAGTCCCTGCCCTGCTTGTAGCCGGCCGGGGAATTGTCGACGAAGCCGAGCTTGACGCCGGCCTGGCGTGCCGGATCGTAGACCGAAGCTGCGGTCGCCGGATCGACGGGAAGCGACAGGATGATCGACGGCTTTTTGGCCATCACCGTCTCGATATCGGCCTTCTGTCGCGCGGCGTCGAAACCGGCATCGGTCTGCGCCACCACCTCGATGCCGAGGCGCTTGAATTCGTCATGGGCGCCGGCGTTGACGGCGTTGGTGTATTCGCTCATCTCGTGCCAGACGAGGGCGGCGGTGAACTTGCCGTCCTTGATCTGCTGCTCTTCGGCTGGCGTCAGCGTAAGACTGCTCGCCGGCACCGGCTTTTCACCGTTCGGTCCTGTGGTGACGCCTTCAGCGGCGAAGGCGTGCATGGCTAGCAGGCTCGCCACTGTCGTTATGATTACAGATGCTTTGCGCATGTCCCGGGTTCCCTTTTTGTTGTGTCGAAGAAAAGCTCCGGTGCGGCGGGCCGCGCCGGAGCGAGAGCCCTACTTGGCCGCGTCGAGCACCGGCTGCGGCGCGTCGCGGTTGAGCGAGTCCTTCCAGCCCTGCGCGACATTCTCCTTGGTGACGGTCAGGGCCGGGGCGACGACGAAGGCCGGTGTCGGCTGGCCAAGCAGCGACTTCATGCCGGAAGCAGCCATGGCGCGGCCGAGTTCATAGGCCTTGTCGGCGACGAGGGCTGCGACATTGCCACCCTTGACCATGTCGAGCGCGACCGGCTCGGCGAGGTCGAGCGTGACGATCTTGGTCCTGGCGTTGCCGGCGCCGCGTAGCGCCGACAGCACGCCGTCGGCCGGCTCGGCCCAGGTCACGTAGATGCCGTCGAGATCGGGATGCTGCAAAAGCATCGCGTTGGCCAGTTCCTCGGCGCGGGCCGGGTCGGATATGCCCTGTTCGGCGACGATCTTGATGTCGGGATAGACCTTCTCGATGGTGGTCTTGAAGGCTTGGTCGCGCTGGTTGGTGACATAGTAGGCAGCGTCGTGGAAAATGTAGCCGACCTTGCCCTTGCCGCCGATCGCCTTGGCCATCGCGTCCGCAGCCTGCTTGCCCATCTGGAATAGATCGTCAGTCACGATCGAAGCGTAATCGGTGCCCTGCTTGTAGCCCTTGGGCAAGTTGGACAGGAACACCAGTTTGGTGCCGTCCTTGACCGCCTGGCGGAAGGCTTCTGCCGAGGTGACCGGGTCGAGCGGCAGGGCCAAGATGACGTTGGGCTTGGCGGCCAACGCCGTCTCGATGTCGCTGCGCTGGCGGGCGGAGTCGAACTGGGCATCCGTTTTGACCGCAATGGTGATGCCGGCGCGGGCGAATTCGTCGGTGGCGCCGGCGGTTACCGCATTGGTGAAATCGGACGAGGTGTGCCAGAGCAAGGCAGCCTTGTAGCCCTTGTCCTTGAGCGCGGCGATGTCGGCATCGCTTAGGATCACGTCGGCACTTGGCGTGGCGCTCTCGCCCTGCGGGCCGACCGTCTGTGCGAAAGCTGGGTTGGCGGCAAGCATCAATCCGCCGGCAAAGGCGGCGGCGATCAGTGTCTTCATCGGCATGTCAGTTCTCCCATTTTGCTTCGTTGGTGGTTCAGTCGGCCACGCCGCAGTAGCGGGCCATGAAGGCGGCGAAGCCGACTATGCCGGCGAAATATTCCTCGACATCGACGTGCTCCTCGAATGTGTGGCAATTCCTGATGTCGCCGGGCGCGCAATAGACGGCAGGAATACCGAGCTGATTGATGATGAAGGGGGACTCCGACCAGAACGGTGCGCCCTCGATGACGCCGCGTCCGCTCATTGCGCCAGCCATCGCGTCGGACAGCATGGCGACTTCCGCCCGCGTTTCGCCGATCTCGGCAGCGGTGCCGCCCAGCCTGTGGTCGCGGCCGGCGGGGTAGGCGAACTCTACCGAAATATCCGGATCGGCGATCGCGCCGCGCACGGCAGCCTCGATCTCGGCGGCGGCGGTGTCGAGGTCTTCGCCAGGCAACAGCTTGCGGATCAGCGAGAGCGTGCAGCGCTCGGGAACGGCAATGTAGCCGCCGCCGGCAAGCCCGGTGATAAGCAGGAAGCCGCGCCCGACCAGTTTGTGCTCGGCGCGCGCGGCGACCTCATCCGAATGCTTCCAAAGCGCCGTCATCGCGGCATGGCTTGCACGAAGCGCATCCTTGCCGAGTTCTGGCACACCGAAATAGGCGGATTTGCCGGTAATCGAGATATCGGTGATGAAGAAGCCGATCTGCGCCGCATAGACGGCCAGGCGGGTCGGCTCGACATAGACGCTGAAATCGGGTGCTGTGACCTCGCCGGTCTCGATGCGTCCGACGAAGTGCTTGATCCCGGCGGAAATGCCGGTGCCGGGCTGGCCGCTCTCCTCGTCGCCGACGAAGGCAAAGGCGACGTCGCCCTTGAGGCGAACGCCGGCCTTGTCGAGCAGCGCGAGTGCCGCCAGCGAAGCAATGATGCCGGCCTTGAGGTCGCCGGAGCCTCGGCCCCAGACAGCACCATCAATGATCGGGGCGGCGAATGGATCCTCACGCTCGGTGCCTGCCCAATGCTCGCGCCAGCCGTCGACATGGACGGTGTCGGTATGGCCGATGAACAGCAGGCGCTTTCCCTGGTCGGCCCCCTTGCGCTCGCCCCAGATGTTGGGCCGCCCAGGAAGGAATTCCGTCCTGGTCAGGCCGCTGAGGTCAAGGTCGCGCATCCTGGCTTCGAGGAAGTCGACGAAGTTGGCTTCGTTGCCGGTGATGCTCTCTCGGCCGATGGCGCCGCGAAACAGCGTTAGTGCGTCGTCACGGTCGAGCGCTGCCTGCAGGCGGGCGGTAATATTGCAAGTCATATCGCGGCCTCCTTCAGCGCGGCGGCCTGGGCAGGCGGCAGCGAAATCCGGCCATCAGGCGCGTCGACGCCGAACAGCGTGTTGTGCAATTGGCCAAGGCCGATTGCCGCCGCGCCGATGAGGGCTGCGCGTGCGCCGAGTTCGCTCGCCTCGACCCTGACCGGATAGGGGAAGCATAGCGGCAGAAGCGCCTGCACCCTGGACAGGATTTCGGGCCGCAACCCAATCGAGCCGCCGAGGATAAACTTTTCTGGATTGGCGATCGCTGCGATTGCCGCAACGCCTTGCGCCAGATGGCGGGCAGTTTCGTCGAGCACGGTGAGCGCGTCCTTGTCGCCAAGCGCGGCATTCTCGAATATTGCCGGCACCGAGACCTGCCTGCCGGTGAGGGCGTGGTAGCGATCGGTCATGGCGTGGGTGGCCACCGCGCGTTCGAATGCGCCGGTGCGCAGTGATTCCTCGGCGAAGGGATCGGCGCCGATCGGCATAAAACCGATCTCGCCGGCGGCGTGCCCAGCACCCCGCACCAGATGGCCGCCCAGCATCAGCCCGCTGCCGATGCCGGTGCCGAGCGCGATGTAGGCGAGATTGTCGATGCCCTGGCCTTGGCCGAGCCAGTTCTCGCCAAGCACCGCGAGATTGACGTCGTTCTCGATCATCACCGCGACGCCGAGCGCTTCTTCGAAGGCATCCAGCACATTCATTGTGTCGAAGCCGGCAATGTTCGGCGCCATTAGAATGCGGCCGGTGGCCGGGTCAGGAGCGCCAGGCGCGCCGATGACGGCCAGGCGTATCTTCTTGCGCGCGACGTGCTGTCTGGCCGCGGCATCGAAGGCCAGCGCTGCAATCTGATCGACGACGAACTGGCCGCCGCGCGGATCGGTCGGTGTGGCGGCTTCGGCAAAGATCTGGCAGGCAAGGTCGGTCAGCGCGACCCGCACCTTGGTACCGCCAAGGTCGACGGCGATGATATAGGCTGCGTCGTGGACCAGTTCGTAGGTGACGGCGGTGCGCCCGACATGGCCGCTGGTGCGGCCGGTTTCCTGGACCCAGCCCTCCTGCTCGAGCCCGCGCATGATTTCGGAGATGGTCTGCTTCGACAGGCCCGTCAGCTTGGCGATCGAGGCGCGCGAGATCGGCCCGCCCTGGACGATCGCTTCCATCACGGAGCGCTGTGAGAACTGACGGGATATGCGCGGCAGGTCAGTCACATCGAACCCCGGTTAATTCGTTCTGTGACCGAACTTATTATTCGGAACTGGACCTGTCAATGTATGTTCGCGAGCGGCGGTTTTTGCGTACGCGAACATTGATCCGGAGGCAGGATTCTGGCGCGTTGCTGCCGTTCGGCAGAAGATAAATGCGGTCAGGGAGTGGCTGGATCAGCTTCTTGAGTCAATTGGGCGAACAGCTTCGTAGCGCATTGACAAATAATGATCATGCTAGTCTCTGAGGGGCACTGTTTTCTACAGGAGATCAATACAGCGGATGGTTCGCCGGTCCACACCTCTCGTATTCTCTCGTATGGGTCTGTCGAACCAAAGGACGATGAACGAGACTAACTATTGGCTTCGAGAATATCGGTGATGTACCGCGGGTCTGCCTCCCAGTGAATGGCTCAAATGGGGCCGGCAGCGGAACATCCGCTTACGGTTTGCAAACGTGGATAACTGCCATACCGCCTTAACTCGCAAAGACCCGTTTGACGCCAACTGGGCTGGCCCGAAGCCGACCTCTCCGTCCAGCATAGTCCGATCATATTCGGCGCAAGCTGCTCGCTTGAACCGTGGGATAGAATTCCGCCAATCTCGACCCGCCTATGCCTGGGGTGGCCCTGCTCACGATCACGAGCGTAGCGCCATCTTCCGAATGGCCGGGTAGGGCTGGAGAAATCGCCGCCGAACCTTCTCGACCAGCCATTCTCCGGCTTTGGCAAAAAGCCGGTTCGAAGGCTTTCCCGCCATGTGGCGTTGCCTTTCGCAAAGACCGGTCAACCGACTTTGAATAGCACTTGCAGGCACGTGGTTGCCAGGCGCCCACCGAACTTGACAAGCAGTCTTGCAGGAACTGCGTCGAGCACTGAACGTTTGACCCAAGCGCGGGCATCTCCGCCTTGGCTAAGGACCATCAATGTTCACGTTCATGTTTGCCACCGGCATCGAGAACAGCACCCCCACCATTCGACAAGGCCGGGAGCGCGTCGACGAAATGGAAAAATGCCGCTTCTACGAACGATGGCGCACCGACTTCGAACTGGTCCAGGATCTCGGGGTGCATTTCCTCCGCTACGGACCTCCCATCCACAAAACGTGGCTGGGTGATGGACGTTATGATTGGGCATTCGCCGATGAGACCTTCGCGGACCTGAAGGAGAAAGACATTCTTCCGATCGTCGACCTTTGCCATTTTGGCGTGCCGGACTGGGTTGGCAACTTCCAGAACCCGGACTTTCCGACACTATTCGAGCACTACGCCAGGGATTTCGCGATGCGCTATCCGTGGATCCAGCTCTTCACCCCAATAAATGAGATGTTCATCTGCGCCACCTTTTCGGCTCGCTGGGGATGGTGGAACGAACAACTGAGCAGCGACACTGCTTTCGTCACCGCCCTCAAGCACATCGTGAAGGCGAACGTGCTTGCCATGCGGGCGATCCTCGAGGTGCGGCCGGACGCCATCTTCATACAGAGCGAATCCTCGGAATACTTCCACGCCGATTCTCCCGAGGCGGTCGGCAGAGCGGAACGGTTCAACAGCGAGCGTTTCCTGTCGCTTGATCTCAACTACGGTCATGACGTCGACGCGCACACCTATCGCTATCTTCTCGAAAACGGGATGACGGCCGAAGAATACAGTTTCTTCCTGGAGAGCCATCTGCGCAGGCATTGCGTGATGGGCACCGACTATTACCAGACCAACGAACATCGGGTTTGGGCAGACGGAACGACGTCCGGGTCCGGCGAGGTGTTTGGCTATGACGAGATCACGCGGCAGTACTTCAACCGCTACCGGCTTCCCGTAATGCATACGGAGACCAACATCAGCGAAGGCCCCAATGGAGACGAGGCCGTCTATTGGCTGTGGAAAGAGTGGGCCAACGTGCTGCGGATCCGCAACGATGGCATCCCCATCGTAGGCTTCACCTGGTACTCGCTGACGGATCAGGTGGACTGGGACAGTGCGCTTCGGGAGAACAACGAACGGATCAATCCGCTCGGCCTCTATGACCTCGACCGAAATCCGAGGGCGGTGGGGCGCGCTTTCAAGGCGCTGATCGCGAACTGGAACAAGCTGTTGGCCACACAAAGTGTCTGCCTTGCTTTGCCGGTCTTTCTTCCCTCACAGCAAGACGATGCCATTGTTCGCGCGCAACAGGATTATGCGCGCAGCCTGCTGAGCGTGGATCGGGTCGCTGAAGGCTGGACTGAACCACTTGCTGCTCCCCAGAAAGAGGTCGAACCCGATGCGCCTGGATAACAAGACTGCATTGTAACCGGTGCTGCAAGCGGCATTGGACTGGCCATCGCCATGCGGTTGGGCACCGAAGGTGCACGGGTGAGCCGACGTGGGTGGAGGCAAGGTCGAGAAGGCGCGCATCGGTTCGACAAGGGGCGCGCCGGGGAGGCCGCTATCACGGTGCTGTCGACTTGCGCTCACGCGTTCGGCAGGTTGGTAATAATCGTCAACAACGCGCCGGCCTGATAATCTTTAACCATTGAGGCATTCACTAGAGCGGGCTGGCTGAAGGTGCTGAGCGTCGACCTGCTGGGAGCAATTTATTTCGCCGGAAAGGCATTCGCTCATATGACATCTGGGGGCGTCATCGTAAAACATATTGAGTGTGCGCGGTCGAGACGAGCTCCGCATGTCGAGCTATACGCCGCGGCAAAGGCCACCCTCCTGTCTCTAACCGAGACCCGACGCAGTTCGCACCTTGGCCGACTGGGCATGAATCCGGACGATTACCGAACCAAATGGAACCTGCCTCGCAATTACCCGATGGTGGCACCCAACTATTCGGGAAGCGTTCCGCATATCGCCTCTAACACCCAGTAGCGGACAGCTCTCGCCTGAGGCGTCAGTCGTCGTTGAAGCGCTCCGGCATCGCATTCGAGGCCAAGGCTGGTGCACAAGGATCATGACATCGAATTCCACTCTTTACAGGAACAAGTGCCTTTCCTCGGGATTAGGATTCGACGCCGCAACGGCGTCGAACCCCAAAGGAGACTCACATGAAACGTAAGATTTTGACAGCTACAGCGATCTCTCTCTGTCTCGCCACCGCGGCCTTGGCGCAGTCGTCGGGAACATCCAGCGGCACGAACGGAACGTCCGGCTCATCGGCCGGGTCCAGTATGAGCTCTACGTCCGGCTCCGGCCAAAGCGGTATCCCGAGCGGCTGGGACAGCAAGCTCTCCGGCTCATTCTTCAGCGACGCCAATTCGGGAAGACTTCTGTCGCAGGATGAGATCCGCAAGAACTGGTCGTCCCTGAGCTCTGAACAGCAGGCACAGGTTCGCTCCGACTGCTCGAGGATGACGGCCAGTAACGGCACTGGCTCTGGCACAATGACCGGCACGTCAGGTAGCTCGGCTTCGACCGGCAGTGATACAACGGCGAGTATCGGCACCGGCTCTGGCACAGCCACCGGCACTTCAGGCAGCTCTGGTTCGACCGGCAGTAACACCACGGCCAGCAACAGCACTGGTTCGGGTACAACCACCGGCACGTCGGGATCCTCGAATACAGCTGGCGATACGACCGCCAGCACCAGCACGGGTTCGGGCGCGAACTCGGCTGCTCAAATGGCTTCGATGCGGCAACTCTGCACTCAGGTTCAAGGGATGTGAGTGAATGCGGCGCTCCGGGCCGGCTTGGCCGGAATAAGAAGAGGCCTTGGAGGCCCGGGCATCGCTTTGGTTTGGTAGCCATTTCGGCGCTGAAGTCGGCCGGAGACCGGGGTGACAACTCGGCGCTTGTCGCGCTGCTTTTCTATCGCCGGCGACCGTCACTCGCCAATAGCGCGCTTCGCGTCGAGACACTTCTCCCGGCTGAGGCAAGCGAGATTCCGTCCCGTCCATACCTGCCAAGATAGACCGTCTCGCGGCCTCCGTTGAGCCTGTAATCCAGCCGAAAGGAGATCGCGCCACTGGGCATGACGCGAACATACATGCCGTCGCAATCTTGTAGATGTTCTCTTTTGGTTCAGGGCTTTAAGGGCGACGTCCGTCAGCATTCCCCGCTACCTCCTGAAAAGTACCGTCAGTACAATTTCGAGGCTCTTCGGCAGAAATTTTGTTTTATCTTCAATTCCTTAAGGCATAAAAAAATACCGTCAGAGCCTCATTGGATCTGACGGTACTTCGAAAAATCTGAGCTACAAATATGCGGAAGGTCCGTCAGCCGGTCCGTCAATCCAATCTCTGCGCACCGATTGTCGCCGAATGGGTTTATATGTGTTGTCAAATAGTTATGGCGTACAATGGCGTGTTTTCGGCGGCGTTTGAGTGGGCCTGAATCACTCCCACTCGATGGTGCCTGGCGGCTTTGACGTCACGTCGTAGACGACGCGGTTGATGCCGCGGACTTCGTTGATGATGCGGGTGGCCGCCGCGCCGAGGAAAGCCATGTCGTAGTGGTAGAAGTCGGCGGTCATGCCGTCGACGGACGTCACGGCGCGCAGGGCGCAGACGAATTCGTAGGTGCGGCCGTCGCCCATCACACCGACGGTCTGCACCGGAAGCAGCACGGCGAAAGCCTGCCAGATGGCGTCGTAGAGGCCGGCCTTGCGGATCTCGTCGAGATAGATGGCGTCGGCCTCGCGCAGGATTTCGAGCTTTTCGCGGGTGATACCGCCGGGGCAGCGGATGGCAAGGCCTGGTCCAGGGAACGGATGGCGGCCAATAAAACTTTCGGGCAGGCCGAGTTCCTTGCCCAGTGCCCTCACCTCGTCCTTGAACAGTTCGCGCAGCGGCTCGACCAGCTGCATGTTCATGCGCGCCGGCAGGCCGCCGACATTGTGGTGCGACTTGATGGTCACCGACGGGCCGCCGGTGAAGGAGACGCTCTCGATGACGTCGGGATAGAGCGTGCCTTGCGCCAGGAAATCGGCGCCGCCGAGTTTCTTGGCCTCTTCCTCGAACACTTCGATGAACAGCCGGCCGATGGTCTTGCGCTTCTTCTCGGGGTCGGACTCGCCTTCCAGCGCCGAGATGAATTTTTCCGACGCGTCGACCAGGATCAGCGGCAGATTGTAGTGCTGGCGGAACATCGCCACGACGCCGGCCGCCTCGTCCTTGCGCATAAGGCCATGGTCGACAAGAATGCAGGTCAGCTGGTCGCCTACCGCTTCGTGGATCAGCAAGGCAGCGACCGATGAATCCACGCCGCCCGACAGCGCGCAGATCACCTTGCCCCTGCCGACCTGTTTGCGAATGGTCTCGACCGCGTGCTCACGATAGGCGCGCATCGTCCAGTCGCCTTCGATGCCGGCGATGTTGTGCACGAAGTTTCTCAGCAGCCTGGCGCCATCCGGCGTATGCACCACTTCGGGGTGGAACATGATGCCGTACATCTTGCGCGCGACATTGCCGAAGATGGCGAAGGGCGAGCCTTCCGACTTGCCGAAGACTTCGAACCCCTTGGGCAGCGAGATGACGCGGTCGCCATGGCTCATCCACACCTGGTGACGCTGGCCGGGCGCCCACAGGCCCTCGAACAGCGGGCTGTCCTTTTCGATCTCGACGAAGGCGCGGCCGAATTCGCGATGGTTCGAGCTTTCGGCGACGCCGCCCATCTGCACGCACATGGCCATCTGGCCGTAGCAGATACCGAGCACCGGCACGCCGGCATCGAAGACGATCTGCGGAGCGCGCGGGCTGCCGATGTCCGATGTCGAGGCGGGACCGCCCGACAGGATCACGGCTTTTGGATTGATACGCTTGAAGGCAGCTTCGGCCGATTGAAACGGCACGATCTCGGAAAACACGCCGGCCTCGCGGATGCGGCGGGCGATGAGCTGCGTAAACTGACTGCCGAAATCGACAATCAGGACTGTATCGGGATGATTGGCTGTCGTCATGGCGAGCCTTTAGAGAAAGAAACGAGTCGGCGCAATGGGGTGCGTAGCCCGACTTTCAGAGCGCTGCCGGCTCTTGCCCAGGCTGCTCCTTGTGTAGCGTGCCGGAGCCGATGGCCTGTTCGAGGCGCACGACCGCATCCGCCAGCTTCTCGTCGATGACATGCAGATATTCGGTCCAGTCTCCAACGTGGCGCAGATCGGCTGCACCGTCTGAAATGCCGCGCAGGCCGATAAGCGGGATATCGAACAACTGGCAGGCGCGCAGGCAGGCGAAGGTTTCCATGTCGACCATATCGGCGGCGATGGCGTCGTAGGCGGCGCCGGTGATGATGGCGCCGCCGGTCGACAGGCTGGCTTCTTTCATGCCCGGTATCCTGAATGATAGCGGGACGGTCACCGGCAGGTCGAGGAACGGCGTCGCGCCTTTTTCGAAGCCTAGCGGCGAAGCGTCGATGTCGCGATAGCTGACCGAGACCGCCTGGTAGATTTCCGTCTGCTCTAGTGTGCGGCTGCCGGCGGAGCCGAGCGAGACGACGAGATCGGGCAACGCCTTCTCGGATTTCAGCCATGACAGTTCGGCGCCGAGCCGCACACCTGCCTCTACCGGGCCGACGCCCGTCATCAGCGGCGTGAACAGTTTTTGCAGATGCGGACCGTACTCGGCCTGCGCCGCCATGACGAAGAGGACGTCCTTGCCACCAATTCGCGTAATTTTGGCCATCAGCCTGCTATCCCGTCACGGCCAACCACCGTCATCATCGTGCCGGTCATGGTCGCGATCAGCTTGGCCTCGCCATCGGCGGCAAAGGCGTAGGCCTGGCCGTCGGCGACGATGATGGTGCGGCCGGGCTTGGTCACCGAGCCGCGGAACAGGAAGCGTTCGCCCCGGCCGGGCGCCAGGAGGTTGACCTTGAACTCGATGGTCAGCACGCCGGAATTTTCCGGCATCAGCGAGAACGCGGCGTAGCCGCAAGCCGAGTCCAGTGCGGTCGAAATCACGCCGGCATGCAGGAAACCATGCTGCTGCGTGAGTGCGGCCGAATAGGGCATTTCGATCTCGATGATGCCCGGCGTCACAAGCGTCAGTTCGGCGCCGATGGTCGCCATCGCCTGCTGGCGCGCGAACGACGCCCTGACGCGGTCCTCATAATCGGGTGCGGGTACGATCTTTGCTGCCATGGCCATCGCCCTGATTTATCTGCAAAGCTTATCGCAGACGCCTGAACGCCACGCAAATGCTTTTGCTGCACTGCAGCAAAGCACTCAGTTCAACAGGAGCAGCGACGCGTTGAGCAAGGTGGCGAAGGCTACCCACGCGGCATAGGGCGCAAACAGCCAGCCGGAAACCCGGTCGCGGTTCCACACCGTGGCTATGAACAGCGCAATGCTGGCGAGAAGAGCCAGGATCACGACCAGTGCCGGCCCCATCTGTTTGGCGCCGAAGAAAGTCGGCGACCACGCGAAGTTCAGAACAAGCTGGAGGGCCCAGATCTTCATCGCGGCGGCTGCTCGTTCCCGCTCCCATGTCCGCCAGCCGGCCACGGCGATCAGCACATAGAGGAGCGTCCAGGCCGGCGCGAAGACCCAGTTGGGCGGGTTGAAGGGCGGCTTGGCGAGCGAGGCATACCATTCACCCGGCAGCGTCGCATAGCCGATCAACAGGCCGCCGCCGAGCACCAGAAGGAGGAAAAGCAGAAGCGACACATATCTTTGCAAGAATTCTACCCCGTCTGGCGGCCGACGCCGCGCATCTGCAACTGGCGCTATGTCAGCCTGTCAATCGCAGCGTCAATTCGCCCGACGCAGCGCACAGAAATGGAACCCGTCGGTGCCGCTCAGAGCCGGCGACAGCGAGATATCGCTTGTCTTGCCGATCCGGGCGGCCGCTGCGTGACCGGGGAAGCTGGCATCCCAGAGCGCGCGATGATCGACCGGGACGAAGCCCTTGTGCCGTTCGCGAAAGGCGGCGACCTGCTCGCCATTCTCCTCGTCGAACACCGAACAGGTGATGTAGACCAGCAGGCCGCCCGGTTTGACATAGGCATTCGCCGCATCGAGGATCGCCGACTGCTCGCCCTTGCGGGCATCGAGCTGTCTTTGCGTCAGCCGCCATTTGGCGTCTGGACGGCGCCGCCAGGTGCCGCTGCCGGTGCAGGGCGCATCGACCAGCACGATGTCCATGTGGCCTGCGAGGGGGCTGAGCTCAGCCGGCTTGGTGACAACCTGGACGTTGCGGTTTTCCGAACGGCGGATGCGGTCGAAGATCGGCGCCAGCCGCGCCTTTTCGGCATCATGGGCGAAGACCTGGCCTTTGTTGGCCATCGCCGCAGATAGCGCCAGCGTCTTGCCGCCGGCGCCGGCGCAGAAATCGAGCACCTGCATCCCGGCTTGCGCGCCGGCAAGGGTTGCAACGATCTGCGAACCCTCGTCCTGAACCTCGAACCAGCCCTTTTGGAAAGCCGGCTCGGCCTGTACGTTGGGGTGCCGGCCGTCGCCGTCGATGGGCGGGATGCGAATGCCTTGCGGCGCAATAGCAGCTGCCTTGGCGCCGGTGTCGGCGAGTTCCGCCAGCACTTTGGCGCGGTCGGACTGCAGCGTGTTGACCCTGATGTCGAGCGGCGGGCGGGTCGCCAAAGCCGCCCCTTCCGCAACCCAGTCTGCGCCAAAGGCTCGTTCGAACAACGGCGCGCACCAGTCGGGTACGTCCGCCCGCACCGCCTCCGGCGCGTCTTCAGGCCGGCGCTCGGCCAGCGCCTGCAACTCGGCGGCGCTGAGCAACGGTGGCGCGAACTTGTCGCCCTCGAGCGCATCGTTGAGCGACTGCGGCGTCTGGCCCCATTCGATGAGCAGCGCGCCGAAGCCGATGGCGCGGGGCGTGTCTTCACCCAAAAGCCAGCCGGCGGAACGTTTGTGGCGCAGCGCGTCGTAGACGATGTTGCCGATCGCCGCGCGGTCGCCGCCGCCCGCAAAGCGATGCGACAGGCCCCAATCTTTCAGCGCATCGGCCACCGGCCGGTGGCGCCGGCCAATGTCGTCCAGCACTTCAATGGCTGCCGCCAGCCGTCCGCCCAGTCGCATTCGTCATTCCATCTATCGAGCACAGTATCTTTCGGCCTGCTCTTAGAGCGTTTCGCGTCGAGATTGAACCCCGCTTGAATTTCGCGGCGACGAGGCCTTCCGCTCGCGGCCGACGATTTTCCCCGCCGGCAAATGTCTGCCCGCCGGCGATAACAAATCTCAAATATATGCAAGGTCTCTAATGTTGGTAACTGGCCGCCGTAAGCACGATCTGTGGCGCAAATGCTCTGCTTTCCAAGCTTTTGCGTTGGGAATACTCTTTGCGCCATGATTCGCGGCGCGGAAAAGCGGACCGACGGATCGATACGAGGAGAGGGCAATGAAAACGTATCTTGCGGAAGTTCTAGGGACATTTCTATTGGTGTTTATCGGCACGGCGTCGGTGGCGACGGGTGGCTTTCTCGCCGACTTGCCGCTGGGCCAGGAAGCCATCGGCCTGGCGTTCGGCATCGGCCTGATTGCGGCGGCTTACGCGGTGGGTCCCATCTCAGGCGCACATCTCAACCCGGCCGTCACGCTCGGCGTCTTCCTTGCCGGCCGGCTGCCGGCCAAGGATGTCATTCCTTACTGGATCGCGCAGATCATCGGCGCCATTCTGGCCTCGCTGGCGCTGTGGATCATCGTCTCCGGCCAGACCGGCGGGCACACCACCGGTTTCGGCGCCAATGGCTGGGACGTGGCGAAATGGGGGACGAGTTCGGCCTTCCTGTGGGAGCTGATCGGCACCTTCACCTTCGTCACCGTCATCCTCGGCGTCACCGCCGAGAAGCACTCGACGACGTTCGCCGGCCTGGTCATTGGCCTGACGCTGGCCGGACTGCACTTCGCAATGATCCCGGTGACCGGCACCTCGCTCAATCCGGCGCGTTCGATCGGCCCGGCGCTGTTTACCGGCGGCGCAGCCCTCAGCCAGCTCTGGCTGTTCATCGTTGCGCCGCTGATCGGCGGCGCAATCGCTGGCGTCGTCGCCAAGGCACGCATCTTCGAAAAGGACTGATTTCGAAGCTTGCGAAAACGAAGGGGGGGGGGGGGGGGGCGCCCCCCCCCGGGGGGGGGGGGGTGTTTGGGGGGGCGGGGGCGCGGGAGGGGGGGGGGGACGAGGGGAGCGCCGAGCGGGCAAGAAAGAACACAA